>JAPTWR010000065.1:52281-55615 GCA_028065135.1 Acidithiobacillus sp.
TGCGCATGAAGCCCCCAGCGAAGGCATCGCTTCCGCCCACGACCGCATCAGCTTCAAGACCGACATCAGTGCTGAAGACCTTACTCCGGACGCCACACCCTGCCACAGCTTTCAGGAATGGATCGACGAGAGCGCTGTCACTTACAGCGAAAGCAGTTTGCCGGACGCCCCGCACTTTTCCGGCGGCGTCGCGGACGAATGGGCGGTGAGCAAACGTTACACCCTGGTGGAAAACCACCTCACGGTGGACTATCGGATCGAGTCAGCCCGCAAGCGGGTGGAAGCGCAGCGTTTCCGTAGCCGGCTCTTTCTGGCCATGCCGAGTTGCGATGGCCCGGCGGGACAGTTCTTTGCCAATGGCCAGTCACAGGGTGGCTTTGGCAGCCCCATTCAGGGTGCAGCGACCCGAGAAATTGTCCTGGAGGATGCGGTTATGGGCGGCAAAATCGTCCTGCATTTCAATCCGCCGGTGCGCTGGCAGAGCGCACCGCACCTGACCGTCTCGCAATCGGAAGCTGGTTTTGAAAAGATCATGCAGGCCTTGCGCCTGGATCTGGACTGGTCAGTCCAGACGGGCAAAGCGCATACCATATTGATACAAGCAGAGGTCGTTGCCCATGGCTGAAGGCCTGACCATCGGCATTGACGTGGGCGGCACCAACCTGCGCTTTGGCGTCTTTCGAGGTAACGATTTTCTGGATTCCACGCGCAGTGAAGTGGATTTGCGCGAAAAATGCGGCAAGGCTCCAGACCCGAAAAGCGCCGCCACGCTGGTCACTACGCTCCTGACTGAAGGTATTGCCGACCTGCGTCGGCATCACCCCGGCATCGCCCGGGTGGGCATTGCTTTCCCCGGCTTTATCAATGATGACGGCATATTGCTGCAATCCCCCAACATCCCGCAACTGATTCAGTTCGACCTGCAAACGGCCGTGCGCACCGCCTGCCAACTCCCCGTCCTGGTCGAAAATGATGCCAACGCAGCGGGTTATGGCGAATTCTGGGAGGAACGTCAGGAGCAGCCCGATCTGCAAAATCTGCTCTATGTCGGTCTCGGTACGGGGGTCGGTGGTGGCTGGATACAGCAAAGCCTTCCCTGGCGCGGCGAGCATGGCAGCGCCATGGAAATCGGCCATATTATCGTGGTACCGGGGGGACGGCGCTGCGGCTGCGGCAATCAGGGTTGCCTGGAGCAATACGCCTCGGCGCGGGGCGTACAATCCAGCTATGTGGAGTTGACGGGCACCGCGCCAGATACCGCCGTCATCGCCCGAATGGCCAGCGCTGGTCACGCTGAAGCCATCCGTACTTTCCAGACGGCTGGCGACTGCCTGGGACAGGCACTGGCTCATATCCTCAAGGTAAGCGATGTCGGCATCGTGAGAATTGGCGGTGGTATGAGCGCCGCCTGGGACAGTTTCGCGCCGGCCATGCTGCAGCGCCTCGATGCGGATCTGATTCCGGCCTTGCGCGGCAATGTCGAAGTGAAACGCGGCAATGATGACGACCTCGCCGGCATGCGCGGTGCCGCGCTGCTCGCCAAGCAGGCATTTTTGCACGACTGATGCGTATCGGTATCTTCGACTCGGGCATCGGCGGGCTCAGCACCCTGCTGGCCTGCTTGCGTCGCCTGCCTGACGCGCATTATCTTTTCTATGGCGATAGCGCCCACGCTCCCTACGGCGACAAAAGTCCCGCGCAGGTGCGGCAGTGGACAGAGGAAGCCTATGCCTGGTTCATCAGCGCCGGCGTAGATGCGGTAGTCCTCGCCTGCAATACCGCTACCAGCGCCGCCGTCGCGCCTTTGCGGGAACGCGCCGACATACCCATCATCGGTATCGAACCCGCCATCAGAAAAGCGCTGACAGACCACCCGCAGAGCGGAGTTCTCCTGCTCGCCACCAGCATCACCGTCAACGGCGAAAAACTGCGAAACCTTCTGGGCCGACTGGAAAACGGGCAGGAACGTGTCCGCCCTTTGGCCTGCTCCGGTCTCGCCGAGATCATCGAGACGCAGGATACGGACTGGAGTGCCCGCGTCCGCCGCTATCTACAGATGCGGGTCCAGCCCGCGCGCACTGCGGACATTGGCGTGGTCGTCCTGGGCTGTACCCATTACTGCTGGATCAACAACCTGATAAACGACACCTTGGGCGGGGACATTGCCGTCGTCGATGGCAATGACGGAGTTGCCCGTCAACTATGTCGCCGGTTGGGTGTCCCCATCGGGACGGATACGGCGCCGTCACTACCTCGTCATGCCCGGATATCTCTGTACTTCACCGCCGACAATGACGTAAAAAGCCGCCTGGCTCGCCAGCTTTTGGCCGCGAGCGGAGTAAGCATGGATAGGCAGCCAGATTTGCCGCACGCCAGGGCGTGTTCCTCCAATCCCGGCCCTGCTGGCCGATAGGGAGGCTATATCAGCAGCGGCACCGCCAGAGCCAGGGCATGAATGGCAATACCGATCATTCCGCCCACCAGCGTCCCGTTGACGCGAATGTACTGCAGATCCGTACCCACCCCTTCCTCCAGGAGGAGGACCATGTCCCTATCCGGCCAGGCATGTATCGTCGCTTCGATATGCTCGGCCAGACCATCGCGCAGGGCAGGCGCCAGACGGCGGGCGCTGTCCTCCAGGTAGCCATTGAGCGCGTCGCGCAAGGCCTGCTGCTCGCCCAGGAAAAGGCCCAGTTGCTGGGACAGGCGCTGCACCTGCCCCTGTAACCGGGAATCCGGGCGCTGCAGGTCGGTTTCCAGCCAGGAGCGCAGATCACGGAGTAGGCCATCCACATAGGCCTGCACCGCCGGATGGGCAATCAAACCATTCTGCCAGCGCTGCACCCGAGCCTGGAAGGCAGCATCCGTCTGCAAACGCAGAATGGCATCCTGCATCCAGCGATCAAAGGCCAGGCGACGGGGATGCTCCGGGTCATCCGCGATTTCCTGCAACAACTGATGCGCCGCCTTCACCAGATTGCGGGCCAGATTCTCACTCAGCGTGGCCGGGTCCATGACCGCCCCCATCCACGCGAACAGGGTCGGATAGGCGCGCTTGAGAATCGCCCCGATCTGATCGGCCAGCAGGTGCTGCGTATCTTCACCATCCAGCCATCGACGCAGACGCTGAACGCCGTCGTCGAGCAGTGCCTGGTGCCGGTGATCTTCCGTCAACAGTGCCAGAATACCGCCTACCCAGCGTGCCCCGTCGATACATTGCAATTGCCGCCCCAGAGCAGCACGCAAGGCGGTGCGCAATTCGTGATCGTCACTGAGCGCCAGAGCCTTCTGGAGCAGAACGGTCATCTGCCGGGCCAGCAGCCCGCTGTTCCCG
>JAPTWR010000102.1 GCA_028065135.1 Acidithiobacillus sp.
GGGGCTGATCTACAATTGGTGGAGCTGGTATACCCGACTGGCCTTTCCGGAATCCCGGCGAGAGGCCATCACCAGCCGTCCATTGCTGCTGTCCGCCATAGGCCGAAGCACGAAACACGCTGGACAGGCCCAGCTTTACCTGACGCCCATGCATGCCGCGCAGAAAAAGGTTGAACGCGGAATTGAGAATATCCGCCGAGGCTTACGGGCTGTTCGCCAGACTGCGGAGCGGTTGCTGGGGCACCAGCCATGGGACCTCCTCGTGCGCTACATCGTCGCCCAATTACCCAATCACCGTGGTTACCAGATGGGGCGATTCCTGTTCTGGCCGGGCCGTAACTGCTTTTTTAGGTTCAACAGCCTGCACAGGCCGCGCCGCCGATGCGTCTGCGCCCAATCCCGACCACGGACGGCATCGTAGCTTTGCCTGGTGCCGCCACGACGGCACTCCCTACTCAGAGTGCCGGGACTACGATTCATGATCCTGGACAAGGCTCTCAAGCTCTGCCCAGCATTCAGTCCTCTCTGCAGATGATTCCGCTCATCCACACTCAACTGATGGTACCTTTCGCCCATCTTCCACCTCCGGCCCCATTGGACCATAGGTGTTGCATGTATGAACGTCCCCGGTTTTGCAAGATGCCGTAGATGTAGGTTTGGTTCGACTGCAAACATGTATCCGGCCTGTTGATGGGCTTAGTGTCCTGGCCCCAATGGACTATCCGCGTATCTGGTCCTCATCACTTCACAGGCTTTTTTACTTCATTCTTGAGCGCGCCCCGGATGTTTACAATTATGCCGATATTTGCTACGCTACCTCATATTATCTTTATGATTATATTGATTAACTATAGTTGTTTACACATTTTTCCATACACAAGAGTTCATGTCATGAAAAGCCCGCTCGCTTTATATCGCGCCTTCAGGGCGGCCAATGTCCCTGACGACATCGCCAGGGACGCTGCCTATGCTGTGAGCGCTGATCTAAAAGCCATGATCGGTCAGTTCGTAATCGAGCAGAATCTTGATGTTGCCAATGCCAGGATTGGCCTGGCAGGGAAAAGCCGCTCCGCGGATGCATGAGTTCAAAAACCTTGCAAAAGCGACACATGAGATACGGGCTCCCAGGGTTCAAGGAGGACCGCTAAAAAATACGGAAACGTCACCTATTCTGATAGGCTTTCTGGCCAAACTTGAGGCGGTGGGATTCTGACTACCCTGCCGCAGCAGTCGCGATACCAATTGCGAACGCATGGCAACATCGCTTTTTTTCGCATTGATTGCGGCAATAGCGGAACAGCAGCCAGTCCTGGGGTAAAAAGACCTGCTATTATACCAACCCCCCATTTTCCCCTTTGCAAAGGAGGCCATGTCGGCGCAAAAAGTCCGCCGCCGCCATTGACCCCCGTTTTTCATGTTACTACAATAAGTTCGATAGTGAGACGCATATGTTGGGATGAGCGGAGACGCCAATCCAATCTACTGGCTCAAAAGCCATTCTCCGACGCGGGGCTCCTGATCATGTCATCGGCTGAATACAACTTGAGCATGCCAAGTTCCACGGTGGTCTTGTGACCGTGTTTTCCCCCATGACCGATGCAGACCTCAGGATAACGCCCGAGGACAAGGAGACCCGGCTCATTGGGCTAGGCGCAGAACACTTGGCGAGGTCCCTTGTGCTCATGGCTGCGGAGAACCCTTCGGTCAGCGAGTGGGTGGAATGCCTGATTGCCACCCCCACCGAGGCGTTGCAAAAATACCGGAGTAAGCTCAAGCAGATGAAGGACTTTGACGGCTTCATCCCTTGGTCTGAAGCTTCGGCTTTCGCCCACGAGGTGGGCGCGGTACTGGACCTTCTGCGGCAAGGGGCACCTGATCCCTGTAGTGGCGCTGCTCTGGTGGGCGAATTTTTTGCTTTGGACAAGGTGCTCATCGAGCGATGCGACGATTCGAATGGCTCCCTTGGTGACGTTTTCCGCGAGGATGCCACGCAACTCTTCGTCGAATATGCCCGCGATTGTTCTCATAAGGAGGCTATGGCGGATTTAACCGCGAAAATTCTCAAAGAAGATGACTACGGCGTACGGGGTGAGTTGCTCCAGACGGCCAGCCAGTTCTTGCCCGCTGATCAACTGCGGAAGCTGATCGCGCGGTATCAGGCCCAGGCGGACACAGCAGTTGACGAATACCGTCGCCGCGATCACCTGCGCGGGGTGGAATCCCTGGCGCGCCAGTTGGGTGACGCCCCTTTGTTTGAAAAAACCCGCATCGCCGCCTGGGGGGACCCTTCTCCCGCCGCGTGTCTGGACATCGGCCGGGTGTACTTCAAATGCGATGATCTCGACAATGCCCGTTCGTGGCTGGAGCGGGTCCCTCCAGATGAGTGTAGGGAATCCGTTCAGCGGGATGAACTGCTTCTCACGATCTATCCACGTCAAGGATGCGGAAATCTTGCGATTCCTGTGGCTTGGCGGGTTTTTCGAAGACACCGCAATACCAACACCCTGGATGTGCTGATCGCCCTTCTCGGGGAATCAGAGCGGGGGAATGTTATCGCCGAAGAGACGGCCAAGCTATTGGCAAGTCCCCAGTTCATTCTCGACAATGCGCAATTTTTGCTGCAGGTTGGGAGCCTGGACGACGCGGAGCAGTATGTGCTCACCCACGTCACAGCGATCAACGGTGATCACTACTGGGGGTTGCAGGATCTCGCTGAGGAACTTTTGGCAGCGGATCGTAACCTTGCCGCCTGCGTGATTTACCGTGCTCTGGTGGAATCCATCCTTCACCGCGGCAAACCCAAAACCTACCACCATGGCGTCCACTATTTACAGAAACTGGATCTTTTAGCAGCGCGCGTTTCTCGCTGGGGCGATTGGGAAGATCACACGGCCTATAAGCAACGCCTTTATCAGGAACACCAGAGAAAATACAAGTTTTGGGGGACCTATACCGGTAAATACGGATCATAGGCATCGCCCATGAAATCCTCGACGCCACAAAATCCTCACCTTGACGCTCCAGCCAGTACGATAGGCGAACAGGATTCGTTCGCGGCGTTAGGGGAGGAAAACGCCCGCCTGGTCGCGTTGCTGGAATCGCATGGTATCGCGTGGCGTCTACCGCCTGAGCCAACGCCGCCCGTGCCGGAGTCAGCCCCCTCCCATTTTTCAGCCGAGGCAAAGGTGGCGCTGTTTCGTCGGCTATTTCGTGGGCGAACAGATGTCTATCCCGTCCGCTGGGAGAGCAAGAGTACGGGTAAGTCGGGATACGCGCCGGCCTGCGCCAATGAGTGGCGCCCCGGAGTGTGCGACAAGCCGCGCATCAAGTGCGGGGAATGTGGTAATCGGCGGCTGTCTCCGCTGTCCGATTCGGTCATCTACGGTCATTTGCTCGGCAAGCATACGGTCGGCGTCTATTCCTTGCTGGAAGATGACACGTGCACCTTTCTCGCCGTCGATTTCGATGAGGCCGAGTGGCAGGACGATGCCCGCGCTTTCGTGCATTCTTGCGAAGCACTCAGCGTCCCAGCGGCCCTGGAGATTTCGCGTTCCGGGCAGGGCGCACATGTCTGGGTATTTTTTGCCCACAAGGTGGCCGCACGAGACGCACGTCGCCTGGGTACGGCCATCATCAGCCATACCTGTGCGCGCACTCGGCAACTGAAGCTGAATTCCTATGACCGACTGTTTCCCAATCAGGACACGATGCCCAAGGGTGGTTTTGGTAACCTGATCGCCCTGCCGCTGCAGAAAAAGCCGCGCGAGACGGGCTGTAGCGTATTCGTCGATACCGACCTGCGTCCGTACCCTGATCAATGGGCTTTCCTGGCATCCATCCAGCCGATGGCGCCGCAGGATATCGAGCCCACCATCCTACGCGCCACGGATGGGACCCATCCGTTGGACGTCACCTTTATTGATGAAGAAGACCTGGCGACGCCGTGGACGCGTTCAACGCCAGCAATAACGAAGTTATCCGGGGCAATGCCAAAGACGCTCAGGTTAACATTGGGCAATCTCCTCTACTTCGAGAAAGCCCAATTGCCCCCGCCACTGGCCAACCGCTTGATTCGCCTTGCCGCGTTCCAGAATCCAGAGTTCTACAAGGCGCAGGCGATGCGGATGTCGGTGTGGGACAAACCGCGCGTCATCGGCTGTGCAGAAAACTATCCGCAGCACATCGCCCTGCCGCGCGGCTGCCTCGACGCCGCGCAGGAATTGCTACGCGACAACGGCATCCGCTGCGAACTGCGTGACAAGCGGGTTCCCGGTGAACCCATCGACGTACATTTCGTTGGCACATTGCGCCTTGATCAAGAGGCGGCTATCACCGCGATGCTGAGCCACGACGCGGGCGTATTGTGTGCGCCCACCGCCTTCGGCAAAACCGTCGTGGCGGCCGCAATGATCGCCCGGCATGGCGTAAACACCCTGGTGCTGGTACATCGCACCGAATTGCTCAAGCAGTGGCAGGAGCGGCTGCAGTCGTTCCTCGGCGTGAGCAAGGGCGTGGTTGGCACAATTGGTGGTGGTAAAGCCAAGTCCACCGGCCAGATCGACATTGCCGTCATGCAGTCGCTGTCACGCCATGGTGAGGTAAATCCCATCGTCGAGAACTACGGTCACATCGTTGTGGATGAATGTCACCACGTCGGCGCGGCGTCTTTTGACGCCATCCTGAAGCGGGTCAAAGCGAAATATGTGCTCGGCCTGACCGCCACGCCGATTCGCCGTGATGGTCAGCAGCCCATCATCTTCATGCAGTGCGGACCGATTCGATATACGGCCGCGAAACCAGCCAGTGCCCCACATGATCTCGCGGTGATACCACGATTTTTTCATTCGCGCATCGACCTGCTGCCCGAAGCCGGGATTCAGGAGGTGTTCCGGCACCTTGCCAATGACCAGGCCCGGACGGGTGCCATTGCGACTGCGATCAAAAACGCTATCGTCCAAGGCCGCAAAGTGCTTGTGCTAACTGAGCGCAGTGAACATCTCGACGCCATTCGTGCGGCTTTGGGCGGGAAAGTGTCGCCACTATTCGTTCTGCACGGTCGGATGCCCAAAAAGGAGCGTGCTTTGGTCATCGCGGAGCTTGGCGCGCTGCCACCGCATGCCCCTCGTGTACTGCTCGCCACCGGCAAGTTGGTCGGGGAAGGATTCGACCATCCGCCACTGGATACGCTGGCCCTGGCAATGCCGGTGTCGTGGAAAGGCACGTTGCAGCAGTACGCCGGCCGGCTGCACCGGGAGCATGCCACCAAGACCCATGTGCGCATTCTTGACTTCATTGATACCGGGCACCCGGCACTATTGCGGATGTGGGATAAACGTCAGCGCGGTTACCGGGCGATGGGTTATCGAATAATGGATGAGGGTGCCACTGATTTGTCCATGCCGACACCATGATGAGTGGTCAGTGGAACGTCAGAATGGCAGCGTTATTCTGTCTTCGAAATCAATCGCTTCCATGCTTATACTATTGGTTGACAACGGCAGCTAATAAGCTGATTCGATGCCACTTTCTCGATCGTTTCGGTATTGGGTTCCGGGCAGGTCACGGGCTCAAATAAAGCCTTTTGGCCAGCGCAGGGACTCTAGGTACGAGGCGCAGGCCGCTTCATCTGGAAAGACACGCTGAAATTCTGGTAATGCCGTCGGAAAACCACGTTCATCCATAGGCCACGAATATGCGATCATCGGAGGCTTGTCAACTAATAGTATAAGCATGATTGCTTCACTAGTTTTTTTCGCCGGGTCGTTATGGAGACAGCATGAAATAACGCTATCGAACACTCCCACCATCCCATAAAAATCAGGACCGGAATCGTCCTGATACGTGGTCTTAAGAGCGCATTGGCTTAATTATTATTTTAACCAGTAAATGTGCTACCAATATGAACCGAAATTTTATTTTCACTATCGGCCACGTACTTTTTTCTCACCTAACATTGGTTGCGACCAATGCTCTTGGTCATGCGTACGCAATCGATGGCAAAGCCTCTAGGCGACGGATAGGTGCTAACGGCTTCCCCATTGAATCCGCACTTTCGGTAGAATGGGGCTGCATTAAGCGTGGAATCAAGAAAGATCTCGGTGAGTCCCGTCGAAAGTACTAACCCCTCAAGATGTGCCATCATTCTTCGCCCAATTCCATGGCCCATGTAATCGGGATGGATAAATACACCATCGATTTGTCCAGACTCTATATTTATGGCACCGCTGCCAACTATCGCAACATCATCCATAGCCACATAGAATGAAGATTCAACCCAGGCCATAAACTGATCTGAAATATCGCCCTTAAGGTCATCCGTCCATGCTTCTATAACTTCTCTCTCATAGAATCCATTGCACTGTGCGCGGATTGCCGCAATGCGAACATCCCATATCTTTTTTGTGTCCATCCTATTTGCTTTCCGTATTACCATATTAAGCTCCATATTAATACAAAATGTGTGGGGGTTTAGTGGTTTTTATTATCTACATTTACTGATAATAATAAGGCATTATGTATCATAATATCGCATAGTTTATGCTTACCTATAAAGACTTGTTTTGTGCGCCGCGTAAACTCACCACGCTCCGGATGGGCGCTGCTCAGTGTCCCCCGAGCTCTTGCGCCCGGATGCGTGCGCAAATTGTCGAGTACGTCGGCCATAGATCACCTGGCTATCGTATTAGTGCGACGGATTTTTTTCTGTAGCTGTATCAGGCCAAAAATCAACGCTTCCGCCGTCGGCGGACAGCCCGGCACGTAAATATCAACGGGAACGATGCGGTCACAGCCACGCACTACGCTGTAAGAATAGTGGTAATAACCACCGCCATTGGCACAGGATCCCATGGAAACGACCCAGCGCGGTTCCGGCATCTGATCGTAGACCTTACGCAAAGCCGGAGCCATTTTGTTGACCAAGGTCCCGGCCACAATCATCAGATCAGACTGGCGCGGACTGGGGCGAAAAAGCAAGCCGAAACGATCCAGGTCATAACGCGCAGCACCGGCATGCATCATTTCGACTGCGCAACAGGCGAGCCCAAAAGTCATGGGCCAGAGCGAGCCGGTGCGGCTCCAGTTGACTACTGTATCAATACTGGTGGTAACAAAACCTTTTTCGAGGATGCCTTCTATTCCCATTTCAGCCCCTTATTGACCTGTAAGATTCATATGCGATGCCGTCACTGTCCCCTGCCAAGAACTATATGTGACATTTTTAATGTGTGTCTTCACGTTCTAGGCAAATTACGGTGCCCTTCTGGCCATCCACTTCCAACAAGTCCCCGTCATTAAGCTTTAGAAAGACTCCTGGGAGATTCATTACCGCAGGGATACCAAACTCTCGCGCGACAATGGCACCATGAGACAGATATCCGCCTGTTTCCACTACCAGTCCGCCAGCTTTGAGGAATAGCGGTGTCCACCCGGGGTCCGTGGATGGGGCCACTAGAATTTCACCGGGAAGCAGTTTGTGTCCCTCATTAGGATGACGGAGCAAACGTGCTTTGCCCCTGATGCTTCCAGTACCGGTAGGCACCCCTTGGAAGTGTTCTCCCTTGCGTTCTGTCCCCATAGATTCCGGACCCTGTCCATGCTGAATCTGATGGTGTTTATCCTCGACGATCACCTCGGGCGGCGTTTCCCGTAGCCAAGACTGGAACATCTCGGTACGTGCAAGAACACGCGCACGGAGACCGGCAGATGGTATCTTGCCTGCTAACGCCTGGAATATTTCGGGCATGGTCAACTGAAGAATATCGTCAGGCCTATCCAGACCATCCACCGCAACCAAATGCGCCCCAGCGGCAAGCAGCACTTGCCGAATCGGCTCCAGATAGGCAATTACCGCGCTGCGGGCAGATTCCCGCTGGTTGCACTCTTTGCGGGCTGCACGGGTCAGCGCCGCAATAATAGGTCGCCACCAGAACGGAACGGTTGCAACAATGCGCCGCATGGCTTTGGATTCAGCGGATCGCTGTCTTTCCCGAAGGGCCGATTCATCGATGCTGGCCAACTGATCTAAAGATGCCAAAAGATAGCCGGGCTCCTCCCGCCAGCGGGGGTTACGCAGGTAAGTTTCGTACAAACCACGATGGCCATAACGTTCGATAAATTCGGTAAAAGCCCGACGGAATTCATTATATGGCGGTATGGTAGCGAACCAGTCGTCGCTGGCCGCAGCAGACTCGGGGAACGGCCCAACTTGGGGGTCGGTCCGGGCAAGCCGTGCGAGCGCCATGAGTTCGTAGCCCTGTTGGGCGGTGACACTCGGCACCCCGCCAGCCAGCAGAGCGGTGGCAAGGGCATACCCCTCCCCAGGAAAGTGTTTCTCCAGTTGCTGCACCAGGAAAGTCAGACTGCCGCCGCTGGACCCTTGCAGAAAAAAAATATCCGATGCCCCGCGCACCGTTCGCAACCAGCGGATCAACACATCCTTCAGACCATTGCCATCTTGTGGAAGCGCTTGCTGCCGCCAACGTTTCGCTTGGAGTATGGCGTCGCCAACGGCCTTATCGGCCCGCCGACGGCGACCTGGAGCCAGCGTCAGGTAACGTAGGATGCGGGCCAGTCTGGATAATCGGTCACTGAGTAACGGGGGCGCCAACTCGATTTCGGGCTGATGGCCGCCAACCAGGGTATTCATGGCCTTTGGCGATACCCCTAATGCGTCGTATGCCTCCCATTGAATAAGAGATAGCTCAAGATACAACCGACCATGGAATAATCCTGCGCGCTGAACCCCTTCTAACAGCGGGTAGCCGGCCATCGCATAACCCTGCTCAAGCAGGGCGTTGACCAGCTTGCGGGAATTGCTCCAGTCCACCGGCGAAAGGGGGTCGGGTACCACCTCGCAAGTATTACCCCGAGACCAATAGGTCGGCTGTTCCTGCAGGATCGGGTAGGTAAGACGCGCACGTGCGGTCACCGGTCGTGCCTGCGTCAACCAGAAACTCTGGCCATCCCAAACCCATTCCAAATCGTAGCACGGCATGGTGAAATCGAGGGCTAGGGCAGCATCCCGTAACAGGTTGGCAAGCACCATGGCCTGTGAGGGTGTTAACACAAAAGCTGCGGCTTCGTCGGAACCTGTGGCACGGGTTTCCGTGCCACCCGTTGCCAACGGGACTGTTTTTTGGCTTTTTCTGCCCAGCTTCCGGGCAAGCGGCCATAAATGGTCGTCTAATGGGTCTTCGGCGAATAGGTATTCATCCCCGGCGGCTTGCCCGCTCACCAGAGACTCACCCAGCCCCCATTGCGCATGGATAATCAAGCGATCATCACGGCCATCGATCGGGTCACAGGTGAAGGCAATGCCGGAAGCCGTAGCGGGTAATAGCGGCATGATAAGCACCGCCATGGCGGGCGCATCGCCGGTATGACCTGAGATATCCATATGTTGTCACTGACCGGCAATATGGCGCCACCGATGTGCGGCGTAATGGCGCCATTTCAAAGTGCCTGAAATGGGGTCTCGAACGGTGTTAAGAATGGGTGTTTTTGGCTCCTTTCGCAATGGTGTTTTTCGGGGATTCCGGGAGCGGTCGTGGGGCGCGAAAACTATCGCCTTCCAGGATCAGTCGATAGGCGCCGTGGCGTAGCCGATCCAGGGTGGCCACTCCGAGCATGCGGTTGGCCGGGAAGACGTCCCCCCACTCGGCGAAGTCGAGATTGCTGGTCAGCATGGTGGAGACTCGCTCATAGCGTTCGGCGATGAGATCGTGGAAGTCCTCATCATGGGGCGGGCGCATGGGTTTGAGGCCGAAGTCGTCGATGATCAGTAGCGTCACTTTGGCGAGTTGGCGGAAGCGCCGGTCAAAGCCACCGGTGGCCCGCGCTGCATGCAGGGAGCCCACCAGATCACCTTGGGTGATAAAGAGCACGTCCATCCCCTGGCGAATGGCACAATGCCCCAGCGCCTGGGCGAGATGGCTCTTGCCGGTGCCACAGGGCCCGACGATCAGGACAGGTGCCTGCTCCTGCAGGTAGCGACCCGTAGCCAGATCATGCACCAGAGAGCGGTTCAGGTTCGGTAACCGGTCAAAGGCGAAGTCTTCCAGGGTTTTGTGATTCCGGAAGTGGGCCTGACGCAGGAGGGTGTCGAATTTCCGTTGGTCCCGGCGGGCCACTTCATCCTGCAGGAGCATGGCGAGGAACTCGGTATAGGCCAGTTGGCCATCGACAGCTTGCCGGTTGCGGGCCTCCAGGGAAGCCAGGATGCCGGACAGGCGCAGGGCGCGGAGGTTACTGCTCCATCATTCCGTCCGCCTATCTCCATGTCCAACAATCTGTTATGCAAGCACGTTCCCGGAAATTGTCCGGCATGGCCGACTAAGGATCGTTTGACGGACACCAACCCGAGTGCCAAAGGTGGTGGACGCACACAACGGCTTTTCTTTGGTGTACACTTGTGCAATCATGAGGCATGAGATTCACCTGGAACGACAAAAAGCGGCAAACCAACCTGCGCGATCATCGCGTGGACTTTGCCGATGCCGTCGGGGTCTTTTTTGATGACTGCGCCCTGACCACGGAGGATGTGGATGCCGAAGGTGAGCAGCGTCTGGTGACGATGGGGCGGGACTTCCTGGATCGAGTACTGATCGTGGTGTACACCGAGCGCGGTGAAGATGAAATACGCCTCATATCCGCCCGTAAAGCCAGCCCAGGAGAACGCAAAGCATATGCAGGAGGTGCGAACCCATGAAAGCAGAGTATGATTTCAGCCAGGCCCGGCGGGGTGCCGTCGCCGTAGAGCAGGGAAAGACCCGCGTGACCATCCGCTTGGATAACGACGTGTTGGACTGGTACAGAAAGCAGGCGCAAGAACATGGCGGCAATTATCAGACCGCGATCAACGCCGCCTTACGGGAACAGATGACCGCGCAGGATGGGGCACTAGAACGAGTGCTACGAAGGGTTATCCGTAAAGAAATGCTGGTATGATCGTAATGTCTCAAAATAGCCCTCAACCGGCAGGCGGAGAACCCCGCAAAACAGGGCCATCCGCCCAGCGGGGATCAGCGCCCATCAGACAGAAGGATGCATTCTGTCTCATCTACAACCGACAGGAAAATCATCGCATGATATATGGCATATCTCCTTGTTACATGGCACCGACAGTGCCGTCGAATTTACGTTAGATTTTTCATCATGGCACTCACAAAAAAACAGCACGAAGCATTTGCCAAATTCTTTGAAAGCCCAACACGGAGCGCTCTTAGAGATTTGCTCAAAGGCAACATTGGCGAGACAGACTACCTAGATTTCAAGGAGACATGGCCTGAGCCAGTGAAGCTGGCAAAGCACATATTGGCTATGGCAAATAGCGGTGGGGGAGCAATTGTTGTCGGCGTAAAGCAATCCGAGGATAACGCCGTCGAAGCTATAGGACTTGAGAAATTGGAGGACAAATCAGACATAAGTAAAAAGATTGCCTCCTACCTTCCTAGCGAGATCGCTCTGGAAATCCTCGATTTCACTTACACCGAATCTGAATATGAAAAGATACGAGGAAAGTCATTTCAGGTTATGCTAGTTGAATACAACCCAAAAATTGTTCCTCTGCTACCGAAGAAGGAAGGGGATGGAATAAGACGAAATGCCGTTTATATCAGAAAGGGCACTAACACGGAGGAGGCCAACTATGAAGACTTACAGGAGCTAATTAACAAGCGCCTGGAAACTGGATACTCGACCCAAAAGAGCTTCGAACTTTACAAACACTTGGATCAACTAAAAGTTCTAGATATAAATCAGCCAAGGAACAAGTCAAGGAAAGGCCGATTTTTCGGGGACATGCGAACTTTGGGGGATATATTTGGCCCACACAACAGTTTAGAGTACGACAAGTTTTTAGAGGGGCTGTATGAGAAAAAGAAAAAAATCATCGAGCGCGAAATTGGGTTGTAAATCTAACATGGCGCTCAACTTCGGTCGCTGGGCGCTGCGCGATAAAGCCGCGCAGCGCCAGTTAGCTCTACGTTATATCGGTATCCAATAATGACGCTTTGCAAAATCTCCCAGAAGAAAGCCTCTTGGATTTGGTCCACACTCCGAAATGCACGTCGGTATAACTCAAAGATTGGTGAAGAGTCCATTACGGATTTCTTTGTTCTTGAGTTGAAGAAGGCCTCGAAGGGGGCGTACTTTATCGACTCATTTACCCGCCCAAAGGAAAAGATCACGGGTGCAGATTGGGAGCTTTGGTTCACAGGGCCAACGAAAAAATGGATTGGTCTTCGCGTGCAGGCGAAAGTCATTTCGATCAACGGAAAGCGATATGCCCAATTACACTACAAGAGAAAAGATGGTACTTACCAAATTGATCAATTGGTAGCCGATGCAAAGAAACATAAAGCCATCCCTCTTTACTGCCTGTATTCCTATTGGCGCAGTACGGAAGCCGGCAAGATCAATTGGCCATGTGTGACGATAAAGCGAAATTCGAGACTATTTGGTGCCAGCATTTTATCCATCAGCAGCGTGAAAAAACTGAAGTCCTCGAAAGACGACACGCTCAAAAGTGTGGCAAAAAACATCAATCCGTTGCATTGTCTTTTTTGCTGCCAGGGCTACGCCCAAGGTGATCTTCCAACCCGTGCGTATGCATTCCTAAGAGCAAGAGACTATCTCGACATAGATGCCCAGTTGCTGCTCGACGATCCGCCTGAATATGTAACTAAGATGCTTGATAGCTTATCCGGAGAAAGTCTAATTTGGGCCAAAGACGAAAATCTTTCTAGAGTAACGATCATCCGAGAGGAATTAGAGGGTCCCATTGTCATTTCAAGTAGGTAGGCTGATATCCAGATTGCCACAGATCAGATAAGCCATGTTTTGGTCCCTTCAAACCCCTTTTTTGAAGGGACCAAAACATGTTAATCTGACATAATCAAAAATGGGTACAGAAGCGAGTCGTTTACATGACCAAGTTCGCGTTTAAAACGGATGCCAAATACTGGGCCGCATTTGTCTGGTTTTTGGAGAATGCATCCATCAATGATTTGTGAGATGCAGTAGAATCAGATCTCCCTGGGATTTATCAGGCAACCATCCAAAAAAACCTTCGTGCGCAGTACGAAATCTACGCGAAAGGTGAAAGTTGTCCTTAGAATTAGGCGATATAATGAGACAGATTGGCAATATAAATGAGTTTCATGGTCGGGATTCATCGCGTTAATGGACGAGTTGTCGTGCTAATCTGCGCTTTTTCCAATCGCCTGCTCTGCAACAGCAAACAGTTGTTCCTGTTGCAAGTCTCCTGCCAACGCTACACCTTTTAGTGGTTTTGTGTGAAACGCCTATTTCGTAGACCATCGGATTACTAATCCGGGGGTCTGAAATGACAAAACCAGCAAATACCAGCATTGCAGCGCGGGGTGTGGCGTGGTTTTCGGGGAGTCGCCCAAATATCGCCCAGCCAACCTCAAAAAACGCTATTCCGTTATACGGTAACGGCCTG
>JAPTWR010000019.1:0-11150 GCA_028065135.1 Acidithiobacillus sp.
GCTCTCCTAGTGTCGCTTGCGATGCCACGACCGCGTTATTGGTTGATGACATATGCGCGACTAGGACATGGGCGAGACGGGCTGCCATTGGTGCTTTTGCGATTAACCGTGACCAAGCCTCATGGGCAGCACGTTCGGTCTGAACCCAAGTTGATTTCTTTGAGTCACGTGCTGGTGGATTACTGATCTCAGACATTGTGCACCCCTGCCCAAAAGTGAATGCGATATGCACACTGTGAAGTGCATATCGCACAATATAGGTTACTTATAGCATGTGCATATCGAACAATAAAGAGTGCATATTGCACTAACCTGCACAATCTAGGATGTGCAGGGGTGCACAATCTAGGTTGTGCACCCCCACCTAACAAGTTGTTGATTTTATTAACCTCAAAAATTTCTCCTTATCTATGATCTCTAGGGCTTCCTTGTCCTTGTCACTGTGACAAGGAGTGGGCGCTTGCCACGGCTTCGCCGTGCCGCCCACGGACATCACCGGCGGGGACCCTGCTGGTCCCCCTGTCCTCAGTCGCTCCGCTCCTTCGCCGGATCGACCCCCTAGGGGGACGTTGTCCCCCACTGCCTCCGGCAGCGGCTCCCCCTTTCTGGTTTTCCAGTTGGGAGGCGTTTGAAAAAAGCTTTAGCTTCCGGCCCCGCAGGGGCAAAGAACAGCGAGGAGTGGCGGGCGATTTGCTTGCAAATCGTTCGACGCTACCGCAACCGCCCAGAGGGCGGAATGCCTGCTACGGAGTACTACGCGAGGGTCTGCGAGATTGAAAGCAAATCCGTGCCCGGCACGCCGAAGGCGTGGCAAGCGGGCACTCCTTCGGGTGCTGTGCGGTGCCGTCGCCGTTGAATGGCATTGCGGGCACGCAAATCGCTTTTCTGGCGATTGGGGGTAGGGGAACTATCCACCACACCCATTGCGTGCGCTGTAGGGCAAATTTGGGGCCTTGGCGGGGCTGTTTCTGTGGGTAGATCGGCTTGGCCAAGATTGACTGCGTCTCTGTGGCCGTTTTATACTTCGTCACAGTGACGGCTTGTGAGGGTAAATTCATGGCAACGACCAGTGCGGAACGGATGCGGTGGAAGCGTGCACGAGATCGAGGCATGGTCTGGGGCGAAGGCGATGAATCCCAGCTCAGCGATACCGCCCTGATCGAACAACTGGCGATAGCCTGCCAGAAGGCCCGCGAGGGCCAGGGCAACGCTATTGCCCTGGGGTTGCTCCGGGAAATCGCGGCGCGGATCGGCTTGTCTGGTTCGTCACTGTGACAATTTTTGTGCTGGCTGGATAGGGGCCAGATCGAACAAAGCGCGGTCATCGTCGCGGGTCAGTACCGCATCCAGCATGGCCAGCAGCTTTTCCTGCGGCCATTCCCCGCGTTCGACTCTGGCGAGGATGACGGCACCGACCAGAATCTTGCGGCGGGTGTCTTCACTGCGCATCTTCTTCGCTTCCATCGTCCGTTTGCGGGCCTCGATGTGCTGTTTCTTCGCCTTCTCCTGTTTGAGCTTTGCTTCCAGTGCCGCAATGCGTTCGTCGATGGTATCCATTTGTGCGCTCCGGTGTGGTGAAGGCTGCATATTACCCCCGCTGAAGGCCCTTGTACGAGGGGCCGCATGTGGTTATCCTGAGCATGGTGCAAGAACCCGCAGCGAAAAGCAATGGCGCACTTATGCAAACTTCGTTTGCGTGCGGCCTGCGGCGCTGGTAAATACCAGAAGGGAAGCCCGTGGCGATTTTCCATCTATCCGTCAAGACCGTCAGCCGTTCGGCGGGTCGCAGCGCGACCGCCGCCGCCGCCTATCGCGCGGGGGTGAAAATCAGCGACGAGCGCACGGGCGAGATTCACGACTACACCCGCAAGGGTGGTGTGAATTCCGCCGATCTGGTTTTACCAGATGGTGCGCCAGAGTGGGCCGCCGACCGGGCGGCGCTGTGGAACGCCGCCGAGCAGAAAGAGACGCGTAAAAACTCGACGGTGGCGCGTGAGTTCGAGATCGCCTTGCCGGATGAACTCACCCCCGCCGAGCGGCAACGGTTGGCCCACGATCTTGCCCGCGAGATCGTGGAGCGCCACGGCTGCGCGGCAGACGTCGCCATTCATGTCCCCGGAGCGGACGGCGACCACCGGAACCACCATGCCCACATTCTGCTCAGCACCCGCCGCCTTGGGCCGGATGGTTTCACCGAGAAAACCCGCGAGCTGGACGACCAGAAAACCGGACCGCAGATAGTCACGCAATGGCGGGAGCGGTTCGCCAGCTTGCAGAACGAGCGATTACGCCAGGCCGGCATAGACGCCCGCGTCGATCATCGCCGCCTGGAAGCCCAAGGCATCGACCGGGAACCGACCCGGCACCTTGGCCCTGCGGCCAGCGGCTACGAGCGGCGCACGGGGGAGCCGAGCCGCAAGCGGCTGGACTTTGAGGCCGAAGTCGCCGAGCGGCTGGCCCGCGCCCGGGCCGCGGGAGAGCTGGAGCGGGCCAGCCGCCAGATCGACCGCAGCATCCTCGATCTGTCGGGAGACCTGGAGGCGGCCAAGGCCGAGCGGCTGCAAGCCGAGCAGGAGCGGGCCAGGGCGGGCATGGAAGCGGTGCGGGCGCAGTTCGAGGCCCACAAGGTGGCCGAAGCGGGCAAGCAGCAGGCCCGCGAAGCGTTCGAGCGGTTCAAGGCCGAGCAGGCCGCCAAACAGCAGGCCGAAGTCGAGCGGCAGCGACCGAAGCCGGAAAAGGGCCGCGATTACGACCTGTCGCGTTAGTGCTGGTCGTGGTCTCTGGTGGGATAGGAAGTAAAGCAAGCCGGAAAGGGGGTAAGGGATGGACGAGCAGCAGCAGATATTCGGCCTGATGGCCGTTGCGGAAGAACACCAGAAAGCGGCGGCTGCGGCCATCGCCGGGCTGGCGGCAGAGCGAGCGGCGCTGGCCAAGGAGCGGGCATTGCTTGCGCAGGTCGCGCAAGGCATCCAGAAGGCCGCCAGCGACGCGGTAAGCACCGCCGTGAGGCAATCCCTCGCCGGAGCATCGGAAACGGCTGCAAAGGCCCTTGGTGACGCCGCGACGCCCGTCATCGGCAAGTTGTCTGGTGTGGTGCAGGCGGCGAGCGATGCCGAAGACTCGATGCGGAAAGCGGGGCAATGGTTCGCCTGGAAATGGGTAGCTGTGGCCGCTGGCGGGCTGGCTGGCGTGTGCCTGGTGGCGTATGTCGCCCTGGCGTGGCAACTGCACGAGGTTGGATCGCTGAGCGATGAAAAGGCCAGGCTGGCCGCCGCTATCGTCCGGGAGCGGGCCACGGTGGCCGAGCTGGCCAAGGAAGGCGGGCGGATACACTGGAACACCTGCGGCGGTCGTCTGTGTTTTGAAGTCAGCAGCAATCAAGGCACATCACCGGACGGCAATCCTACTCCGCTGGGCGGCTGGCACACCGATAAGGGCCGGGTGACGCTGGTGATTCCGAAAGGGTATTAAGGGGGCCGTCCCGACGCCCGCCTTACTGTGCTATAGTGGCGTTATGTATTACGTATGAAAGAGGGTGCCATGCACAAGAAAATGACCATCTCCCTGGATGAAACCGTGTACGACGGGCTGTACCGGACCGTCGGCAGGCGACACATGAGCCAGTACATCGAGGACTTACTCAGGCCGCATGTGCTCGATACCGCCCTGGATGACGGCTATAAGGCGATGGCGGCGGATCAAGAGCGAGAGACGGAAGCACAGGCATGGTGCAGCGCCCTGCTGGCGGACATGGCCGATGAGGCGCGGTGAAGTCTGGTGGGTGGAGTTTGATCCGTCGGTAGGCAGCGAGATCCGTAAGACCCGGCCCGCCGTTATCGTCAGCAATGACGCGGCCAACCGGAATCTGGCGCGGGTGGTCGTGGTGCCGCTGACCAGCAATACCGGTCGCCAATATCCGGGGGAGGCGTTGGTCACGCTTTCCGGGAAGCCCGGCAAAGCGATGGCCGATCAGATCATGGCCGCAGACAAGAGCCGCCTGAAAAATCCCATGGGGAACTTGAGCAAGGCGGATATGACGGCCATAGAGACGGCTATTCTGGTCCATCTGGGGATGCCCAGGTGAGGGATGGGCAAGAAGTGTCACAGTGACAGCTTGTTAGAGGTTCCCAAAAACGACCGTTTGACAGGCAACAATGAGCACCTTATAGTGACCAGGTCGCCGTTTATGGTGACCAACATCGTCATTTTGCTGACCTGGAGAATTTATGAACGCTTATATTGTTGCAATGCTTTTGATTATAAACCTTCATCTTTATGCTGAGGAAAAGGGAAAACATTACTCGCGAATCAGGATGTCAAAAGATACCGTAAGGAAAATAAGTGATAGATCGTTTCTCAGGGATATCTTTATTTCAGAATTAACGGATGAGTTACATAATTTAGGATGGCACCTAATAGAGGTATCAGATACAGAATTTGCTATGATAGAGTTAGAGAGAGTTTCACGCTGGGGTAAAATTTCGTCAAAGCGGGTTGGTGAGTTGATTAACAATGATAATGCTATAAAGGAAATATGGAAAACAATATCAAGTCACCATGATGGTATCAGCATTCCTGATGATGGCGATTAAATCACAATAATCAGGAATAATAAAAAGATTTAAACTGTGTGGAGCGCAGGCTCTTCGTCAGATTGAGTGGGTAGGGGGTAGACTGCTGTGGAGCAGTCGCACCCTGAATAGGAGTTAGCTGATGGTCCCGGAAGAGCTATTTGGGGTCCCGTCAGAATTCGGAAAAAATCGTACGCTAGTGCGGTAGGTCGTCCGCTGACGCTGCGAAGGCCGATCAGAACGCAGATTCCTGTTGCAGATCGTTTTCACTTTGCAATTGAATTTCGCAACGTTGGATGCCAGTAAAACAGGCGCTCGGCAACTGTTGCGCAAACCTTCGTTTGTTGTGCGCTCTGGGCAGAGCCAGCGGCCGTATCATCACTTCAGATCTTGCTGCGGTCGACTGTGGACCAGAGTCATCGCAAAACATGCCGCCGGTCATAGGTATTGCGGCCCAACCCTTGATTTGAATAAACAGCCAGGAGAAAACAGCTAGAAATTATTATTTCTGGAGCCCGCCAGTTTCTAATGTGCAATTATATAAACCCACGTCATTAAGGTGGAGGCCGTGCATCTTGGATATTCTTCCTCCAACAAGAATACGTTGACCACTCTCTAATCCATATACATCATTCTCGTCGCCCATGATGCAATCTACGCCTTCACCTATGGTCGTATCGTTACCATTAAAAACAACCTCCGCATGCTTGTGATGATATATCTTTATGTTGCTTATTGACCCGTAAATATAAATATACTTTCCAGTTAAGTTTTTAACGAACATCACCTCATTCATATGGTAAAGTGACCATAAGTCATTAGGGCTAAATACTACAGGATGCACAACGCCGATGATATTATTGATGCTCACAAGACCATTAAATCTACTATCCTTTGAGTTATCTCTATTGTCACCAAGAATATAATATGTGTTAGCCTTAACAACGGTTGGACCAAAGTCCATGCTGGCCTCTGGCGTATCAAACTCTATTACTTTAAAATCAACACCACCTAAAACCTGAGAATATTCTTTGGTCGGAATAGCCAATCCGCGAGCGCCTTTTCCAGTTGGGCGATAAATAAACTTACCTATATATTTCTGCGGCACAACTTTATTGTTGACATATAGCTCGTTGCCAGAAATTTTAACTGTATCCTCAGGCACGCCAATAACACGGCCAACTGATATGTGCCCATTTGTATTATATATTATAATGTCACCATCTTTAATTATCTCTGGAATGTAATATATCATTTGGTATTGTTTGAAGGTTGGCAGCATTGATCCATCAGGGATATATTCGCTATGCTGCGCTTGTGTTGCCGCTGGGACCATCTTGCCTTTCGGGAAGAAGAAGCTATTATTGGCATAGGCTGGTATCTGAACTAAGCATATAATAGAAAACAAAAGAAAACTTAATTTCAACATGGATTTACGAGGTGTAAAAATAAGTCTTGTAATATTTGTTTTTTCTTTAGATTTTGTTATGTAAAGACTCATTGTATTTTTCATTGTAAATCCTTTTTGTTGTGTCGTTTCCTACGACACTGAAAATACTGCTGAGCTTCTCCCCAGCGACCTCGTTGTAAATTTAATCTCGGCTCAGAGATGGCAATGGCTATTGCTTCAAGAACATTGAGAGCAACTTCGGTCGAGTCCTGAACTGTTTGGGTGTCCATTGAAAGCTCCCCAGCCTGAGTTACCCATTGCGTTCCAAACCATGAAAAACGATTCCAACGCTCCGACAGGTGATCTGTATGGTGCGCCTTGAGACGATTGAATAGCCTCTGGTCCCCTGCCCCAGTTTGACCAACATAGATCAGGTCGTAGTCGGCATATAGAGCATAGATTCCACGTTGATCACGGAAGTCTACGGGTCGTGCGCGAGCACTTCTGCTAGCAGCCCCAAGCAACGTGCCTCGGTCATTTGGCCTGCCCCAAGAAGCGTGGTCTGTATGCCAATGAAGGCCGTAACTTCTTATGATGGACATAATGAAACCCTATGCGGAGTCTACCATTGGATGATCATCCCGCTGGTTCACCAGACCTAAGGGATCTGTCTCGTGGGCGCCAGGTTGGCCGGGGCGGATTGCCCGGTTCTGCTGGGTTCTCCACCTGCTTGATGAGGGCCGTTACGAGACAAAACAATCACGCTGCTCATTTTGACCTGCCCAGGCGCTTCACTCGGTCGGTGAAGTCCGACCATTGCTCTACGCGGAAGGCGCGGATATCTCGTACCGATGACGGGAACCAAGGCAGATCTGTCAGGGCATCCATGGCGTCCATCAGGTTGGCCATATCCTCGTTCTCACAGACGTAGATGCTGCCCTGAACCCATCGGAACCCATGCTCTGCCAAAGTGGCGCCAATATCCGCATAGGCGGCTGACACCCCTTTGGGATGATGCTTGGTAGTTTCCTTGACGGTCAGATCAAAAGCGATGGCGAACACTAGCGGGCTTCCGGGTCATCCAGGATGGCATCGAGTGGATATTCCAAACGCTCCCCGGTTTCAGGCACCTCAATTTCAACGGTCCAACCCTTGTCAGTCTGGTGCCCTTCCTTGAGTACCTGGTATGAAATCCCAAACGGCCCGAACTGTCGGAATGTCCCGATCAGCTCAGGGTGTGGAAATCCTGCGGCATGTGATTGCATGGGCACCCCCTTGTCTTTAGTTACATAGTACATTTTCTGGCAGGAACATCATACCATATAGAAGCGAACACAGGGCGACACAAAAGGCGACGGTGAGAGACTATGGCAAAGGTCACAGTAACAGAGGCGGCGAAGTTGGCCGGGTTGGGCAGGCAGCAGCTTTACAGAGGATACATATCAACCGGAAAAATAAGCGTAGAGCGTGACCACCAAGACCGTCCACGGATTGATACCGCGGAAATCCTGCGGGTCTTTGGTGAAATGAAGGGGACACCAGAGGCGACACAAAACGGACACCATACGAATAGCGAAAGGCGACACATAGACAGCGAGTTACAGGCTGTTGTTGAGGCGAAAGACGAGGTTATATCGGAACTCAGGGAACGGTTACGGGAAGCCGGGGAAAGGGAGGGATGGCTTCGTCAGCAGCTAGAGCGGGCGCAGGCCGTGCTGACTGATCAGCGATCAACCACCTTGCGTCCTTGGTGGCGTTTCTGGGGCTAGTCTGACGCGTTATAGCTCAGTCGATAAGACGGCCCTGACCATCGGCCTCTAGCTTGCCTTGCGAGTCTGTTTCCTCTGCCTCAAGGAACGGCAGGTCTGGCTCCAAACCGTCCAAGATAGTCTGAGATGGTGGCGGTTCGCCTGGGCCTGCTGGTAGTTGTTGTTCGCCTGGATAGAGGGTCGGGATGCGGCGCAGGTCTGTATGGTCGAGGGTGGTGGGGTCTTGGTCATCATGGTCGGCCACTACCGTTGCTGAGAATACGGACAGAACCATCTCTCCGCGAGGCTGCCCCCACGCTACGCGGTCATTCACGACATAGGCCGAGACTGTGCCGGGACCGTTGAGCTTTACAACCTGAATCCACCGCTCCGAAACAAGGTCGGATATTGCGTATTGGACGGTGCGTAAGCTGCACCTAACAAGCTTGGCCAAAGTCTTTTGACTGGCCACCACCGCGTTTTGATGGCCCATCTGCGCCACTAAGTGATGCAAGAGAATGGCTGCACGAGGTTTGCGAGCAATCAAATTTGCCCATGCTTCGTGAGCCTTACGCTCCGTCTGCACCCATTGACCAGGCTTCGGGTTCGCTGGTGTTCCGATCACTTCATTATGGGAAGCCATGCCTGCACCTTTTCGGCAATCTGTTGCGTAAAAAGTGTAAACCGCTGCACAGGGTAGTGCAACAAAAATACGCAGCGCGATGTAATTTTTACGCAGACCCATGCAATAGCTCATTGCGTAACCCCCCGCAATGAGCTATTGCATACCCCCCCCCAAACGCGCCAGCAAAATCAATCAGTTAAAAATCGCCCCTTCTCTTGTTCTATGGGGCCTCCTTGGGTCTGTCACAGTGACAGACCATGGTTGAGAAATCGTCTCGGCCACATCGACAAGGAGTGGGCGCTTGCCACGGCTTCGCCGTGCCGCCCACGGACATTTCCGGCGGGGACCCTGCAGGTCCCCCTGTCCTCGGCTTCGCCTCGCCGGATCGACCCCCTCTGGGGACATTGTCCCCCACTGCCTCCGGCAGCGGCTCCCCCTTTGGGTTTTCAGCAGGTGGAGGTTTCAAAAGAGCTTTAGCTCCGGCCCCGCAGGGGCAAAGAACAGCGAGGAGTGGCGGGCGATTTGCTTGCAAATCGTTCGACGCTACCGCAACCGCCCAGAGGGCGGAATGCCTGTTACGGAGTACTACGCGAGGGTCTGCGAGATCGAAAGCAATCTGTGCCCGGCACGCCGAAGGCGTGGCAAGCGGGCACTCCTTTTGGGGGCTGTGCGGTGCCGTCGCGGTTGAATGGGCATTGCAGGCGCGTAAATCGCCTTTCTGGCGATTAGGGGTAGGGAACTATCCACCACACCCATTGCGTGCGCTGTAGGGCAAATTTGGGGCTTTGGCGGGGCTGTTTCTGTGGGTGGACGTGCTTGGCCGCGATTGACGGTATGGATGTGGCTGTTTTATGCTTTTGTCACAGTGACGGCTTATGAGGGTATATTTATGGCGACGACCAGCGCGGAACGGATGCGGTGGAAGCGGGCGAGGGATCGGGGCATGGTCTGGGGCGAGGGGGATGAATCCCAGCTCAGCGATACCGCCCTGATCGAACAACTGGCGATTGCCTGCCAGAAGGCCCGCGAGGGCCAGGGCAACGCTATTGCTCTGGGGTTGCTCCGGGAAATCGCGGCGCGGATCGGCTTGTCTGGTTCGTCACTGTGACAATTTTTGTGCTGGCTGAATAGGAGCCAGATCGAACAAAGCGCGGTCATCCTCTCTGGTCAGTGAAGCATCCAGCATGGCCAGCAGCTTTTCCTGCGGCCATTCCCCGCGTTCGACTTTGGCGAGGATGACGGCACCGACCAGAATCTTGCGGCGGGTGTCTTCACTGCGCTTCTTCTTCGATTCCATCGTCCGTTTGCGGGCCTCGATGTGCTGTTTCTTCGCCTTTTCCTGTTTGAGCTTTGCTTCCAGTGCCGCAATGCGTTCGTCGATGGTAGCCATTTTGTGCGCCCCGGTGTGGTGAAGGCTGCATATTACCCCCGCTGAAGGCCCTTGTACGAGTGGCCGCATGTGGCTATTCTGAGCATGGTGCAACAACCCGCAGCGAACAGCAAGGGCGCACTTATGCAAACTTCGTTTGCGTGCGGCCTGCGGCGCTGGTGAATAGCAAAAGGGGAGCCCGTGGCGATTTTCCATCTGTCCGTCAAGACGATCAGCCGTTCGGCGGGGCGCAGTGCGACCGCCGCCGCCGCCTATCGTGCGAGCGAGAAAATCACCGACGAGCGCACGGGCGATATTCACGACTACACCCGCAAGGGTGGCGTGGAATTTACCGAGCTGGTCTTGCCCGCCGATGCGCCGGATTGGGCCGCCGACCGGGCGGCGCTGTGGAACGCCGCCGAGCAGGCCGAGACCCGGAAGAACTCGACGGTAGCGCGGGAGTTCGAGATTGCGTTACCGGGTGAACTCACCCCCGCCGAGCGGCACCGGCTGGCCCACGATCTTGCCCGCGAGATCGTGGAGCGCCACGGCTGTGCGGCAGACGTCGCCATTCATGCCCCCGGAGCGGACGGCGACCACCGGAACCACCATGCCCACATTCTGCTCAGCACCCGCCGCCTTGGGCCGGATGGTTTCACCGAGAAAACCCGCGAGCTGGACGATCAGAAAACCGGACCGCAGCTTGTGACTGAATGGCGGGAGTGGTTCGCCAGCTTGCAGAACGAGCGATTACGCCAGGCCGGCATAGACGCCCGCGTCGATCATCGCCGCCTGGAAGCCCAGGGAGTCGACCGGGAACCGACCCGGCACCTTGGCCCTGCGGCCAGCGGCTACGAGCGGCGCACGGGGGAGCCGAGCCGCAAGCGGCTGGACTTTGAGGCCGAAGTCGCCGAGCGGCTGGCCCGCGCCCAGGCCGCGGGAGAGCTGGAGCGGGCCAGCCGCCAGATCGACCGCAGCATCCTCGATCTGTCGGGAGACCTGGAGGCGGCCAAGGCCGAGCGGCTGCAAGCCGAGCAGGAGCGGGTCCGGGCGGGCATGGAAGCGGTACGGGCGCAGTTCGAGGCCCACAAGGTGGCCGAAGCGGGCAAGCAGCAGGCCCGCGAAGCGTTCGAGCGGTTCAAGGCCGAGCAGGCCGCCAAACAGCAGGCCGAAGTCGAGCGGCAGCGACCGAAGCCGGAAAAGGGCCGCGATTACGACCTGTCGCGTTAGTGCTGGTCGTGGTCTCTGGTGGGATAGGAAGTAAAGCAAGCCGGAAAGGGGGTAAGGGATGGACGAGCAGCAGCAGATATTCGGCCTGATGGCCGTTGCGGAAGAACACCAGAAAGCGGCGGCTGCGGCCATCGCCGGGCTGGCGGCAGAGCGAGCGGCGCTGGCCAAGGAGCGGGCATTGCTTGCGCAGGTCGCGCAAGGCATCCAGAAGGCCGCC
>JAPTWR010000019.1:11160-13176 GCA_028065135.1 Acidithiobacillus sp.
GGCCGTTGCGGAAGAACACCAGAAAGCGGCGGCTGCGGCCATCGCCGGGCTGGCGGCAGAGCGAGCGGCGCTGGCCAAGGAGCGGGCATTGCTTGCGCAGGTCGCGCAAGGCATCCAGAAGGCCGCCGGCGACGCGGTAAGCGCCGCCGTGAGGCAATCCCTCGCCGGAGCATCGGAAACGGCGGTAACGGCTTTCACAAAGGCCGCAGGGCCATTCGCTGGCGAGGTTCGGAAGGTTGCCGAGCAGGCCGGTGCCGCAGCGGAAAAAGTGGACCGTGCGGCGCAGTTGCTGGGGATGAAAGCCGTTGCCGTAGCGGCGGGGTGCATTGTCGTCGTCGGTCTGGCCGCATGGGGGATCGTCGCGTGGGAACGCCACCAGGTGGTGGACCTGAAAAAGCAGATCGCGCAGGAGCGGGCCATGGTGGCCGAGCTGGACAAGGCGGGCGGGCGCGTGGTCTGGAGTACCTGCGGCGGTCGTCTGTGTTTTGAAGTCAGCAGCAATCAGGGCACCTATTCAAACGGCACCCCCCTTCCGCTGGGCAGTTGGACCACCAATAAGCGCCATGTGCCACTGGTGATTCCGAAAGGGTATTAAGGGATGGGGCAGTCCCGACGCCCGCTTACTGTGCTATAGTAGTGGTACGTATTACGTATTAATGAGGATGCCATGCACAAGAAAATGACCATCTCCCTGGATGAAGCCGTGTACGACGGGCTGTACCGGACCGTCGGCAGGCGGCACATGAGCCAGTACATCGAGGACTTGCTCAGGCCGCATGTGCTCGATACGGCACTGGATGATGGCTATAAGGCGATGGCCGCAGACCAGGAGCGCGAGACGGAAGCACAGGCATGGTGCAACGCCTTGTTGGCGGACATGGCCGATGAAGCGCGGTGAAGTCTGGTGGGTAGAGTTTGATCCATCGGTAGGCAGCGAGATCCGCAAGACCCGGCCCGCCGTGATCGTCAGCAATGACGCGGCCAACCGGAATCTGGCGCGGGTGGTCGTGGTGCCGCTGACCAGCAATACCGGTCGCCAATATCCGGGAGAGGCGTTGGTCACGCTTTCCGGCAAGCCCGGCAAAGCGATGGCCGATCAGATCATGGCCGCAGACAAGAGCCGTCTGAAAAATCCCATGGGGAGCTTGAGCAAGGCGGATATGACGGCTGTAGAGACGGCCATTCTGATCCATCTGGGGATGCCCAGGTGAGGGATGGGCAAGGACTGTCACTGTGACGGGTATCTGTTGTTGGCACAAATATCTGTAGCTATAATAATTTGATGAAGATCACCTACGATCCAGCCAAGCGCCAGAAAACCATCGAAGAGCGCGGTCTGGATTTTGAGGACGCACCACTGGTCTTTGCCGGGAAGCACTTCACCCGGGAGGACGACCGCAAGGACTACGGAGAAGAGCGGCTGATCACGGCAGGCCTTCTGCGGGAACGCATGGTGGTCATGGTCTGGACCCCGCGAGAAGCCGACGCGCGGCACATTATCAGCATGAGGAAAGCCAATGAGCGAGAACAAATCCAATATGCCCAGCACCTGGGTTGACCCGGACGATGCCCCCGAGCTGGATGCGCAGTTTTTTCGGGAGGCTGATCTTTACCAGGGAGATCAATTGGTTCGCCGAGGCAGAGGCCGTCCGAAGCTGGTCAGCCGGAAGGTCTTGGTCTCGATACGTTACAGTCCGGAAGTGGTGGATTACTTTCGGCAGACGGGGGAAGGCTGGCAGACCCGTATGGATGCAGTGCTTCGGGATTACGTACAGCGGAAGGCGTAATGCAGAGGGGTCTGCGGACGCTGAAAGATGGACGGGTTGATGGACAGATTCAGGGCCGGAAACGGCCCTGGAAGTGTCCAGAAACCTAGTGTTCAGAAAACGTTCGTTTTTGAGTTAAGTCTTCTGTTTTGTAATCAGCCCATTAAGATGAGCCTCCCCTCAAGCCCATGCGCGAGAGCCCAAGAGTTAGTGCCCGACTGTGGGGTTGTCGGTTGCGGTTGACATGCAA
>JAPTWR010000005.1 GCA_028065135.1 Acidithiobacillus sp.
CAGGATGTGGCGGAAGTGGCGGCCTTCCTGCAGTCGGACAAGGCAGCCTGGGTCACTGGCGCCGTCTGGGATGTCGATGGCAGTGTGATGACTGGCCGCAACTAATGTCTCGCATGCAGGCGCTTTGATGGTGCCTGCCCTTTTTCCTGGAAAGGAGATGAAGATGGTCTATCTGCAAATCACCCTCAAGATCGCCAACGCCAATCGCGCTGCTGCTGCCGGTATCTACCAGAAGTACAAGGCGCCGTTCCTCGACACTATCAACGGGGCCCAGTCCAAGGAACTGCTGGTGCGCGACGAAGACGTGCAGGTGCAACACGGCTTCGACACCGTGGAGAACGCAAACGCCTACCTGCAAAGCGATCTCTTCACCGCCGATGTGGTCGGTGACCTGAAGCCGCTGCTCGACGCTGCGCCGGACGTGCGCATCTACAGCGTCGCGTAAGGAGCAACTGATGACAACCACCTCGCTCAACGGCGTCGATCTGAACGTTCTGGCGGAAGCCGGCAAGGCTGGCCGCGCGAACCGTGAGGCTACCAAGTTCACGCTGTCATTGAATGGCACATGAAACGGCGGCAGCAAGATGGCCGCGATCACGGGTGCCACCGTCATGGGCGGGCAGCGCGACGAAGCCCGTGCAGGACGCTTCACCCTGGTCGGTGACGAACCAGTTCCCTTGGGCGCGGATGCTGGCCCTAACCTGGTCGAATATTTGCTGCAGGCACTGGCCTCTTGCTACATGGTCGACATCGCGATGATCGCCGCCCAGCGCGGGATCGAGCTGGAGGGCGGGCGCCTGTAGCTGGAAGCCGATGTGGACCTGGCAGCGTTATTCGGTGTGGACCCAAGCGTGCCGCCTGGGGTCAGTCAGGTGCGCGTCAAGATACACGCCAAGTCGCCCAATGCTACTCAAGAGCAACTGCAAGCGCTGATTGCCGCCGTGGAGCAAACCTCCACGTTGCGGGACACCTTGGTGCGGCCGGTGGATGTCATCACCACCCCTCGGCGACTGATCGCTGTCTGTAGCGCCTCCCGCCATCGGCACACCGATGGCGGGAGCCTCTTACTGAAACGTCAGCCGGGCGTGTCCCACGTCCGGCTTCGAGACCCGCTGGAAATCATCGATGACCGGGTGAACCAAAGGGCCACATCTCCACGTCCCGGCGTACCAGCACCGAAGCCCATGGCGGCTTTACCCCCTGAACATACGGACGTTCAGCCATGGTCCACCTGTGTGCGCATTTCCTTGCCCGCCTTGAAGTACACCGATTTTTTGGCCGGTACGGCCACAGACGCTCCGGTTCTGGAATTGCGTCCCTATGTTTAAGCTGGTCATCGTTCATCCGTCACCCCATCCTCTTCGCCAAATCTTCCGCCCTCAAGTGCGTATACCTCTTGAGCATCTGCAGCGTCTTGTGGCCGGTAATGGCCGACACTTCCATGGGGTTGAAGCCTTTCTCGAAGAGCCGGGACGTGGCCTCGTGGCGGAGATCGTGGAAGTGCAGGCCGGTGATGGCGGCCTGCATCAATGCACGTCGCCATGATGCACGCATGCCCTCTTGCGTATACGTCCATACCTTGCCGTCCATTCGGCGGGGTAGGGCGGCAAGGATGCGCTCTGCCGCCGTTGATAGCGGAACATCTCGTGCCTGGCCGTTCTTTGTGTCCGGCAGATGAACAACGCGGCGCCGCAGATCCACCATCGTCCACGTCATGCCGATAATCTCTCCCTGACGCATGGCGGTTTCAATGGCGAAGCCGACGATGGCCGCCAGTTCAGGATTAACCGACTGGCAGGCGGACAGCAGGCGGGTTTCCTCATCGGCAACCAACCGGCGATCACGCCCTTGCGGGAGCTTAGGCTTGCGGACGAGTTCGACGGGATTGGTGAGTGACGCCATGCGCCATTCTTTCCGCGCAACCTCAAACAGATGCGAGAGCAGGGCAAGATGTAGGCGGATCGTGTTGGCCGCTTTGCCCTCAGCTTCCATCTCTTTAATGGATGCGCTTACGTCTTGGCCATCGATGGCGGCCATAAACCGGCAGGAGATAGGCCGAGTCTGCCACTGACGGATAAAGCCCAACTCTCGACGTCCGTCGCCTTTTTTCGTCGGGATGATTTCCTCAGCGTAACGCTCCAAGCATTCCTTTAATGTCGCGCTTTCGGCCTCCGACCGATCCCGCCAGACGCCGCGTACCATCTCTGACTCGATAGACCGTGCCCAGGCTTCGGCGTCTTTCTTCGCCCGGAAAGTCTTTGTCTGGGATGGATGGCCTTTGCGCCGGACAATCGCTTGCCAGCCAATCGTGATGCCGTCCTGATCTTCCCGTGAATTGATCGTCGCCATGCTGCACTCCCGCTGCACTAAATGTGAGTCTAGTGCAGTATATTTGCAGCGAAAATTCAATATGGCAACAAAAAAGGGCCTAGACCGAAGCCTAAGCCCTTGTTTTATTTGGTGGGTTGTGAGGGGATCGAACCCACGACCCGCTGATTAAGAGTCAGCTGCTCTACCAACTGAGCTAACAACCCGAAGCGCCTCATTATAGGAATTTTTGCCAAGAAGGCAAGGGCGACACAGTGTGTTAGTGCGTCGCGCGCTGCCGAAGCCGTATCACCACCTCGACTTTTTCCACTTCTGTCTCGGGTGGCAGGTCAGGGAGTGTGCCGATTTGCAGGGAGGACGCCGGAATATCCACCAGATCTCCCGAATCTACATAGTAGAAATGATGGTGAGGAGACACGTTGGGGTCATAGAATACCTTACCCGGCTCCACAATCACTTCCCGCACCAGTGCATGTCCGGCAAAGAGGCCCAAGGTGTTGTAAACCGTCGCCTTGGATACTACGGGATAATCCGCATTGACGCGTTGCATGATCTCTTCGGCGGACAGGTGCGCGCAAGAAGAGAACAACACGTAGCCGATCTCCACACGCTGGCTTGTCGGATTGACTCCGGCGTCACGGAGCACTTCCAGCACACGTTGCTTGTTCCAGTCATTGTTATTCATCGATAGTCTCACTTTACTTCTAAACTAGTTATAGTTATAACGCTTATCTAGCGACAAGAAAAGACCTTAATGTGCTGACCTCGGTGTCTGGACTGCATAGGGGGCAATATCCAACGGCAGCGGTATCCCCGTCAACAGGGAGACCAGGATATCGGCGGTCGCGGGCGCGTTGGTGAGTCCATAGCGAAAATGGCCGGCAGCGACAAAGAGCCCCTCCCATTCGGGAATGGGGCCGATGTACGGCATGCTATCCTGGCTTCCCGGCCGCAATCCGGACCACTGCCTGAGGACCTGAGCCTGCGCCAGATCGGGAAGCATCCTGACAGCAAAGCCCAAAAGTTCTTCTCGTGCTTTGTTTGTAGTCGACTTATCAAAACCGACATATTCGCTCGTGCTGCCAGCCAGAATCAGCCCGTCCCGCCGCGGCACCAAATAATGATTATCGTGCATCAATATCGTATCGAGGACTCCGGGTTTTCCCTGAAACAGGAGGATTTGCCCGCGCACCGGAATGATATCCAGATGACTACCCGTTTCCGCAAGGATTTTTTCGCTCCAGGCACCGGCCGTCACGACGATCCGTTCTACCGGCATAAATCCGGCGGTGGTTTCCACGCCCTCCAGTCGTCCCCCCCGTCTACGGAAACGGGTGACCGCGGTATTTTCATGCAATACGACGCCCAGTTGACGGCAACGTGCGGACATCGCCGCCAGCAGGCGGGGGTTCCGTACCTGGGCGACCTCCGGACACCAGAGTGTTTGCGTTTTTTCTGCAGGCCCCAGGCGCCAATCCAGCCCCCACCTCGCCCCCCAAGCCAACACATCATTTGGGATTTTCTCGTGTTCGCCCTCCAGAATAAGCAAACCGGAGGGTATCCATTCAGGATCGATGCCAGTTTGCTCTGCCAATCTGGAAGTCAGGGAGCAATAGCGCTGCATACTATACAGCGCGAGACTCAATAGGGCAGGTGGGTAGCGCCACGGATACAGCGGGCTCAGGATGCCCCCACCAGCCCATGATGCCTCCTGACCAATATGACCTTGATCGAGCACCGTAACCCGCAGACCGGCCTCCGCAAGCTTGATCGCACTGAGTAAGCCAATTGCGCCAGCGCCAATGAGCAGAACATCCGTATGCGCAGAGATTTCAGTCGGCATGTGAGCTTACCACCACTTAAAAGTCGATACGGTAAAAAATGTTGGCGCCATTCTGGGTCCCGCTCTCCGTCTGAACCTCAATATGGCGGGAAATCCGGTAACGCAGTCGTGCTACGGTACCGCTGCCCAGTACGGATTGTCCGACACTGAGATAAAGATCGGGGGTAAGATAATGACCCATGGTCACCATGGCACCCGCCAGACCCGAGTTACCTTCGGAGCTTACACCTACATCAATGCCACTGCTATCCAGGCTATTGCCGAACAGTGCGGCACGGCTTGCAGAAAAGAGTGTTCCCGCAGCGGCGGAAAGCAGCGCATTCTGACTGGTGAGACCACTGCTCGGTGTACCCAGCACGAGATAGGAGAGGATATCCGTTTGCGACATGGAAGGTTTGGAGTAGAGCGCTACCTGGGGCACTTGCAGTGTACCGGTGACTTGTACGCCAGCCTCTACGGGGGTGTTGTCCACGGCGAAGCTAGAGGAGCCTTTGATGGTGCGTACCGCCAGCACGTCCAGGTTGGCTTGGTTCGCGGCACCGCGGAAAATGATGGAACCACGCTGGAAGGTGAGGGTGTGCCCATAAATCGCATAATGGCCATCCACCATGCGCAGTGTGCCATTAACCTGCGGACTTTGGCCGTCATGCATGTCTACGGCAAGGTCACCGACCAACCGGGCACGCAACCCGCTGATGATAACCCTCGCATCGTCCCCGAGGGTTACATGCACATTGACACCCAGGGCAGGGCCGCTGCTTTTGTGCTCATTTTTCACGAAAACGACGTCGCCTGAGGGCTTGGGTCCGCCGAAATCTGTACCCAATATACGCAGACGGTCGGTGTGTATATTGCCCTGCACGTCGATTTTCTTTAGGTTTCCGGAAACGCTCAGGTCGGGGCTGATCGCAGCTTGTACCTGCGGCAGATTGAGCGCCGTGAAGTTCTTCCCAGTGATGTGGAGCGTAAAATCATTCGCCTGCTGAAATTGGACGATGCCTGTCCCGGATATTTGGCCAGCGCCGGAGCTGGCTTGCAGTTGATTGATTCGCAACTCTTTTCCATCTCCCACGAGTTGGGCGCCCACGTCACGAACCTCCAAACCCGCCTGCGGGACGAAAAAGCCCAGACCCTGGAGTTGTGCTGTACCTGTCCACTGCGGATGCGCCCAAGTACCCAGAACCTGTGCGTCAACAGTCCCTTGACCTTGCGGCTGAATCCGCAAACTCCCGATGGGGAGGGCGGCAAAAAGTGGCGCACCTACATGCGCCTTTATAGCCCCTTGTATTGGGGCATTGGCGTCCCAGCGCCAGGGCAGAACGAGTGTCGCGGGGCTGTGCAGGGTCATCTGGGCATTACCCCAGTCATTGGCAAGACCAAGGTCAGCAGCAAGCGAGAGGTCTTTTGGCAACCAACGGAGTTGACCGGTAAACCGTTGCAGAGAGAGCGTATGCGACGTGCCTGCCTGCCGCCATTGCAATTGGGTTTTCTGAAAATTCCAAAGTCCTTCCGCCTGGCAAACTCCGTGACACTGCGCTTGCAGGTGTGCATTCAAAAAACCATGGAGCGATGCATCCTCCGCCTGCGCGAAAAAATCCAGAGGTAGAGATTGCAAATCGAGTCCCAAATCGGCCTGATTGGTGGCGGGATTGTAGTGACCTTGCGTGGTGATCCGAGCCGCATGCGCATCGGCGAAAGTCATTTTGCTGAGCGATGCAGCACCATTGACCCATTGCAGAGTGGCTGGGTGGAGTAACTGCCAGTTTCCCAGAGGGATGCTGGTCAGTATGGTCTTCTCCAATCGCAGTCCCCACGCATTGGCCTGATGAGACACCAACCCCATGACGGAGAGGCGGCTTTGCGGCCATTGCGCATCCAGTCCCAGCGTAAAACGTGTCAATGGTCCTTGCGCATGGACCTGCAGATCAATGCGGTGGCCAGCGTATGCCAGCCCCTTTACATGGATCATAGCCTGCAAGGCGTTCGTGGCGCGGAATTCGGCCCTTGTTTTCAGTGTATTGATCTTTACACCATGATAGGCAAGCCCTTGTCCTGTGCCTTGAATTTCTCCGGTCCACTGCGCCTGGGGCCGCGCCACCCAGCCCTGAAGCAGACTCTTACCTTGGGCACCGGGAAGCAAGCCCTGCCACTGCGCCACGTTGAGGACGAAATGCAGACGTTGTTGTAAATTACCTTGGGCGCCCAGGCTTACACCCGGACCAAAAAACTGTGCCTTTTGCAGATCCCACGCGCTCCCTGCGAAGTGCACCAACGCCTCGCCCTGCAAGGTTTGGCGGTAAAGCTGGCTAGGCAGCAATTGCAGCCGCACATCACCCGTGATGACTTTGGAAATTTGAGTGGCGTTGACGCTGAGGTCTCCGGAAAAATTGCCTGTTATCTGAGCCATAATGTGCTGTGTTTGCAGGCCCCTGACCCGAATTTGCCCGGTGACGGTGAGTTGCGGCCGCCACCGGACGGCCAGCACCGAAGGCAGCAGATCTGCGCCCAGCAGCTTGCCGGCATAATGGTATTGCAGGTTTTGGCGATTGCCGTTCACATTGCCCTGAATACCGCCGAATCTGGGATCACCGCGCAGCGCCAGTTGTCCTTGATAACGCTGAGTGTTCCCCCGCAAAGTCAAACTGACGGCCAATGCGCCTACCGGTAACGTGCTGGGCTGCGCTTTTGCCAGGATCTGCTCGAAGCCGCCACTGATCTGGTAACTCCCTGCAGTATTGTCGGGCAAATCAAGACGCCAATGCCCCTGTGCGGGTTTCTGGAGCGCAGGATTACTAAGCTGTAGTGACTGGAGCAAAATCTGCTGTGGAGAGATCTGCGTCATACCGCTCAAAGTCGTCAGTTGCTTGTTTTCTTGTACCTGAATATCCAGGGGGCCGCCAAATGTCTGGGCCGAAATGCCATGCCAGTGTGTTTCCCAACTTATAGTCAACGGGTTGGTGGCACTGCCTTGTCTCCATACACCCAGGCTTTGCAGCCCGCGCTCTCCCATTTGCAGGTCTGCCGTAAGCTGGAGTCTGCCCTGGGGTATCTGCGCCGACAGGTTTTTGATGTGCAGATTGCCACGCCGCCAGGCCAGATCGGAAAATGTCGCCCGGGAGAGGACGAAGGGCTTCTGCGTTCCTTGCCATATGCGCAGGTTCGTACAAGCAACCGGGCTCAGTTTCAGGTCGATGAGACGGGTCCACAAAGGCAATGCGGGCCAGCGCAAATGAATGGGGCTAGGTTTATCAGAGGGCGCCGGCAGGTGCAAATCGGCTTGGTGAAGCTGGAGATCGGCAAAGTCGATTTCTCCCCAGAGCAAATGGGCAGGATGCAAGTGCCACTGCAAAGATCGCGCACGAAAGCGCATGTCCGCACCATGCCAGGAAATACCGGAAAGCCGCATCTTGCCGGTAAGCGAGCCTTTTACCTGTTTGACCTGTAAGTTTGGGACCTGCGCTAACGCCCACTGTGCACCGTGGCTGGTAGTGAGCAGCCAGACTAGGACGGTGGCCAGCGTAATCAGGACCAGCAACACACCGGCAATAATGCCGTGGCGGATGCGTATCACAAGCTGAACCCTACCGAAAAGGCGACCCGGACAGCAGGCGTTTGCGGGGCAACCAGTGGGTGCGCCACGTCAAAGCGTATGGGTCCAACGGGGGAATACCAGCGCACGCCTAGCCCAACATCTTGAAGCGCATGAAAACTGGACCAACTGTTGAATGCATTACCCACATCATAAAATGCGACGACCGCCCAGTTTTTGGCGACAAAGCGCTGAATATCGAAGCCACCAACGGCAAGAAGACGCCCACCTTCCACTTCACCGTTCACAGCCAATGGCCCCTGCGATTGATAGGCATAACCGGGCAGGCTATTTTGCCCACCTGCGAAAAATCGCAGATTGGGTGGCAGTTCGCCAATGGACCCAGTTAACCACATTGCCCCCAGTTTGGCATGGGTGCCGAGGACCCAGTCCTGACCCAAACGCCTGCGCCATTCTCCCTGAGCGCTAAAGCGGATAAAATTTGCATCGCTACCCCATACCTTGCTGGCACCCTCAATCCTGGCCGTCAGTGTATAGCCAGCTATGGGGCGCAAGATATTGCGGAAGTTTTGTATGCTATACTGTAGCGACGGATAGATATACAGGCTCGTATTAAACTGTCCAGCCACATTGTAGTTGGCGTCCTCAAAATTAACCAAGGCCTCTATGGTTTCACCTTTACTCAGACTGTTATCGCTGCGCAATGACCACTGCCGACCAGCACTGGCAAGGATCTCGTTAGCATTATAGGCGGTCAGATTTTGATTCTGATAACTGCCTTGCGCAATATATTCGGATCCCAGGCGCGCACCGACCGGCCAGCTATAGGTAACACTGGCATTGCGATTCAGTTGCGCCGCCAAAATGGAAACGCGAACGTGCTGTGCCTGTTCGAAAGCATTATAATTATCATATATAATTGCTGCATTAGGACCGATATCAGTGCTATATCCGGCGCCTATTTTCAGGTGTTGCCCCGGCATGCTTTTCAAGTTAACTGAAATAGGTATCGCATTATTTATCGCTTTTCCCAAATCGCCATGCACGGAAATATCAGAGAACCGGTCGGCATTGCGCAAATTGCTCTGAGTGACTGCCAGCGCCTTTGGTGAATACCAGTCTCCTGTCTTGAAAGAAATATAGCGCTGAATGAACCATCGCGGATAGTGCTCCGCACCAGTGATATTAATATCTCCAACTCGGAAGCGTGGTCCGGTATTGAGCCACAAATAAATATCTGCCCAGAACTGGTCACGATCCACAAGAATCTCATGGCGCGAATAACTGGCCTGCGCATAACCGCGCGCGGTGAGGAGTGAGAGGACATTCCCCTTCCAGTCCTCATAAATAACCTGATTGAGAACCCCTTCTTTATGAAGCGGAAACTGAGAGAACAGTTTTTGTAAAGCCGGCAGTTTGGATCCATCGCCGGTGGATTTTAGGTCGATTTTGCGGACCAGAACAGGCCGCCCAGGGGTGACGGAGAAGGTTACGAGGACTTTTCCCTTTGCAATGTTTTTGCTGCGCTCCGTCCAGGTGGCGCCGTAGTAACCATAGGCTTCGAGCGCATCCTTAAGGCGCAAACCGGCCACCATTTCTGCTTCTTCCAAACGGTCCGCCTGGGATCCGATCACCGCAGGGGGGAGAGCATGTGCGAGATTCGCTGCCAGGGGTCTGGAGATCCCTTCCACGATGAAAGTTACTTCATCAGCGTTAGCCATTCCACCGTACAGCAATGAAACACCCAAGCCCGTCAGCCATAGGCCACGGCGCAGGTCACGCAGACGACCGCGTTTCGCGCTTCCATCCTTCCTGACCGAACCCAGAAAACCTCCTGCCGTTTCATTTGTGGTCCAGCATAACCATAACGCCACAGGGAGTACTCGGGTCAACGCACCCAGGATTGCTCACAGCGTGGCGATTTGCCGAGTTTAGCACGATTTATGGGGCCAGGATGCGGCGCGCGGAAGGGGAGAAGCGTACACACAATTCGCAGTGCGTACCTTACTGGTCTTCGACTTGGTCAGACTGTCTCAGGACACTCGAAAAGGTAATCAACGATGGGGATCATCGAAAGGCGAACGTGGGCGGCGAATCTCCCGATAGTCCGTAACCACGATATCCGTATGCATTCCCTTGCGCATTTTTCGCCGCTGCCACCAGAGGAAAAGCATTCCGCTGCCCGCGAGAATGGCAACCGCAATGACAGCGAAGATGGCAAAAAAGAATAGGCCGACCAGCAGGACCATGCTCACCATCACTGCGAGCAGACGTACCCACCAAGGCCCCCGACTGCTGAAGGATTGATAATAAGTCATTACGCTCCCTTAAGCTTTTCAGAATACCACCGTATCTTCAGACTTCGAAACGGCTGCGGAAGTTCATTTAACATAATAAGTATTATGCGAACCAAAAAACTTTCTACATGGGGTGGCCGCTCAAAGCGACACGCTGCACCAGGGCGTCCATTCGTCTGCGGATACGCTCTTCGGACCCTCGGAAATGTTCAACCAAAATGGCAAACGCATATTGTGGGTGGCCGAGGTTATCCCGAATAAAACCAGCAAGAGACAACGCATCGCGCAGAGTACCCGTTTTGGCTTGCACCGTACCCGCAGGCAGAGCGCTCAGACGATGCTGGAGCGTTCCATCTTCGGAGCTGACCGGCAGCGAATCGCGCCAGGAGGCCCCCCAGGGCTCCTGATAAGAGTGCAACAGCATGCGCACCAGATCGGCGGCGCTGAGGCGATTCTCACGAGATAATCCGCAGCCATCTATCAGTCGAGATTGGGTGTCAAGTATACCGTTCACAGAAAGCCAACGGTGCAAGCCCTGCATGGTCGATGCACGGCTTCCATCACCGCCGCGAGCCAGATCCGCATCCCGGAGCAATACTTCTACATGGGTGTTTTCACTCACCTTGTTGGCCACCGTGATCTCCTCCACCAATGGCGGTGACTCGTGTTTGGCCAATAAGGCATAGTGCGCATATCCCCTGGACTGTTTTGCACCGCGCTTGTTGTTCAATGCTTGGACAGGATTACCTACAAGAATACCCTTTTCCTCCAAAGCCTGTCGCAATGCTACGGCGGCAAAATAGGCTGGATCCGGCTGCGCCAGCATCGCGGCAAAAATACCGCCCTTGGCGGAAATCGCGCCAGTCAACAGATATCCGCTTCCAGATTTTTCCAGGCGTACCGGACGAATGGGATCCTCCGCCGAAACGGTGATCACCGTGTTCCGAATGAACCCTCCCGGGTTGGGCACGATCTCGGCGTTGGTGCGTACCCCTGCGGCCCGCCCCGGTCTGATTCGTACCGCGATCATGGCGTCGTTGAACATGAGTGCATGGATCGGTGCGCCATACCAATAGCGCTGATCCTGTTCCGTCCAACCCGGCAGCATACTATCTGCGGGAAAGTACGTGGCATCGGCCAGAATACCCTCCGGAATTTGGCGAACGCCCGCTGCCCATACTTGAGCGGCAAGCATGCGCATAGGGTACATGGGGTCATCTCGTACTGTTCGCCTGACAAACGGGAAGCGACGGCTGGAAAGATCAGGGTCGCCACCCCCCAGAAAAATCAAGGGCCCCCGCACCACGCCATCATCGATGGTCCGGGCCAGTATCCGAGTTTTCTGGTGAGATTCAGGCCCCAGTTCGTGCAGAATATACGCTGTGGTCAGCAGTTTCGCTGTGGACGCAGGCAGTTGTCCATGATCTGCCTGCACGCTCAGAGTGGGCCTGCCCTTTTGCATATCCTGAATCAGAATACTCCATTGGCCGTCGCCAAACTGGGTGTTTGCGTCCTTCTGGCCGGTAGCGGCGATAGCGGGCATAAGCCAGAAAAACGGCAATATCCCGACAAAAAAACGCCGCCATAACCGGCCTCCGTCCCCTTTACACAGCCTCCCATCCGAACGCATCGTTTCGCTCCTATTTATAATTATATGAACATATTAGACATTTTCATCAAAAAGGTTAGATCTCGGCATGGATTCCTGACGATCTGTAAACAGGACCGCCGGCATGCGCAGCGCCAGCCACAAACTAGGTAGTGCCGCCGCAAACGCCAGTAGAAAGAATTCCACAAATCCCACCTGTGCTGCAAGAAAACCGCTAAATCCGCCGACAACCGTGGCTGCCACGGACATCAGGGCGGAGCCAATAGCAAAATGCGTTGCCTGGTAATCACCCTGACAACGCTGCATGAGGAAGACCATCAAAACGGCAGTGCCGAGACCCGCCGCAGCCTGCTCAAAGGCCACTGTGACACCTACCCACCACACAGAGGGCGTCACCCAGGCCAGCCACGCATAGGCCGGAATCGCCAGGGATTGAACCAACGTCAACGGCAGCAATGCATGGCGCAACCCCCAACGGGATATGATGATACCGCCCAGCAAGGCGCCTCCGATAGTCGTCACCGTCCCTACTGTTCCGGTGAGAATGCCGCGCGCCATCAAGCCGTAGCCCAAATGACCGAGAAACGGAGTCACCATAGCCGCCATCATGGCGTCGCCCGCGCGGAAAAGCAGGATAAAAGCCAGTGCCCAAAGAATCCCTGGTTGCTGCATGTAGGTGGTGAAAGCTTCGCGCACGGCGTGCCAATGCTGTCCTTTGTGACTTGTGGACGGGGGCGATGGCGGCAGTGCGCGCTGATGAAAAGCCGCCAATCCCCATAACATCACCGCCGCAGTTAAAAAACAGGCGATCCAGGATATCCACCCGGCGACAATGACCAGCACGCCGTTTCCCATCAGCATGGCAATCCGATAGGCTGCAACCCGCAATCCGGAAAAAGCCGCCTGATCGGATGGGCTGAGTGTCTGAATATAATACCCGTCTACGGACATATCATGGGTGGCCGACAGGAAGGCCATTAACATAAAAATTTTAGCGGCGAGGTCCAGATTCAGGTGCTGTGCTGGCCAGATGAGCAAGGCGGCCACGCCACCCAAGATGATTTCCATCACCACAAGCCAACGCTTTTTGTCCGCGAAAAGGTCGATCAAGGGACTCCAGAATAGTTTCAAATTCCAGGGTAATCCGAAAAACGAGAGCAGTCCGATAACCTGCAAGCTGGCGCCTGCATAGGTAAAAAACTGTACGGACACCTGTTGCACCAGCGAATAGGGCAACCCTTCCGCGTAATAGGTGCTGGAAATCCATCTGAATGTCTTAAATTTTTTC
>JAPTWR010000160.1 GCA_028065135.1 Acidithiobacillus sp.
AAGTTATCAGGAATTTGCATGGTGTTGGCGGAGAGGGTGGGATTCGAACCCACGTGGGGTTGCCCCCCATCCGATTTCGAGTCGGCGCCGTTATGGCCACTTCGGTACCTCTCCGTGGGGGCATACCTTAATCTTTCCTGACGCCAACGGCAAGTGCGCCGCGCCGGCAAACGCAGTACAGCGCTACAAGGTGGCGCCGTCGTTACGATCCTTGGCACTGATAAACTGGCGTTTGAGGACGTGCTCCCGCTTGAGCCCCAACCACAGGGCAATCGGGCTCGCGACGAAAATTGAGGAATAAGTACCCACCACCACACCGATAAGCAGCGCCGTGGCAAAGCCGTGAATCACCGGCCCACCGAAGAGGAAGAGCGACAGGGCGACCATGAAGGTGATGAAACTGGTAATCACCGTTCGTGACAGGGTCTCATTGATAGCGACGTTGAAAATCTGCGCCACATCGCCGCTACGGGACGCCCGCAGGTCTTCACGCATGCGGTCGAAAACCACCACCGTATCGTTGAGCGAATAGCCCATGATGACCAGCAAAGCCGCAATCACGGTCAGGGAAAACTCTTCCTGGCTGATGGCGAAAAAGCCCACCACCAGAATGGGGTCGTGAAGCATGGCAAGCACACCGCCCACGGCAAAGCGCCACTCGAAGCGAAACCCCACATAAATCAGGATGCCCAGAGTCACGATAATCAGCGCCATGACCCCCTTATTCCGCAATTCCTTACCCACCTCCGGGCCGACATATTCGGTGCGGCGCAACTGCACGTCCGGGTACTTCATCTGATCTTTCTGAAACACCTGCAAAATCTTGTTACCCACCGCGCTGCTCTCGCCAGGCACGGTGCGCAAACGAATCAGCAGATCACGATCCCCACCGAAGGTCTGCACCACCGCATCGTGAAAACCCGCCTGCGCGAGCGTCCCACGCACGGTCCCCAAGTCCGGAGTCTTGCTGAAGGCCAGCTCCACCAGCGTGCCGCCGGTGAAGTCGATGCTGTAGTTCAGCCCGCGTACCAGAAAAACGGCGACTGAGGCAACGATCAGCAAAGCGGACACGCCCAGAAAAATCCAGCGTCTGGACATGAAATCAACATGGGTACGGGTTCTAAAGAGTTCCATCGCGGCCTCAGATATATAGCTTTTGCACGCGCCGCTTACCGAGGGCGAGTTCGATGATGCCACGACTCATCATAGTCGCGGTAAACATGGACGTGATCACTCCGATAGTCAGCACCAACGCGAAACCCTTGATGGCTCCGGTGCCAAACTGGAAGAGCACCAGCGCGGCGATAAGTACCGTGACATTGGAGTCCACAATGGTGGCAAAGGCCTTCTTAAAGCCGGCATCAATAGCGGCACGGGTACTCATGCCATGCCGTAATTCCTCGCGGATGCGCTCGAATACCAGCACGTTGGCATCCACCGCCAGGCCGATCTTCAGTACGATACCGGCAATACCCGGCAGAGTCAGGGTACCACCCATTATCGAGAGCACCGCCAGAATGGCCAGAACGTTCACCAGGATAGCGAGATCGGCAATCAGACCAAAAGCCCGGTAATAAAACGTCATGAAGAGCACGACGAAGAGCATGCCGAAGACCACTGCCATCACCCCGTCGTGGATGGAGTCCTGGCCCAGAGTCGGACCAACGGTGCGCTCTTCCGAAATATGAACGGGCGCGGGTAACGCGCCGGCCCGCAATTCAATCGCGGCATTACTGGCGTCTTTCAGACCGGAGAATCCGGTAATCTGGGCCCGGCCTCCCGTAATGGCTTCACGTATCACCGGCGCGGTCACCACCTTGTTATCCAGCAGAATAGCCATGCGCTTGCCCACATTTTTGGTAGTCAGATCACCGAAGATACGGGTTCCCGCATTGTTGAAACTGACATTGACAATGGCCTGACCGCTACTGTTGTCTACCCCCGCGCTGGCGTTGCTGAGATAGCGGCCCGTGAGCACCGTATTTGTATAAAGTACGTAAGGCGCGCCATGAGCGCCGTAAAACAGGGCGGTACCGGGGGGCAGGTCACCTTTGAGCGCGGCCGCCATGTTGGCCTGCTCATCCACCATCTTGAATTCAAGTTGGGCAGTGGAACCGATAATGGATTTAGCGCGCTGGGTGTCCTGCACACCCGGCAATTGCACAGCGATATGCGCAGCACCCTGACGCTGGATGACCGGCTCGGAAACACCCAATTCATCAATACGATTGCGAATGACGACAATGGCCTGTTGCAGCGCGTCATCCTTCATTTTCCTGGCGGCATCGGGGGTGAGGCTTACGTCTAACACCGCATTAGGCTGCAGGGTGATGGCATAATCGGGATAATGCCCGGCAATAACCTTTTGCGCCTGCGCCGCGACTGCCGCGTTTTCCATCTCGACGGCAAGATTTTGCGGTCCGGTTACATTGACCGCCAGATATTGCAGATTCTGGTGGCGGAGGAAGGTACGCAAGCTGCCGCTGTCCTGTTCCAGAGCATGTTTGATAACGGCATCGGTGTCGACGCGCAGCAGGAGGTACACACCGCCGCGCAGATCAAGACCCAGATTGACGGGTTTGCCGCCGAGACTGCTTAACCAGTCCGGCTCTGCAGACATCTGCGAAAGAATGACCTGAGCATTGCCAGGGAGTTTACTTTGCAGCAACGTTTCGGCCAGACCCTGGGCATCATTGTTGGGGAAAAAGAAGGTGCTGCCCGTCCCATCCGAGTTGACGCGGGTGACCGGAACATTGGCCGCTTGCAGCCAGCCCCGCATCGTAGCCACCGGCGGCAGGAGGGTCCCCGCGGGCGCGCGTACCTCTACGGCAGAGTGCCAGCCATAGAAGTTGGGCAGTGCGTAAAACAGGGAAGGCAATACAACCGCCAGGATAATCAGGTACTTCCACCATGGATAACGGGTCATGAACGAGCCTTTACAGTTTTTTCAATGTCCCTTTGGGCAACAGTAACGTCACTGAGGCCCGCTGAACTTTTACAATGACCCCTTCAGCAATTTCAAGTTGCAGATAATCCTCACCCACCTGCATGACCCGCCCGGCCAGACCACCCTGGGTAACCACTTCATCACCCTTGGAAATCGCCGCAATCAACTGGCGTTGCTCTTTCGCTTTTTTCATCTGCGGACGAATCAGCAGAAAATAGAAAATGGCGAAAATGATAACCAGCGGGACGATCTGCATAAAAATGGAATCTGGACCACCCTCCCCCACCGCAGTTCCGGCATAAGCATTGGCGATAGGCGAAAAATTCATTATCTACTCCAGATCAGGTCTGCGGGCCGCTATTGTAGCCTTTAGGCATCGACTAGGGAACCAGCACGACGGCGGCGATAGAAATCATCTGCAAAAGCATCCAGGTGACCGGCAGCAATGGCCTCCCGCAGCCCCGCCATCAGCTCCTGATAGTAGTGCAGATTATGCAGCGTGTTCAGGCGTGCGCCGAGGATTTCATGACTACGCTGTAAGTGACGCAGATAGGCCCTGCTGTAGTTCTGACAGGTGTAGCAGGCGCATTGCGGGTCCGGCGGCAGGGCATCTTTCTCATAACGAGCATTGCGCAGCCTGAGAATGCCATCACGGGTAAAAAGCCAGCCATTGCGGGCATTGCGGGTCGGCATGACACAATCGAACATATCTACACCGCGACACACACCCTCCACCAGATCCTCGGGCGTCCCGACGCCCATAAGGTAGCGAGGCCGATCCTCGGGCATCTGCGGCATGAGATCTTCCAGCACCTGCCTCATCTCCGCCTTGCTCTCCCCTACCGAAAGTCCACCGATAGCAAGACCGGGGAAATCCAGTCGCTGCAATCCCGCTAAGGAACGCTGACGTAAATCTCCATACATTCCACCCTGGACGATGCCGAAGAGCTGACCCGGCCCGGCGTAAGAGGCACGGGAGCGCGCCGCCCAGCGCAAAGAAAGCTCCATGCTGACACGGGCTTCTTCGTAGGTGGCAGGGTGGGGCGTACATTCATCGAAGACCATAGCGATGTCCGAACCCAGCGCCGCCTGAATCTGCATGGACTCTTCCGGCCCCAGAAAAACCTTGTGGCCATCGGTGGGCGCACGGAATTGCACCCCTGCCTCCGTCAGCCTACGCAGCGCGCCCAGACTGAAGACCTGGAAACCGCCCGAATCGGTGAGGATGGGCCGATCCCAATGCATCATCTTATGCAGGCCGCCGACCGCGCTGATGACCTCCAGACCGGGACGCAGAAAGAGATGAAAGGTGTTGCCGAGGATAATTTCAGCCCCCAGCGTCTTCAACTCCTCGGGAGACATGGCCTTGACGGTGCCATAGGTACCCACCGGCATAAAGGCAGGCGTCTGAATATTAGCGCGGGGCAGACGCAGAACGCCGCGCCGGGCTGCGCCATCACGGGCCAACAACTGATAAATACTCACCGCTGTCCGACCTGAGGGGAAATCAGCATCGCATCTCCGTAGCTGAAAAACCGATAGCCCTCTGCCACCGCGTGGCGATAGGCAGCGAGCATGCACTCCGTGCCAGCAAAAGCACAGACCAGCATAAGCAGGGTGGATTCCGGGAGGTGAAAATTGGTCAACAGCCCATCTATCACCTGAAAGGTCTTACCGGGATAGATGAACAGGCGGGTCTCCCCGGTGTAAGGGCGCAAGGTCCCATCCTGTGCCGCTGTCTCCAACGCGCGGCAGGCCGTGGTACCTACGGCGATCACCCGCTTGCCCCGCGCCTTCGCAGCGGCAACGGCGGCTACAGTCGCCGCGCTGACTTCCATGGTTTCGGCATGCATGGGGTGCTCGGTAATATCGTCACTGCGTACCGGGAGGAAAGTCCCGGCGCCGACGTGGAGGGTCACGAAGGTCCGTTCAATACCGCGCGCCGCGAGGGCATCCAGTAGCTGCACATCGAAATGCAACCCGGCGGTGGGTGCGGCCACCGCACCGGGATGGGCCGCATAGATGGTCTGATAGCGCTCCCGATCACAGGCCTCCGGTGCGCGCCTGATGTAGGGCGGCAAAGGCACGCTCCCTTCAGTTTCAAGAATGGGTAACCACTGGGCGTCCGCAGACAGTCGCAGACGAACTTCCATGCCATCCTTTTCCTCTACCATGGCAACGGCACCACCCGACAAATGAATGGCCATACCCGGCCGCAGAGCTTTCGAGGATTTCGCCAGAAACCAACCCTCCTGAACATCGAGCAGTCGGTCGAGCAGTAGTTCTACCGTGCCGCCCGTTGCTTTGCAGGCCTGCAAACGCGCAGGAAGCACACGGGTATCATTGAGTACCAGCAGGTCTCCGGGCTGAAGCAGATTGGGTAGATCGCGTATCCGCGCATCTTCCCAGCTGCCCTGACGGCCATCGACGATAAGCATGCGCGCCGCCCCGCGTTCCGCGAGTGGGACCTGAGCGATCAGTGCGTCGGGCAATTCATAATAAAAATCACTTTTTTGCATGGAGTTAGTGTCAGGAAAACCAGTCGGATTCAGGTTGGTCAGGGTGCGGGATCACCTGCACCAGTGTGATGCGTGGGCCCTTTTTACGCAAGACTACCACGTCGAAATTGGCAAAAGCGACCCGCTCGCCCTCTTCCGGAACTCTTTCGAGTTGGCGCATGATCAGCCCACCGATGGTATCTGCGGTCTCCTCCTCGATGTCGATGTGGAGGCTGCGCTCCAGGGAATACAGCGAGAGACTGCCCGAGCCCACCCAACTGCCATCGAGGCGCCGTCGCCACTCCCGCCGCTGGTGGCGGAACTCGTCGGGGATAACTCCAAGCAGGCTTTCCAGTACATGATCCAAGGTGACAAAGCCGGTGATGGTGCCCAAATCATCCACCACCAACGCAAAATGCGGGTGGCCGGAACGAAAATGGCTGAGCAAGTCCATGGCCGGTAACGCCTTGCCTACGGAAGGTAGCGGGCGCAGGAGTGTTTTCAGGTCACCCAGGTCCGGGCGCTTTGACAGGGCCGCAAAAGCATCCTTGACGTGGAGCAAGCCGACCACATGCTGGCGGTCCCCTTCGCACACCGGATAGCGAGTAAAGCGATGGCGCATCATCACTTGGCGGATCTCTTCCGGGCTGTCTTCCGACATCAGACAAACCATCTCGGCGGCGGGACGCATCAGGTCCCCGGCCGTCAGCTCCGTAAAATCGAGGGTGCGGTCGAGAATATCTCCGGTGCGCTGGCCGAGGGTGCCCTGCGCCTGACTGAGGGCCAGGATCATCGCCAGTTCGTCGCGGGAATGGGGTGCTTCGCCGGCATGCTGATCCACCCGCAGCGCAAAGAGGCGCAACACGATGCGGGTCGCGCCATTGAGTACCCAGATCGCCGGGTACATGAGCCAGTAAAAAGCGTAGAGGGGCGCACCGGTCCACAGGGACACTGCCTCCACCTTGCGGATGGCTAGCGACTTGGGTACCAGCTCGCCGATCACAATGACGATGAAGGAGATCAGGGCGAAGCCGACGGCAAAAGAAACTGATCGCAACGCCGTCGGATCACTCACCCCAGCAGCCCGGAAAAGAGGTTGGAGCAAACGCGCTACAGTGGGTTCGCCAACCCAACCGATACCCAACGACGCAATAGTAATACCGAGTTGTGTGGCAGAGAGATAAGCATCCAGCCGCCGATGCATCCGCATCAAAATGCGCCCGCGCAACCCATGCTCCTGGGCCAGGGTACGGGCATGGGTACTGCGTAATCGCACCAGCGCAAATTCTGCCGCAACAAAAAAACCATTCAGCAGAATCAGCAGGACTGCCAGCAGCAGCCCGTTGATCTCATGCATGGGAGGGCACTCCCGCCCGCGCGTGGCGGGGGTGTCGTTCAGTCATCACTGGTGATGAGTTGCTCCAACTCGGCAAAACTCTGTACCACATCGTTGGTCTGTATGGCCACCCCCAGTTGTCGCGCTATCTGACTGATGGAAAAAACACCGCGAATCTCTTCACCGCGGAGTGTTTCCTCACGCACCAGGGCATGCTGACGCCCTGCCTTGCGCAGGGTGAGAACGATATCTCCCACGGTAGACCGCTCCACTTCAGCGAAGTCGAGTACATCAATCTGACCCCGAGGCACCATGATATCTTGCACCTTGATGGAGTCCCGCACGACGTGGTTTTCAGCTGCCAGTTTGACGGGTTTTTCACCCATGAGATCACGGGCGGTGACCAAGCCGACCAGCATACCGAAGTCATCCAGCACAAAAAGCATTCGGACACCCGCATGAATCATGCGTTGCAGGGCCTGATCGATGGTGCTTTCCGGCTTCGTCGCCACAGCGGGTACCCGACCGAGGTCGGTCATGCTTTTGATCGCCATGTCGCTGGGCGTCACTGTCAATGACATCCCGTCATCAAACATACAGATACGCGTGTCCGGCTTGAGTCCATGACGTTGTAATGCACGGAATCTTGTCATTTCATTATCTCCGCAGTTGAAAAAGTGGCTGGGAAACTCGCCTCTGTCCAAGGAGAGCGCAAATCAGCGGACCGCAATGGCGGCAAAGCCGCGCTCCAGATCATCGCGCAGGTCGTCAGCATGCTCCAGTCCGACACTGATCCGCAGCAGACCATCGCCAATCCCCGCCGCTGCCCGCGCCTCAGAACCGACCCGGCTGTGAGTCGTGCTGGCGGGGTGGGTAATGGTGGTCTTGGCATCGCCGAGATTGGCGGTCAAGGAGAGCAGGCGCAGGGCATCCGCAAAGGCCCAGGCCGCAGTCTGCCCACCATGCAGATCAAAGGACAGAATGGCACCAGGCAGGCGTTGCTGACGCGCCGCCAGGGCTTGCTGGGGATGGCTCTTAAGGCCTGGATAATAGACCCGTGCCACCTCCGGCCGTGCCTCCAACCATTCGGCAATCTGCTGGGCATTGGCGCAATGACGCTCCATACGCAACCCGAGAGTCTCCATACCTTTGAGCTGCACCCAGGCGTTGAAAGGGCTGAGACTTGGGCCCGCCGTGCGCACGAAATTGCGTGGCCCGCTGTTGAGCAGTTCGGTACTGCCGCAAACCGCCCCGCCCAGGGTCCTCCCCTGCCCGTCCAGATATTTGGTGGCAGAGTGAACGACCAGATCAGCGCCAAACTTGAGAGGCTGCTGCAAGGCCGGGGTACAAAAACAGTTGTCCACCACCAGCCAGGCATCATGGGCATGGGCCAGATCCGCCAGTGCCTGTATATCGCCAATCTCGGCAAGCGGATTAGAAGGTGTTTCAAGGAAGAGCATCCGGGTATTGGGACGCAGTGCCGCATGCCACGCCGTCACATCCGCCAGCGACACAAAACTGGTCTCCACCCCGAAGCGGCCGAGAATATTGCTGAGCAGTTGCGCCGTCGTACCAAAAATAGAGCGGGAGGCGACGATATGATCGCCCGCCTTGAGCATCCCCATGAAGACCGTCAAGCAGGCGGCCATGCCAGAGGCCGTGGCGACACAAGCTTCCGCACCCTCCAGCGCGGCAAGCCGCTCTTCAAAAGTACGTACGGTGGGATTGGTGAAGCGCGCATAAATATTCCCCGGAGCCCGTCCGGCAAAGCGCTCCGCGGCCTCTTCTGCCGAGTCGAAAACGAAACTGGAAGTCGGAAAGATGGCTTCGCTGTGCTCCTGCTCCTGAGTGCGGTGAATACCGGCGCGAATGGCGAGGGTCTCCGGGCGGAGATGCGCCGCCCAGTCCGGGTTGGAATCCTGAGAGTTCATCGCAACTCCTCGATCAGATGCAACTGACGCGAGCCATGTCCTTCCGGCGTCGGCAATGGATAATCGTCACTAAAACAGGCGTCACAGAAACCCTGCCCACACCCGCCCACGGCTTCATAAAGCGCCTCCAGACTAATGTAGCCCAGGCTGTCGGCACCAATGATTTTACGCACCTCTTCAATAGTGTGCTGGGCCGCGATGAGCTGGGAGCGATCCGGGGTATCGATGCCATAATAGCAGGGTCCGGTCGTGGGGGGCGCACTGACCACGAAATGCACCTCACGCGCACCGGCAGCCCGCACCAGACTGACAATTTTAGCGCTGGTCGTGCCCCGGACGATGGAATCATCCACCAGGACCACCCGCTTACCACGCAGGATGTTGGGCTGGGCATTGAGCTTGACCTTCACCCCGAAATCACGACCGCGCTGTGCCGGTTGAATGAAGGTGCGGCCCACATAGTGATTGCGGATCAGACCCAGCTCGAAGGGCAGACCGGAGGCCTCGGCATAGCCCATGGCCGCCGCAACGCCGGAATCAGGAACGGGCACCACCAGGTCCGCCTCCCGCGGGTGCAGGCGTGCCAGCGCCTGACCAATGCGTTTGCGCGCTGAATACACGTGAACACCGTCCAGGACGCTATCCGGACGGGCGAAATAGATATATTCAAAGACGCACATGCGCCGACCGACGGGCGCAAAGGGCTTGCGGCTCTCGATGCCTTCTTTGGAAATGACGATCAACTCTCCCGGCTCAATGTCGCGGACGAACTCCGCCCCCATCAGGTCGAGGGCGCAGGTCTCGGAGGCCAGCACAAAGCCCCCGGAATCAATCAGACGCCCCAGCACCAACGGACGAAAGCCCATGGGATCACGCACCCCGATCAGTCGGCTCTCCGTCAGGCAAACCAGCGAGTAGGCACCGGAAACCTGCTGCAGCGCCGCCGCGAGCCGGGTCCCCGTATCGTCGCCCGGTACCCGCGCCAGCAGATGGACGACGACCTCGGTGTCCATATCCGTGTGGAATATGGCCCCTTCCCGCTCCAAACGAGTGCGGAGTTCAGCCGCATTGACCAGGTTACCGTTATGACCGACGGCAAAGGCGCCATGACGATAATTGATGAATACCGGCTGGGTATTCCGTAGTACCGACCCCCCCGCGGTGGAGTAGCGCACATGACCGATCGCCTGATCACCGGGCAGCTTGCCAATCTGCTCCAACCCGAAGACATCGGCTACCCGCCCCATACCGCGCTGCACATAAAGCTTGCCCTGATCGCCAGAAACGATACCCGCCGACTCCTGCCCCCGGTGCTGCAGAGCATAGAGGCCGAGATAAGTCAGATTGGCAGCTTCCGGATGACCGAATACGCCAATGACCCCGCATTCATCATGAAAATGGTCATCATCTACGGCATGCTGCACCACATTGTCATTTTGCAATTTTTTGCGACTCCAGATAAGACACGGCAGGTGCCGTCAACGATTGCGACCAGTGTTTCACCGGCTCCTGTGCCAACCAGGAACTCTCCCACCAAGGAGACTGGGACAAGGCCGAGGATTGCACCAAGGTGACCACAATGGCAATCAACACCAGCCCCCGCAAGAAACCGAAGAAAGTCCCCAAAAAGCGGTCCGTCGCCCCGAAACCAATGCCATATAATAGCTTACGGACCAAGAAAGCGCACAGAGTACCAATGATCAGGCAAGCAAAAAAGAGGATAAAAGAAGCTAGCGGCACCCTCCAGCCTGCGGGGATCTGCGACGACAACCGGGGCGCCAGCCAACTTCCGCCCCAATTCCACGCCACATAAAATCCGCCAACCCATGCTACCAGTGAAAAAAACTCGCGCACCATTCCGCGAAAAAGCCCCCAGATGGCGGAAAGCACCACCAGGCCTACGGTAGCGGCATCTACCCAGAACATCATGCCGGGTCACTCTGCAGCCACGCCATAGGCAACTGCTTGACGAGGTGAAAAGAACCAAAGCAGAGCAGAATATCGCCGCCCGCCAGAGTCGTTCTTGCCGCCACCAATGCCTGTTCCATGCCCGCACCTGCGGATAATACTGTTGTCGCATTCATCCCCTCAAGCACAGCGCCGAGTTGCGTCGCCGCAGCCGCCCGCGGGGTACCGGTAATCTCCAGCACATACCAAGCATCCACCCAGTGCAGCAGGGGCGCAAGCGTCCCAGCCATATCTTTGTCAGCAAGCATGCCGACAATGGCGTGACAACGCGCGGCACCCTTTCGCGCTGCCAGCAATGCCGCTAGCTGCCGCCCCGCCTGGGGGTTATGGGCGACATCCACCAGCAAATCAGGACCGTCCTTCCCCCAGGGACGACGCCATTGGCAGCGTCCCGGCAACTCCGGCGCCCGCGTCCATGCGGAGATGGCCGAAGCGGGCACCGGCAGCTTTGCCTCCAACAAAGACAGCGCCGCTACCGCCAATGCCAGATTGGCCCATTGTGACGGTGCCGCCCACAAGGGTGCGGGCACCTGTTTTTCTTGCCCGAATCCCGACCATTTCCCGCGCAGAGGATCAATATGGAAATCCCGCCCCAACTGCTGCAGGGGCACGTCAGCGCGTACCGCCGCTGCCAATACCGAAACGCAGGGGTCTTCCGCATCCCCATAGAGGGCCGGCACCTTACGACGGAAGATACCGGCCTTTTCCCGACCGATGGATGCGCGATCGGGCCCCAGCCAGTCCTGATGATCCAGGTCCACGGTGGTTACGATACTACAATCAGGGGTAAAGGCATTGACCGCATCCAGACGTCCCCCCAAACCGACCTCCAGAATTGCCACATCGACCCCGGTGGCCAACATCATCCGCACCGCGGCGAGGGTCGCAATCTCAAAATAGGTGAGCGGAATCTGGCGTGCTGTGTCGGCTATTTCTGCAAGTAGTCGGTGCCAGAGGGACTCAGATGCAGGCCGGCCATCCAGCCGCAAACGTTCAGTAAACTGCCAAAGGTGCGGGCTGGTATAAGCACCAACGCGATAGCCCGCCTGACGATAGAAGGCCTCCAGATAAGCTACCGTGGAGCCCTTGCCATTGGTGCCCCCTACCAAAATCACCGGCATGGGCAAACGCACGGGAATATTCAGCGCCGCTAAAGCGGCCAGCATCCGCTCCAGACCCATGACAATTTGCTCGGGTGGCCCGGCGAGCTCAGCGACCCGATCACTGAGGGTATCTGGCAAAGACACCACCGGCTACATCCGCCCCCGTATCCGGCGCTTAATACGCGCTCTCGGCATGAGTCAGCATCCTCAGCATCTCGCTCACCACCGTGCGCATCTGGCGACGATCGACAATCTGGTCAATGGCGCCGTGCTCGAGCAAATACTCCGAGCGCTGAAAACCCTCCGGCAGTTTTTCACGGATGGTCTGCTCGATCACCCGCGGTCCGGCGAAGCCGATCAGGGCCTTGGGTTCCGCAATCAGGATATCCCCCAAAGTGGCCAGACTGGCAGAAACACCGCCCATAGTCGGGTCGGTGAGCACCGAGATGAAAGGAATCCCCGCCTTGGCCAGTCGCTCCACGGCGGCTGAAGTCTTGGCCATCTGCATCAGGGAAAAAAGTCCTTCCTGCATCCGTGCCCCACCGCTGGCACTGAAGCAGACCAGTGGACAACGTTCCGTCAGCGCCGTCTCCGCCGCCTTGGCAAAGCGGGCGCCCACCACCGAGCCCATACTCCCGCCCATAAACTCAAAGGCAAAGGCGGCGACCACCACCGGGCGCCCATTGAGGAGGCCGCGCATCACCACCAGGGCATCTTTCTCTCCGGACTTGGCTTGGGCTTCCTGCAGTCGATCCTTATAGCGCTTCTGGTCCTTGAAGCGCAGGGGGTCCACCGGGATGTATTCCTTCGCGATCTCCAGGCGGGGCTCCGCATCGAGGAAAAAATCCAGACGCTGCCGGGCACTGATCCGCTGATGGTGTCCGCAGTGGGGGCAGACGAAAAGGTTCTCCTCCAACTCCGTGCGGTAGAGCACCACCTGACAGGTGGGGCACTTGGACCACAAGCCCTCGGGTACGGTACGCTTATTTTCGGTTGCGCTGGGGGTCGCTATGGGCGCCTTTTTTATTTTGGGCGGCAGCACCCGATCGAACCAACTCATAC
>JAPTWR010000145.1 GCA_028065135.1 Acidithiobacillus sp.
CCTTACTGGAACCACTTTATCGGACGGCGAAAGCGATGTTGCCCATCCTGTCAATTTCTCGGCAGAACATGAACTACTATGCGAGCCTTGCCAATTTTTACACGATTTATGATTTACGCCGTCTGCGCCCGAAACAAACCTACCTGTACCTACTGTGCTTCGCATGGCAGCGCTACCGCCAGCTTACCGACAACCTGATGGATGCGATGGACTACCACATGAAGCAACTTGAGAACGAAACTAAAATCCGGGCGAAAAAGCGATTCTTTCTACTACAGTCCAACAGGCGGCAGGAATCGCCCGATGTTGGCCGTTTGCTGCTGATGTATGTCGATGACGGTCTGACCGATACCACGCCCTTTGGTTCGATCCGCGAGAGCGCCTTTGCCATCATGCCCAAAGACGAGTTGCGTCTCACTGGCCAGCGTTTGTGCGGGGCACCGGTAAATAAACTGGAATTGCGCTGGCAGATCGTGGAAGAGCTGGCCGAACGTGCCCGACACCACCTGCGCCCGCTGTACGTGACGCTCGATTTCTCCAGCACGGCACCAGACAACCCGTGGCTGGCGGCACTGGCGTGGATGAAGGGGGTTTTCTCCAAACAACAACGACTGGCGCAGCGACCACTCAGCGAAGGCCCGGCAGCAACGATTCCAAAGCGCCTGCGCCCCTATCTGCTGGTATTTGATGCGAAAGGCAATGCAACGGGCGTTCGCCCTGATCGCTACGAGTTCTGGGTGTACCGGCAAATCAGGAAACGCTGCAAGTCGGGCGAGGTCTACCTGGACGACAGCGTCCAGCACCGCTGCCTCAGCGATGAACTGGTTTCTCTGGAGGAAAAAGCGGCCGCGCTCGGCCAACTGGATATTCCCTGGCTGCGGCAGCCCATTGAGACCCAGCTCAACGCGTTGACAGCGGAACTGCACCGCCTGTGGCTGGCGTTCGACAAAGACCTGCGCCAGGGAAAACTGAAAAATCTGGAGTATGACAGCCAGACCAAGACGCTAGTCTGGCGGCGGCCCAAGGTTGGGGACGACGAAGCGAAACAGGATGCTTTTTACGGCAAGCTGTCGTTTTGCGATATCGCCGATGTTCTTCGATTTGTTAACGAGCAATGCCATTTTCTGTCGGCACTGACGCCGCTGCAGCCGCGCTACGCCAAGCAGGGTGCCGATACCGACAGCCTGATGGCAGTCATCATGGCCCAGGCAATGAACCATGGCAACCTCACCATGGCACAGACCAGCGATATTCCCTATCACGTTCTGGAGGCGACGTATCAGCAGTACTTGCGGCTGGCCAGCTTACAGGCGGCCAACGATGTCATCAGCAATGCCATCGGGCGGCTTGCCATTTTCCCGCACTACTCCTTCGACCTGGAAGCGCTTTACGGCAGCGTCGATGGGCAGAAATTCGGGGTCGAACGACCGACGGTGAAAGCGCGGTATTCCCGCAAGTATTTCGGCCGGGGCAAAGGTGTCGTCGCCTACACCCTGCTGTGCAACCATATTCCGCTTCAGGGCTGGCTGATCGGCGCGCACGAGCTCGAGGGCCACCATGTTTTCGATCTCTGGTACCACAACACCTCGGACATCGTACCGACGGTGATCACCGGTGACATGCACAGCATTAACAAGGCCAACTTTGCCCTCCTGCATTGCTTCGGCTTGCGCTTCGAGCCGCGCCTCACCAGTCTCCACCAACAGATGGAACAGATTTACTGCGCCGACGATCCGGCACAGTACGAGAAATTCCTGATTCAGCCGACCGGGCAGATTGACCTGAAAGCCGTCATTGACGAAAAACCCAACATCGACCAGATCGTGGCGACCTTGGGTCTCAAGGAGATGAGCCAGGGCACATTGATCCGGAAACTATGCACCTACACGCAGCCAAACCCAACACGCTATGCGCTATTCGAGTTCGACAAGTTGATCCGCAGTACGTACACCTTGCGCTATGCCCGCGATCCCCATTTGCAGCGCAACATCCACCGCTCCCAGAACCGAATTGAGTCCTACCACCAACTGCGCTCGGCGATAGCCCAGGTCGGCGGGAAGAAGGAACTGACCGGCAGGACGGATATCGAGGTCGAAATCAGCAACCAGTGCGCCCGGCTGGTCGCCAACGCAATCATCTATTACAACTCCGCCATCCTGTCGCGACTGCTCGCCAAGTACGGGCCGAACCCGAGTCCGAGAATCCTGGTCCTGATCAAGAAGATATCGCCCGTGGCTTGGCGGCATATCCATATGGGCGGCCACTATACGTTCCACGGCACGGGCAAGGCTGTCGATCTCGACGTGATGGTTGCCGATTTGCTCTTGGAATAGGGGGTTGCGAGGCCAGACGGAAATTTCGGCGGTTTGGGCTTACACCCCCTATATCCTCAACCAGAGTCTACTGGGCGCCTTCAGCCGGATTTTCTCGGCCCACAAGGGGTAATGGGTGCAGGGACTGGGGGGCTTCGGAAACGCCTATGGGGCTTCGGTGGAGAATTACGGCGGGGTGCTGGGAGATGGTGCCGCCATCAATCACCATCTGGTCCTGGGGGCCGCCTTCTCGGGTATGGGTACCCAGACGGGGAACAGCTACCAACAGGTCAATGGCCGCTCCTTTGGTTTCTATGGCTATGGGATCTATACCCAGGGCGCCCTACGGATCTCCGGGGTCCTGGGTACCGGCTATCAGTCCTACAGTGAACAGCGCGAACTCCACCCGACGGGGCTGGTGGCCAGCGGTTCCACCCAGGGCTGGTTCTTTGGATCGGGCGCACAGGCCCAGTATACGATTCCCCTGCAGGACCATGCGTTCCTGATGCCCTACCTCAGCGCCAATTATCTGCATACCGGGACCAATGCCTTCAACGAACAGGGCGCGGGTCTACTGAACTTGAACTACGGGGGACAGAGCACCAACCTGGGGGTCTTTACCGGTGGTCTGCGGGCGGGATACGCCCTGCAGGGCCAGGGTTTGACCTGGACCCCGTGGGTGGAAGTGGGCGGCACCGGTTATGCGGGGAATCGTCTGAGCACGACCACCGAAACGCTGGGGCTACTCAGCACCAATATGGCCGCCCACATAGCCCCGGCCGACAGTCTCGATGCCGGTGCAGGCCTGACGCTCCAAGGCAAAGGGCCGTGGAACGCGAAGGTGGGCTATGTAGGTCAGTTCTCCGGGGCCAGCGCCCAGTTCAACAGCTTTGATCTGATCGCCGATTATCGCTGGTAACAGGGAAACAGCAGTACCGCACACAGGCCGCCTCCGGGCGGCTTCTGTGTTTTTAAGGAAGGTTTAATCGACACTCTGTTTCTGGACGCTTTCGGCCTCAATTCGGCAGGCCGGAGGGTTCATCAACCCGTCTACCTTTCTATGCCTGGTAAACCACCATGTCCATGGTTCGGCGCTCCTCGGCAGGTTTACTATTCCACCAGGCCGACGACCAAAAGGATGGCCCGGTTTACGGAAGTCATTTGACGCACCGTCAGATGACCAAAGGGCGCGCCAACCTTATCCCTACGGAGTGCCGTGATTTTGTCTATCATGATTTGGGACAGGTGCCGCAGGCCATTCGTTGGGGAGGGCTCTACGGTGATCCTGACCGCTGACGCGTCCACGATGACCGTGGTTACCGGGCATACCAGCACGCTATCCAGGGTGCTCAGCAGATTGGACTGAATAATAATGGCTGGTCGAGGTTTTCCGTAATCCCCGGGAAGTGAAACCGTCACCAGATCTCCCCGCTTCACACCCAGCCTTCGATATCCGTTGCGGCCGCATCACAAAAATCGAGGATCTCCTGTTCTTCGGCGCTGGCATTAATTGCCTGGCATTGGCGCTCGATCGTTTCGGCAAAGTGTGGCGCATGTGGATCCGGAGCCCAAAACTGAACGGGCTTCATCCCGGCCGCCCGCAAACCTTGGCGATAGTGCTGTACTTTTTCTGTACTGGATAAGGTCTTGGACATACTGTCCTCAATGGTTGCATGTAATTAATCATGTATACAAGTGCGGGGCAAGGCTGTCAACTTCTCTGCGTGATTTGGGCGTTATGTGAAGCGGAAGGGGGCCTTTTTGCATGAGCGCTGGGTGAAGATCGGCTAAAATAATGCTACACTTTTGATGTTTCGTATCAACAAAAGGTAGGTCATAGCGTGCAGCGCATCAGCGAGGAGATGTTCCGGATGCTGGTCAACGCCGGATCGGTCCGTAAAGTGACCATCCAGCCGGCGCCTTGGAACGGCAAGGAGCGCTGGGCCGTGGTGCTCAAGCTCGGTATGGACGAGGCTACCATCAAGTCGGCCCGCACCGAAGTGCGCACCTGGGCGCGTCTCGACAGTCTGGCGCGCTGGTTGAAGACCCAGGGCGTGGGAATCGTGGAACTGAGGATGACATGACGAAATCGGAATTGATCGAATACCTGGCTCGACAATGGCAGGAAAACCGGTTCCCTGCGGTGCGTCGCGCGGAGATGCAGGAAGCGGTGGATCGCGTTTTCGACCTGCTGGCGGCGGCGCTGGCGATGGGGGAGCGTATCGAGTTGCGCGGTTTTGGTGCTTTCAGCCTGCATGAGATTCCCGCCCGGCAGGGACGCAATCCGCAGACGGGAGCGCCGGTGGCCGTGCCGCCCAAAAAAGCGGTGCATTTCAAGCCGGGCAGGGAAATGCGGGAGCAGGTGGACCATGGCTGAGCGTCCGTATGTTCGGGGGGTAAGACCGCCGCCGTCTACGATGCTGGTACGCCGGGACGTGGAAATGCATCTCCTGGCGCTCGCCCGCGATGCGGACCGGGATCAGGGGCTCACCTATGGCCAGTATCTGGAGCGTATCGGCACGCTGCGTCTGGTGGCCCGTGATCTGGGTCTGGACTGTGCCGAGGATATCCGAGTGCCGGTGGCGCGCGGTGGTTCGTCTCCTCCGGTGCGCCCTCCGGATCCCGAATGACCCGATCCCTCGACCGCATGCGCATGGCCGCGAAAGGCCGTCGCCCTGGAGCTGCTCCGGGTAATCGCGGCGCGGATGGGTTTGCCCGGACCGTCCCTTTAGAATCGCTGTTAAGGACGATCTTTCCCCAGCGCCGGAGGGTGGTGTGATGCATGAGGTGGATATTTCGGTGGTGGCGGAGTTGTTTGTGCAGACCGGAAAGACGATGACCGCCCAAAGCATCCGCGACGCTACAGATCGGGTTGCCGGCAATATGGAGCGGGGACTGGTTACCTATCTGCATGGGGAAGAGCCGATCGCCACCCCGGAGGAGGCCGCCCGGTGGTTTTCGATCTATGTGCGGAAAGCGATGTCCGAGACCGGATTGGAGCCATGATATCGTCGTCCGATCGGGCGTTGCTGGTGGTGGATAGGGCGCTGGAGCACAAGCGGGCGTTTCTCAGCACCTGGGAGATACAGTTTCTCAACAGCATTCGGGTTTCCTACCGGCACCATAGCGAACTGACCGTCGCGCAGAAGCAGGTGATCCGTGACATCGGGAAGCGGCTGGAACTGGTGGATTAAGCCGGTTGGCTATTCTGTGGCTCCGTGGACCCCGGTTTCGTCTTTGCGCGGACCGCCTCCCGTTCCGCCAGCAGGGCATCGCCGGTGTTTTTCCACTCCTGAAAGCGGGTGGAATCGGGTCCGGCCTTGAGGGATTTGGCGATGGCGAGCAATCCGCCGAGCAAGGCGCCTTTATCCAACTCCAGCAGTCCGGCCATTTCCGCCAGGCCACCCACCATAAACAGGGCATGGTTGCGGGCCTTACGGGCGGCGACCTTTTCCTTTCGATCCTGATCCCGGCGGATTTTGTCGAGTGCTGACTTAGCGGTTTTCGCCTTTGCCAGACTCTCCTCATACTGCTTTTGCAGACGTTCTGCCTTGGATACCATGCCTATGCTCCTCTTGCGATAGCCTGAACTTCAGGCCAGACTAACGATCTATAGTTATGAGTGCAATGCTGTTTCCTACTGCACCGATAGGTAAAGCAGGCGCGCTTTAATGTTTCTTTTCGCTACGCTACAAGAAACGCGCGCCATTGCATGGAGCCGTGGCAGGAAGCCTGCCAAATAAAGATGGAAAGGACCACATGGCGGAATACCACCTACACGCAAAGACCCACAGTCGCGGCGCCGGAAAAGGCGCGGGCGGACATGCGCGGTACATACTGCGCCAAGGTCCGTACTCCAAGCGTACGGTCGAGGTGGTGGATGGCGCGACGGTGCAGCGTGTCGAGGAGAGTCGAGCGGATGAGGTAGTTTTCGAGAAATCGGCGCACCTGCCCGCCTGGGGAGAGGCTGACCCGCTGGCCTACTGGGATGCCGCTGACCAATACGAGCGGGCGAACGGCACCGTGTATCGGGAAATCGAGTTTGCTCTGCCGAAAGAGTTGTCGGATGACGAAAATCACGCCCTTGCGCACGAGTTTGCCGAGCAATTATCCCAGGTCTCTGGTGGTCACACCCCGTACACTTTAGCGATACACCGCAGCGAAACAAAACCCATGCTGCTGCACTGTCACCTGATGCTGTCCGACAAGGTCAACGACGGCATCGGGCGGGACCCGTCCTTGTGGTTTCGGCGGGCATCGAATCCGGGGAAAGACCCGGCACGGGGCGGCGCACCGAAGACGCAGGCGCGGATCGGACAGGACTGGTTAGGAGAATGGGTACGGCCTCTCTGGGCGCAGATGGCGAATACGGCGCTGGCCCGTGCGGAAGTCGATGCGCGGATCGATCACCGGACATTGGATGCGCGGCGGATGGAGCAGGAGGAATTGGCCGCGCAGGCAAAGAGTGAGCATCATGAAATAGCGGCCCGGCAGCACGCCCGTGCTGCAGAAGCGTTAGATCGTCCCCCGGAGCCGAAGAAAGGGCGGGTACTGACGCATGCGGGGCCGGAGAAGGCCCCCGGGCGGGCGGTGATGGTGGTGGATTTTGAAGCGGCCAAGGCCGCGCGGGCGCAGGCGGCGGAAGTCCGGCGTCTGGCGGAAGCGGAGGTGACGCGGGACCGGCAGGCGGTGGAGCGGGCGCAAGCGGTGTTGTCGGCGGCGCGGGCACGCCAGATGCAGCGTGATCCTTTCGACAAGATGCGCATCCGGGAGCGCTGGCGGAAACGGCAGCAGGTGCGGAAGGATCGGGTCCTGGATGCCGAAGCGTTGGCAGAGACGCGCAACGGGTTCCGGGCGGGTCCTGCGGACGGCAATCCTGCGGACAGCAATCCTGCGGACGGCAAGGACCTGGCCGTGGCGGCCAGTCCATCGGGTCATTCCTGGGCGGTGTATCGGGAGCGGGTACTGACGGAAGCCTACGGACAGGCCGTCGGTCAGGCCCTGGGTCGCTGGGTGCGGGTGGACGTGGATCGGGAGCGCCGGACCCTGCACATCCACAATAAGGTGATGGACATCACCGACTATGGCGACCGGCTGGTGGCCTTGCAGGCGGCATCCAGTCCGGGCGGAAAGGCCCAGGAAATCGAAGCCATGCTGAAGATCGCGGGCGCGAAAGGCTGGAAAGCGCTGACCGTGACGGGGACGGAGGACTTTCAGATACGGGCAGGCGCGGCGGCGCTGGCGGCGGGATTCACGCTGACCGATGGTGATCTGGCCGCCCGGATTACGGCGCAACAGGTGAAGGATGCCGAAGCACAGCGGGCCAAAGATCTGGAAGCGGCGCCGGTCCTGGCGGAATGGATGCAGGCGCACCCGAAGCAGGCACAGGCACAACGGTTGGCGGGTGGGAAATTGCCGTGGGCGTGTCCGGAAGGGCTGGATCGCGCCGCCCTGCAGCGGCCTGCCCTGTGGGACGCCGCGGATGCCTGGGCAGTGGGCCGCTATGGAGAGACAGCGCAGTGGCAGGCACTCTCCAAAAAAGATCCCGACCCGTTGAAAGCGCGGGCGGCGGACGCCGGACGGGAAGCGGCCTGCAACGCCTGGGCGCAGGGTGGTCTGACCTTGCGGGTTGGGGAAGATGCGCCTGCCGGATCGGGTATCGAGTGGAAATTGACAGGCGATATTACGCGAGAATTGGTTGAGCGCTATGCGGGCGCCATACAAGAGCGTAGGAACCGGGCCGGGGTGGATCATGGGGTGACGGTGACGTTTGGTGGTGATGTGAGCATCACGAAAAAGGTCCTTGTGCTGGAACACCTGCTGCGGCAGTCGGTGTCCCTGGATGCACCGGCCCTGGAGAAAGCCGGGGACCGGAACGCGCTCGATCAGGCGCGGGAGCGGTTGAAAACCCATGAACCGGACGGAGCAGAGCAGGCCTGGTATACCCGCGCGGAGCGAGTCAAGAAACTCGACGCGCTGGTCTTGCACCTGGAGCGTCATGGCTCTGGGAACTCAGGGAAGCACTTTCGGGAAGCGGGTTTTGTGGTGGATGAAAAGGGGAAATATGCCTATCCAGACCCTGAACTGCCGGGAGTGCGGGCGGCCTGGGACGCGCTGGCCGCTGCCCAGCGGAAGGACACGGAGGCGGATATTCAAAAGCGGGCGGAAAGCGTGGGTTATCGACTGGAAAGCGGACAATGGAGCCCGGAACAGCGTAAAGCGGACCCGGAACACCAGCGTCTCGTGCAGGAGATCCAGGACGACCCGTCGCTCAAGGGCATGGCGAACACGGCTTACAAGCAGGGGATAAGCCGGGCCAGGCAGGAGCGGGAAGCGCAGTTGGAACAGGATCGCAAAGTCCTTCGGGCTGCCGCCCATAAGCTGGGCCGCCGGGCTGAGAAAGGGGGCAGCAACGCCGGGAAGCAAACCGAGATACAGCGGGAATTTGTGGAACTGGTGCAGCGTGGGGTCGGATTGGGCGTGGATGAAAAGGCGCTGTCCAAATCCTTGCAGGGCGGTCGTGAGGCCTACCGTCAGGAAAAGGCGCTTTCGCGCAGTCAAGGGATGAAACTGTGATGTGGTGGGTGCTCTGTTTTGGTGCGTACGGTGATGAGGTTGATGGTATCAGAGAGGGTGATGGCCTTGTCTTTTTGGGGTGACCGACTTACTTTTCAGCATGCATCCACTTTTACCAGCCACCATGGATGTCTGAATCCACACGGTGGCCAGTGTGTTTTTTCTGGTCTCAGTCTCGCCTATAAATCACAGAGGTTACCTGCACGCATGTCTGATCCAAAGTGCCGCCCCCTTGCCCTGACTATTGCCCCCGCCGCGCCCAAAGCCCCCCTGTCCGCACCGCAAAGAACCTTCAACCGCCTGAGCAAGCAAATTACCAACACGGAACAGGACCTGTGGGACTGGGAGCAGGCAATGACCGACACCCAACAACGGGTTGTAAACGATCTTCTCCCTGCACAGCAGCAATATCTGGTGTTGCGCATCCAGTTGCTGCAGCAACTGGATGGTAGTAGTCAGGCGATCAAACTGGGCAATGTCGCCCGGGAGACGCTGTCACAGGTCATCGTGCATCTTGCCGCAGAACTGATCATGGAGTGTCCGGACGATACCACCCTTCGGGAGATTCACCAGCGCCATGGCGGGGCTGAAGTAATGGACATTGAAGCGCTGAGCGCGTCTCTGGAGGGCTTTTTTGATTTCCGCTCCGGCGATGCCGCGGAGACCGCCACGGGTCCGGAGTCTTTCACGGATTTTATGGAGCGGCTGATAAAAGACCGGTTGGCGGCACAGATGGAAACCTTGCGCCGGGAACGCCGGGAAGCGCACGGCGAGGATTCGGAGCCGGTCGATGAAGCGCCAGAACGCCCGCGTACGGGCGCGCAAAAAGCACGGGATACCCAACAGGCTGCGCAGGCTGAAAACATCCGGCAGGCCTTGCGCACGATTTACCGGCAACTGGTCAGCATGGTGCATCCCGACCGAGAAACCGATCCAGAACGGCGGGAACAGAAAACCGCACTAATGCAACGTGCCAACCAGGCCTATGCCGGGAAAGACCTGCTGCAACTACTCGCTCTGCAGCAGGATCTCGGACAGATAGATCCGGAAGCGCTCAGCGCTTTGGCGGTGGATCACCTCAAAACCTATAATCAGGCGCTCAAGGAACATCTGGCACGCCTCAAGGCGCGCGTTCAGGACATTCAGCAGCGCGCTGCTGCCGGCATGGGTTTGCCGTTTTTTGCCCCACGCTCACCAAAGGGCTTTATCCGGGATTTTGAGGATACTCTCCGGGAAATACGACGTGCCACGATCGGGATCCAGCAGGAGATGGTGGCCCTCCAGGAGCCGACGACACTTAAAGCCTGGCTGCAGATGCAACGCCGGGAGATACGAAGGCAGCAGCAGATGGATCGGGATACGGAAATGCTCTGGGGCGTGGATGAGGACTACTGAAACCGCAAAGACCGGGGACGGTGAAGAAGGTGCGGGTGGAGCGGGTTTTGGTGTTGGCTGGATTCACCCCTATACTAATGAAAACGCCGAAATTTTGGAGAGTTGCCATGTACGCCATCACCTTTGATCTGGATACGCAAACCCTGAAGGATGCCTATCACAATGAGTCTTACGGTAACGCCTACTCGGATATTCGTCGTATTCTGGTAGAGGAATACGGATTCAACTGGCAACAGGGCAGCGTCTATTTTGGTGGAGATACCGTGGATGCCGTGTCCTGCGTTCTGGCCGTTCAGGACATCACCGCACGGTTCGACTGGTTTGCCTCTTCGGTGCGTGACATTCGGATGCTGCGGATCGAGGATAACAACGATCTGATGCCCGCCGTGGAACGGGGCAGCGATCTAAAAAAAAGACTCCACAGCGCCGACCTAAAGGCGGCCTGAACAGAGACGTTTAGCAGACAGGGCTGAACCGAACCATTGGCAGGCGGCACATGAACCAATTCATTGAGTGAGGATTTGCTCAGGCCGCATGTGCTCGATACCGCCCTGGATGACGGCTACACGGCGATGGCCGCCGATCAGGAGCGTGAGGCTGAAGCACAGGCATGGTGCAATGCCTTGCTGGCGGATATGACCGCCGTGGAGACCGCCATTCTGATCCATCTGGGGATGCCCAGGTTAGAGATGGGCAGCGCCGGTCACAGTGACAATCTCAAAACCCGTTCATTCCCGGATGAGCCGAGAAAAGCAAATCAAGAGTAGATTATGAGAACGGTAAGGGACTGATTCAGCGTGTCACTGTAACAGGTGTTGAAAGCCTCTCAAAAACGGCCGGTTGCGAGATGGGCGTGTCATGCCGATGCCGTCTTGTGACAGGCGCGTGACCCATGCGCAGATTGTGCGTACAATAAAAGCAATGGAAATCACCTACGACCCGGCTAAGAATGCCCGCAATATTCAAGAACGCGGCCTCAGTTTTGATCGAGCGGTAGATTTTGACTTCCACACCGCGCTTTATCGCGTGGACGACCGCCGCGAGTATGGCGAGACCCGGTCCGGGCTATGGGAACCTTGGACGGGCGATTACATGCGCTGGTCTTTGTGGAACAGGCCGCTGGTATTCGAGGGATCAGTTTTCGGAAAGCGAATCGCAGGGAGATCAGGCGTTATGAAAGCAGCAGACCTTCATCAGGAGTCTGAGAACGGCAATCCAGAATGGACGACGGAGGATTTTGCCAGTGCCCATTCGTTTAGCTCCCTGCCAGGTTCTTTGCAGGCCAAGCTGTCTACGCGGGGGCCGCAGAAGGCACCGGTCAAAGAGCGCGTTACCATGCGGCTCTCACCAGAGGTTGTTGCCCGTTTCCGGGCATCAGGACCAGGTTGGCAGACCCGCATTGATGCAGCGCTGAAGGAGTGGCTGGAGACACACCGTAGGGTGTAACGGTGCGTAGCTGAACGTCGATGGTTTTGTGGACGCTGAAATCTGGACGAGTTAATGGACAGAATCAGGGCCGGAAATGGCCCCAAAAGTGTCCAGAAACGGGGTGTCGATTAACCTTCTTTTTTGTACCGATGGTCACTCGCAATTATCTCTGGTTCATACATGTCTAAACTTCAGTCTTGTGATATAATTAAAATTATTTGAAGGCGTGACCTTGGCGGTCATCAACATCAGCAGGTGGTTATATGCTTTTTCTTATTCGACCGATTCATCGTTGGGCAAAGAAATATAATGTAAAACACCATCATATTCTTTTGGTCTGGTCGGCGCTGAGTTTTCTGTTTCCTGCGGTCACGATCTTCGCTACGTGGGACGTGACCTTCTCCAGCATGGCGCAAGTCCTGTCTGTGTTTGTTATGGGAGTATCCATAGGCGTATTTTTCTACATTTTACTGTTGGCGGAAGAGTCCAGAATTGCTGGTGAAAAATAAGGAAACTATAGTATAGAGTCTCCTATAGGGGAAACGTACCCCCTGCCGTTAGACGGTTTTGCCGTCTGCCTCCTGATGCTGTCCGCCCTTCACAACACTAAAGCCCTTCGCCCTTGCCTTATCTGCGGTTCTCACCACCTTCTGGTGAGTTGCTCCCTTTCCCTTCCATCCGAACTCTGGATTCGGGGTCCCCGCAGAATTCGGAATTTAAAGCACAGTAAGCTCTGGCGAGTGTCTCCAAAAGCCAAAATTTGCTGGCTGTAGCACACGTAACCTTTGGCAGAGGTCATTGTAGGAGCCTCGATCTCGACGTAACAGCCGCCAGATTGACCGAAAGCGATGTACGGATTGCGGAGCGCGTCCAGAATGCTGTTTTCATTACTTTCGTACAGCGGTTTATCTAGCATCCAAAATGGAGCGGTTTCGGTCAGATGCACACGGAACCCGGCCCCTGGTGCTTATTGTCCATGCCTGGCATGTTGCCCATGGCCGCATAAGCCGGAAGCGTGACCGCTGCCGAACACGCCAGGATGAGGGTGAAATAAAAACGTTTCATGTTCGTCTCCTTGCTGTTGGTGAACTGTTTGTTTATCAAAGTCTAAGCACTTAGT
>JAPTWR010000180.1 GCA_028065135.1 Acidithiobacillus sp.
TGGATGCGATACCAAATACGCTCTGAACCCATTGCAGCCAGACCGCCGTAAAACCCCATTGCGTTCCATAGGCTTCTTCCACCCAGTGAAACACCCCATTTTTAGGCCATGCGGTGGCGAGTTCCGCCGCCACCAATGCTACGGGTATCAGGAAAGCAAACACGGTGACGATATTGAAAAAGATCATTTGCAGACCGGTAGCAGCCATCATGGGCATGTTGCGCAGAGTGAAGAAGAGCGCCGCAGTCATCATGGTGAGCGTCACGACCCCGAGGTTTTGGCCACTCGACGGCGTTGCCGGGGTGGCATCGCATATTAATGGAGGCTGTGAGTCTTGATCCGCCAATGTAAACTCCTTGATGGTGCCTGGATGAAAAGCGGTTTTCTATTCGGTAAGGCTATGCGTTAGTTTGTCGCTATAACATAGACGCCTTGATCTGGTCCAGCTGTTTCATGGCGCTGATTCTACATCGGGTCATGCGCAGTCGTTTACGTGCGAGTCACACCGGGCTGACGCCGGAACGAGCCTTGGAGCAACTCCGCCGTATTCATCATCACCAGACTCGTCTCAACGGCGCCCCACCCGTATCAGGGGGTGTCTTCCATCCACGAGTGTCAAAGCGAGGTTCTGCATGCCATCCGGGTAAAAAACCAGCTGCGTCTCAGCAACTGACGCTGTTGTAGCGGAGCGTTTCGATATTTCTATTGGTAACATCAATAAGTTGCAAGATTGCTGTCGAACGCTGGCGCCTCGGAAAGGCTCACTCCCTGTGAATTGACCAAAAATATGCTAACATTAAACTAATGGAGGAGCGTACATTGGCACGGGCACGAGAGCCATAAGGTTTTCGTATATGATTGGGGGCGCAACAACGTTATAACTTATTAGACAACGTTTCACGTTTCCACAGAACAGGAGGGCATGAAAATGTCAAAGTCTACAAGCAACGCAATAAATTATCTTTTAATTTTTAGTATCACTCCCATGGTTGCGTTAATCGTGTATATTTCATTCCAAGCGTTTGGAATAAGCATTGGCATTATATATGTCTTATACATGCTCTTATTAATTCTTTTTGTAAAGATTGTTCTTGCTAGCGCGATCATTGTGGTTTCTAAAGTAACAGGTTACCCACTGCTTAAGGACCGTTGACACCATCCTTGCCTGAAAGACGAGGATTACTTTCTGTCGATAACGGCACACGGCAGCCTTTATTGTCGGTCGTTATCGCCATGAGAAACCTCGAATAGCGAAAGCTTTGCCATTTCCAGGAAGTTTTTATGCGTTATCAATACATTTTGTTGGCGATTTATATAGTTTTTTAAATGTTTGCGGATTTTGGACGGGTTGCCCCCTACCAAGTCACTTCCTGTTTTGGCAAGCAGGTAAAGTGTCGCATGTTATAGGCCAGATTCTTCATCCTAATCTTGAAGCTGGTCATTTTTTTGCTCGTCTGTAAAGATTTATGTCAACAGCAGGATATGCAGGCTGAAGCTGAACGTGAGATGGACCGAGTTTCCATCATCTTGAGAAATATCAAAAATAGAGCCGTTATGCAGATTGTTGGAGAAAAGCTAATTATCATTTCTGGCAAGCATGCGTCGCATTTCTGTTTCATGACCGCCGTAATTCTGACTGCTTATTTGTTGAATCACGTCAATCAAGGAGAGGAATGATGAAAATACCTGATTTCCGGAAAGAGGAATCTGTTCATAATAATCAAGCGGTCCTTTTCGCGTCGCCGGCGTTCGGATCGCGTGATCACACCGGTGCTGATTTATGGAGTGTCCAAAACCTGCGATGGCGAAAATTCCTGACACTATTTGCGATCGGCCTGCTTGCCACTGGTCTGGCTGGATGCTCTTCTTCCACACATGCAGGGCAGGGACCTTATCCTGGACATAGCGCCACCTGGTTTGCGCGGGGCAAAAATGCGGATGCTTTACATACTCAAATGGTGTGGTGTGCCAAAAATAACCCACAAATGACGGTTTCCTCGTGCGCTGCAGCCAAAAAGGGATATACAATGATTGGTGGCCATTGGAATCAAAGTGTGATCGATATGCTCAAGTAACTATTGCAAGGCGTGTATCCACCCATTAGAGACGGCTACTGGTCGCAGGTGTCCCTGACAAAACCTGAAAAATTCTTTGCTACACTTCAAGGGGTGGGAATCGAGGTATTCACCACACAACGCCTGCGAGATGCAATGGCTGATGACACGCAACCTGCCGTACTCCGCCAGCGCATAAGTGGATTACCGTCTGCCTTCGCCCATACCGCTGCCTACGCTTTCTGAAGATGGTGGATACGTACCATGACCATAGATACCGTCTTATCCGGAGTCCCGGATGTGGTCCTCGACCCACCGCATGGTGTGGAGGTCTGTCCGGATTGCGGATTGGTGCAACACTTACAGCCTATTGAGAACAAAAGTCGATTGTTGTGCCCGCGCTGCGGACACATCATGGAGCGCACCGCGGGCCGCAGCCTGAATGCGGCCTTGGCCATTACCCTATCTGCCCTGTTTCTGCTCATTCCCGCCAACTTTCTACCACTGCTGAAGGTGAACATTTTTGGCGTTCATCATCAGAGCATTCTCGCCTCAGGCATTTGGGGCGTGGCAGAGCAGGGCTGGCCGCTGGTAGCCATCATCCTTGGCGCAGAGTTGCTGGCC
>JAPTWR010000143.1 GCA_028065135.1 Acidithiobacillus sp.
TATTTTCTGCCAGCTTGGTTGAGCGCAGAGGTTTATTGTAGAGCGAGCGTTGTGCTTAGCCGGGTTGATGGTTTTGTACGTAATTACTGAGGTTTCTTAAGCAGCTGAATATCTCTGTTTTATTGGCTCCTTCGCCAGATAGCATCACCCCGTATTTCTTGGTGATTACCATAGACAGCTCCAGGAGGTCGATAGAATCCAAGCCCAATGGGCCGCCATAGAGTGGGGCCTCAGGATCTACCTGCAAGGGGTCCCCTGGCAGGTTCAAGGATTTTATAATTAAACGGCTTAGGTCTGCTTCTTCTGGGGTAAGGGCCATTCTTTAATGTCTCCATTTTGACTGTCGTTGTACGTCAGATCCCGCTGGTCTGCCAATAGTGCGCGTAGCTTTAATCCGCTCTGCACGCGTTGTCAGGAGTGCACCGTTTTCTCATTCCCGCCGGTGCTCCCTCGTCGAGCGTAGCCTTGGGATTGTACCCCAGAATAAGGTGTCGTCCAGCATCCTCTGTGGCGGGGTTTGCCAGAGAAGATGGCATCGGGAGGCGTGTGGTCAGCAGGTCCCGGTTGACTTTTAGCCGCTTCACCATCACAATGGCTTTTCAATATCGCATTGATTTATAATATATATGTCCATTCTGATGATTTCTGGCGTGACCGCTACAAGTTGCATTGGCCGTGGTCTGGAGCAGACCTTGGCCGCATTGCATGGTCGGCGGGGTGGGCTTGCGCCTTGTGTATTCCGCGACGTGGTCGTCGACACTTGGGTCGGTGAAGTGGCTGGCGTGGATGACGAAAAAATGGATGCGGATTTGCACGATTTCAATTGTCGTAACAACCGCTTGGCCCAGCTCGCACTTTCTCAGGATGGTTTTACAGATGCCGTTGAGGTGGCCGTCGGTCGCTGGGGGCGACGACGCGTGGGTGTTTTCCTGGGAACGAGCACTGCCGGTATGTTACGTACCGAGTGGGCGTTTCGACATCGTGACGCAGTGAATGGCCAGCTACCGGCAGAATTCGTATATGCCGGTACCCATAGTCCTTATTCCCTTACGGAATTTGTCCGGCGTAAGCTTGGTCTTGCAGGGCCTGCTGTGGCTGTCTCGTCGGCGTGTTCTTCCAGTGCGAAGGTCTTCGCCTCCGCCCAGCGGATGATAGATTGCGGTTTGATTGATGCGGCGGTGGTGGGCGGTGTGGATTCATTATGCGCGACGACACTCTATGGTTTTGAGTCTCTGGGTCTTTTGGCCAAAGAGCCTTGTCGACCGTTTAACGGTGATCGTGCGGGCATTTCTATTGGGGAGGCGGCCGCATATATGCTTGTGGAGAGAGTGACCGGTCCTCAGGATCGCGAAGCCGTCTGGTTGTTGGGTGTCGGCGAGTCAAGCGATGCCTATCATATGTCCTCACCACATCCGGAGGGTCTGGGCGCGCGCTTGGCCATGGAGCGCGCGCTAGTCTCCGCAGGATTGGGCCCTGAACATATTGATTATATTAATCTGCACGGTACTGGCACCGTGGCGAATGATGCGGCAGAGGCAATCGCTATAGCGAATGTCTTCGGTACCGCAACACCTTGCAGCTCGACAAAGGGGGCTACGGGCCATACATTGGGCGCCGCAGGTGCTTTGGAAGCGGCCATATGCGTATTGTCCATTCAAAACGGCTTTATGCCGTCGGGCCCATATACCGGACCGCGGGATCATGCGATGGAAATTAATTATATTTCACAAAATCGGGGAGCTGCGATCTCCACGGTGTTAAGTAATTCATTCGGTTTTGGTGGTAGTAACTGTAGCCTGATTTTTGGCCGTCCCATTTAACGAACCGGGGTTTTGCTATGCATCCTGTGTATGTGGAAGGCATTGGTGTGTTGGGGCCGGGCATCCAAAGCTGGCAAGAGGCCGTATATTTACTGAAGGGTGAAGATACCTATCTGCCCGGAAGGACGATATTGTCGTCGCCGGAATCCTTACCCCCGGCAGAACGACGCCGCGCCAGCAGAGGGGTCATGGCCGCACTGCAGGTGGGATATGCGGCCTGTGCCATGGCGGGTATCTTGCCTGCGGAGCCTGCATCGGTGTTTGCTTCTTCGGGTGGCGATGGAGATATCTGCAACGCCATTTGTTCTGCGATGGCCGCAGGCGACCATCTGATATCGCCCACCCAGTTTCACAATTCCGTGCATAACGCGATTTCTGGTTACTGGGGCATTGCGACGGGCGCGATGGCGCCATCGTCTGTGGTGAGCGCCTATGATGGGAGTTTTGCGGCTGGCCTGTTAGAAGCCGTGTCGCTGCTGCTGACGCTCCGTACCCCCGTGTTGCTGGTGGCCAGTGATCAGGACTATCCCTTCCCGCTATACGCCGCTCGCCCGGTACCCGATATTTTTGCGGTTGCGCTGTTATTGACGGTAACGCCGCAGCCCGGTAACGCGTTGGTGCAGATCCGGATTCCTGGCGATATGCCCTTTGCCGAGCGGCCTGGGCAAGCGATGTCCGACGCGCAGCTTGACGATCTCTCCAGAGCCATCCCCGCGGCGCGTTGTCTGCCGCTGCTGCAATCCATCGCAAGGCGCGATAGCGGAAATATCGTATTGGAGTATTTACCTTCTCAATATCTGGTGCTTGAAGTGGCGCCGTGTCGATAGGTCGTCAGTGGATCTCTGATCACATTCCGCATAAAGGCAATATGCTCTTGCTGGATTGCGTAGAGCGCTGGGATGATGAACAGATTCTTTGTGTCGCGAGCAGCCATCGAAGCACAAGCAACCCATTGCGTGCGGGTGGACGGCTGGGTGCGATTTGCGGTGTCGAGTATGCGGCACAGGCCATGGCTGTACATGATGCATTGGTACGGACGAAAGAGGGTGGCGAGCCTCAAAGGAGCGGTGCTGGTTACCTCGCGAGTGTCCGCGAATTATGTATGGAAATAACGCGCCTCGACGACATCGAGGGCGATCTGGCGGTCAGCGCAACAAGGCTCGCGGCCCACAGCAGTTTGCTTTACAGCTTCGTTATTTCCACTGACCGACGTATGCTTGTTAAAGGTCGAATCATTATTTTCGTGGCGGCTCAACAGGAAGTCCCTTGATGTGTAAACGTGCCTTGGTGACGGGCGGGAGTGGTGGCATTGGTGCCGCTATCTGTCAAAGGCTGGCCGCAGATGGCTTTGACGTCATTATTCACACCCATCGCAACCTGGTAAAAGCTACCGCGTTGGCGGCGTCCATCAGAGACGCTGGCGGTCGCGCAGCGGTGTCCGCCTTTGATATCACCGACCGCGAGGCGACCACCCAGTCCGTGCAGGAATTGATTGCGTCGGGGCCGATACAGGTGTTGATCAATAATGCCGGAATCCACGATGATGCGGTGTTTCCAGGACTCAGTCCGCAGCAGTGGCAGGAGGTCATAGATGTTTCGTTGAACGGCTTTTTCCATGTTACGCAGGCCGTATTGATGCCCATGATCCGCACCCGCTGGGGGCGGATCATCAATATTACCTCCGTGGCGGCGCTTATGGGGAATCGCGGACAAGTAAATTACGCAGCAGCGAAAGGTGCGTTACATGCGGCGACTAAGTCGCTAGCGTTGGAAGTGGCTAGTCGGGGTATTACCGTCAACGCCGTCGCGCCCGGCATTATCGCCACGGAAATGAGTGAACGGGCTTTTGATGTCGCGCGTATCACCCAGATGGTACCCATGGGACGGGCGGGGCAAGCGGCCGAGGTCGCTGATCTCGTAGCTTTCCTGGCCTCAGAAAAAGCGGCTTATATCAGCGGGCAGATTATATCTATCAATGGTGCCATGGTATGAATACGGACTTGGCGACCCAGCAATCCGAACGTCTCGTATTTTTTACCCTGGCACAACTCTGCATTATTATTCTGGCCGCGCGCATCGCGGGAAGCTTGGCTGCCAGGATAGCCCAGGCCACTGTTGTTGGAGAAATTATCGCAGGCATTCTGTTGGGCCCTTCATTGTTCGGCTGGATAATGCCGGTTCCTTTTCTTTGGATTTTCCATTCTACTCCGTCAGGGCCGTTAGATGTCCTTTCCCAGTTAGGTCTCATCTTGCTGATGTTTCAGGTCGGCCTGGAATTCGACTTTTCGCATCTTAAGAAAAAAGCCAATCGCCGTGTGGTGTTATGGATAGCGATGGCTAGCCTGTTGTTACCATTCGCTACGGGTTTGGGCGTGGGTTTCATGAGCGCGCCTCTGCTTTCTCCGGAGGCGAACCGCTGGGTTTCGGCGCTCTTTGTGGCTACCGCTTTTTCCATTACAGCTGTTCCTGTCCTCGGCCGCATTATGATGGAGCTGGGTATAACGAAATCCCGACTTGGGGTGATCGCCATCAGCGCTGCGGCGATAAATGACGTGGTGGGCTGGTTATTGCTCGCACTGGTAACGGCCCTGGCGCTTGCGCAATTTCAATTCCCTTTATTTTTGGCCAAGGTGTTTTTCGTTTTTCTTTTTGTCCTGGCATGGTTTTTCTTCGTTCGCCCACTCATGAAATGGGCGGTCCGCCACTTTAATGCCGGGCATGAGATATCTGCGACTTTTCTGGGGATTGTTTTGGTGAGCATATTCATCTCGGGTATGATTACCTCGGCATTAGGGATATTCACGATATTTGGTGGGTTTGTTATGGGCGTCATATTGTATGACGAAGCTGATTTTGCCAAGCTATGGCAAGCGCGTGTCGCTCCTTTCGTTTCAGTTTTTTTTCTGCCAATATTTTTTACATATACCGGTTTGCGAACCAATATTGCTGCGCTCGATGGCGTGTGGCCGTGGATTTGGTGTGGTTTAATATTGATATTGGCGACGATCTCCAAGTTTGCTGGCGTATATGCCGCCGCGCGGATTTCAGGATTAAATCATCATCAGGGGAAAATAATGGGGGTCATGATGAATACCAGAGCACTCATGGAGCTTGTGGTCATTAATGTGGGTTATGATATGGGGGCTATTTCGGAAAAAACTTTTACCATGCTGGTCATTATGGCCATTGTGAGCACCGTCGTCACCACGCCGTTGTTGCGGCGCTGGTTGCCTCATGCGCAAGGGCGACATGGGGAGGTCGTTGCTACTTGAAAATGCTGAACAGTGGGGGCATATGACAGCTAACGCTGGTGCTGTATCCGGCGCGCCAATAATATCGGCAGACGTATTATAAAGCCGAAAAATAAACGGGTATGCATCCAGGTCAACAGAATGTTGTCACGCAGGTAATGAAAATGAGAAATCCCGCCGTCGCTGGTCTCAAAATAACGCACGGGTGCCGGTAAATTGATAATACGGATTCCCATCCAGGACATTCGTACAGCGGCTTCGGGATCGAAATCGAAACGCCGCATCCAGCGCTGTTTGTGCATGAGGCGCTGCAGGGGGGCCAAGGGATAAACGCGAAAGCCAAACAGGGAGTCGCCGATACCCCCGCCTAACGTTTCCAGGTTGGCCCACCAGTTAGATATCTTACGACCTTTTACCCGAAGAGCAGGGGCGCTGGCATCAAAAACCGGTACGCCGAGAATCATGGCGTCAGGGTTGTTGGCAGACGCCTGCATAAATGCGGGGACCTCCCCGGCGGGGTGCTGACCATCGGAGTCCATCGTCAATACATGGGTATAGCCCTGTCCCTGGGCTTGCTCCAAGCCATATCGTATAGCTTCTCCTTTGCCACGGTTGTGGGAGAGGATGAGAATGCGTAATCCACCATCCCGGCGCGCTAATTCCTGGAGGCCTATTGCCGTGCCGTCGGTACTCCCATCGACGATGACCCAGACAGGGTTCCAATGTTGACGTGCCGCGACCACTGTTGCATAGACTTTGGGCCCGGGGTTGTAGCTCGGAATAAGCAATAAGTGGGTGCTGGAGGGTTGTTTCATTCCAATTCGTCTGCTGCCGCTGACGCGACGTTTGGTGGTAAGGGATTGCCTGTCAGAGCTGAGTGAAAATAGGTTTCCAGTTCCACTATCGTACGGCGTACGTCCGTTGGTGGATCGAAGCGGCGACCTATCTCTATACGGTAGTGAATAGGCATGGCCGGCTTGCGAAAGAAGGGCCATCCCTTACCGAGAAAGGGAGAGTCTGCGGTGATTAATATGGTCTGGATGGGCACATGCGCCTGCTTGGCAATCAGCGCAATGCTGCCCCGTATGGTTCCGATGGGAAGGGGATGACTTCGCGTGCCTTCCGGGAAAAGAAGTAAATGACTGCCGCCACGTAGTTCTTCGACGGCAAGGTGAAGCATGTGGCGTAAGGCGTCATTACGAATGTAACAAGCCAGACGCGCACCGGCGCCAAAAAATGGATTGTCTACCAATTCCGCTTTCATAATGCACGCTAGGCGCGGCATGCGCGAAAGAATCATAATCGCATCAAGCAGTGAGGGATGATTCGGTGCGATGACCATCGGTAACTCATCGCTGAGTGTATCGAGTGCGCTAATGTCAAAATGGCAAGCACCGAGAGCGGATAATGTCCGCAGATACAGCCTAAATCCCATGGAAATAACCCATCTCCCAATTAACTTCCGAAATTTTATCGGAAATATAATATTCATGGGTAGTGCAAAAATAGACCATAAAAGACTAACGCTCGCCAAGAGCGCGAGGCCTATGTAGAATACCACATATTCTCTGGCGGAGCGTATTTTTTCAAAAAATCTCATGGGATGGAGACATCGATCGTGATGGTCTGGCCTGCAATGGCACATGGCTAGCATGTATCTGCATGAATATCTGACCCTTAGCCGGTATGCACTCCAACATTGACGTCGCCCTAAGCAGAAATAAGGATCTTAAATAAATTACCAGATTTTCCTAGCTTGTATCACAGGAGGTAAATTGTGTCAACAGCTTCGCGCTTGCCGCCGAAGCTGTTAATTTTGGTTCTTGGAATGTGCAGCGCGACATTATTTTACGGAGTGTTAGTGTCCATTACTATTATCAGCAACGTATCCGCTGATCCAAATCGAGAGTTGTTGTCATAAAGTATAAGGATGTTTTGGCCCTTAATAAGACGCTTCTGTGCGGCGCATATCCCCGCCAAAATAGAACGGAATAAATTGCTTGCCGGTGATGTCACTCGACCGGGCGTCTGGACACGCAGATCTCCAATTTGGAGAATGGCGTAGCGGGAGCGGGGAGAACGTTTTTAAAGCGCTGGTAGCATGCAATGTAGAGACTGGGAATTTTTATGAATGCACGACTCCGCCTGTGGCCTCGATCTCCACAAGAAGTTCGGATCTGCAGATGTCCGCTTGAATGTATAGCGTTTTCGTCGCCGGTGCGATAAGCCGATCCAGTTCTGCCTGGATAATGGTTAGGTCCGCTATGTTGCGAAAATAGACGCGATAATTCAGTGTATCTAATGTATGTAAATGATGCCCGGCGACGCGATTCGCCTCATCGATAACCGCGGAAATGTTCCGTATGCTTTCCTGGGTTTGTGCGGCGACATCATCGATATGCAAGGTGTCGTGTCCAACAATGCTGGCGGTTCCGGAAATAAATAAGGCATGTTGCTGATCTAGATTGAGCGATCCGCCGCGCGAGAAGGTGGGGCTGCATGGCCCATATTTTTTGGGATAGCGATAGGCGCTAATCTGTCGGGGATTTTCCAGAGCTACAGATTTGTCCCGCCCGGCGAGAAAGTGTACGACCAAGTTTGTGGAGGATGTCCCTACGGCACTCGCGGCGGGAATGCTACTTTCCTCGGAAAGTCGATCGTGGGCAATAAACGAGCCTTGGCGCCCGATATTGAACTGGCGATAGTGTTCCAGGCCGTGCGTGGCACCGTTGATATCGGGTAAAAAATTCCAGACGCGGAGTAAGTGAATATGGCCGATTTCTTGGAGGAGGTTGAATATTTGCTGATAGGCTTCTTGAGCGCACGACTGAATGGGCGGGGGATTGATATTTTCGCCATCGTCTATCGGTGTTGTTATAGCCAGGGTAATACTGCCTAAAGTAAGGGTTGCGCTACGCCGATAGCGTATATCCAAATAATGCCCAGGGATTACGGGCTGGGTCGTACTCCATATTTCACAGATATCAGCTCCGTAAATGGTCAGGGGTGTTTTTATAATGCCACTATTCTGGTCGGTACCGATCCCTGACGTGAGTTGGCTGTTGAACAAAACGATACCGAGAATATTTTTTGTGCGCAGCGCATTCTTGTTTAACGCCGTTGCTGCCGGAGCGTAGGTAAGCGTAAGCTGCGTGCCCGTGCTTGTTGACATGAACTTATCTCCACGCATGGTTAAATCCTGATGTTTTCCTTTCGCTTTTTGTATGCGGCCCAAGAACGTCCGAGGTGCCGTATCGACATCAGATAATAGACCATCTTGAAGAACCGTAATGAGGTCCAAATCGGTGTTTTATTAAAAATATCTCCTGCAAGAACGGATAGCACGGCCTCTTTGGTGCGTGCCGGATTGCCCGGATACATGAACATATCGCGCAGGGCGGGCTGTGTAATGCGATAAATGTACCAGGAGAACACCTTCCCCCCGTGCCGGCTTTTCCGGTCAAAGTGACGCAACGCGGCGGCGGCACGTCGCGGTTGCCGCAGGCAAATATCAATAGTATCGGCACCGATAAAAGCGCTTTGCATCGCGAGCATGACGCCCGACGAAAAGACCGGATCGTAAAATGCGAATGCATCCCCTAACATGAGGAAGCTTTCCCCATGGGTTTGCGCGCAGATATAGGCGTAATTGCCAGTAGCTTCGACATCGGTCACGCGCCGTGCGTCTGCTAATCGCATTGCCAGCTCGGGAGACATGGCGATAGTATCCGCAAAAAAATCTTCCACGGGTTTCTTTCGCGTTTTTAGATAAGAGGGCCATACCACCGCTCCCACGCTGGTGGTTCCATCGGCTAACGGGATGAACCAGAACCATCCGTGTTCAAACCAGAATAGCGAAATATGCCCCTCTTCGCTGGCAGGGAGGCGATGTGCCCCACGGAAATGCGCATAAAGGGCGGAACTGTTATGTTTCGGGTTATTCCGCTTGATCTTGAAGCATGTCCCGAGAAATGTATCTCTACCGGATGCATCAACCAGGAAGCGTGCTTTCCATGTTTCTGTCGATCCATCCTCGCGGAGGGCGTGAACTATGGCACCTTTCTCGTGCGGTAAAAATTCAACCGACCGGGCCCGGCATCCCTCAATCGTCGTCGCGCCTTTTTTGCGCGCATTGCGAAACAGAATATCATCGAAGTCTGCGCGTCTGACCTGATAGGCCATGGGCATGGACTTGTCCCATGCATCGGCAAATAAGAAGGTTTCTCTTTTCTTTGCATGGTAGGGCGAGTTGAATTCTGCACCCCACTTTTTCATCCCGATCTGATCTACCTCCTGGGCAACACCCAATTGCTGCAGCAGCGGTAAATTGGCGGGGAGCAGGGACTCACCTATATGAAATCTTGGATGATGTGCTTTTTCTAGTATGGTGATTCGGTGGCCGCGCTCGGCGAGCAGCGCACCGATCGTCGAGCCTGCCGGTCCGCCACCTATAACCAGAACGTCGCATTCGTGTGTCGCAGGATCTGCGTTTGATATCTGTTGTTCTCTGGTCATCCGTCGTTCCTCCAGTGGAGCTTTCTATGAAGGCTACACTGACTTAATTAGTTAGCTCGGCGCATTGGTCGATGATGTGTGATCACCGCAAGCACCTGTAACGGTGTGCTTGTATATTTGTGGAAGTGCTTTGATATCATTGAATATCATGGCTAAAGACACGCTACGTAGTTCTTTATGGCTACACAGCTCTAGTAGTCTGGGCAACACAACCAGCCCCAGCTTGTTATCATGCAACAATAGTATGTCTCCGGCGGCCAGGTTGCGGCTGAGGCGGCGGAGCACGGTGTCTGGATTTCGAGATGTTGTGTCGTAACCACGACGAGTCCACGCGACGTGGTGCAGACCGAGGCGCCGTAATACCCCGCCCAAGAATGGACTGCGAAAGCCAAAAGGCGCGCGGAAGAAACGCGGTGCTGTCCCATGCGTCGCATCTTCGATGGCTTTTTGTGCTTTAACAATGTCGTTCGCTAATGCAGTTGGGCCGCTGAACGCGAAAAGCATGTTGTGGCGATAACTGTGATTTTCTACGCTATGGCCACGCCGAAGTATTTCGGCGACTAAATCCGGGTGCGCAGCAACTTTCTCACCGATGCAAAAAAAGGTGGCTTTGGCGTTATGCAGGTCTAGCTGATCCAGTATTTGAGTGGTTATTTCTTCATGTGGTCCATCGTCGAAGGTGAGGGCAATCTCGCGACGTGCGACAGCGGTTTGAGGCAGACGGACTAAATTCGGGCTGATCAATTTGCAGCGTGGACAAAGGACGAGCATGGCAAGCACGACCTGGCTGAATATTATACTTGCCAAAATGTATAGTGTGATCGTTTCTAGCATGAGTTGATATATTCTCTTTGTCGACTCTGTGAGTTATTGTAACGACAGATTATCTCTCTTTCAGTAAGGAGTCACTCATTGCGTCCAGTCGGCACTCAGCGTCGTGTCGCCGCGGCCCCCCATGGTGCCTTGCCGGGGGCGGTACAGTGGTCACCAAAGCGCGGGTATTGTGCCTCATATTTTAGATATTGCGGTAATAGCGGTGTACTTTTTTCTGAATGCGCCAAAATGCCTCGTTCTGTGCGCTTTCTATCAGCGGAAATCTTGTTTAAACAAGTGGATAAGTTATATTGGACTGAAGTTTGACAGCGGCGTGCACTTGCCTGATCCCACCGTCGGTATCTGAACAATCTTGAGAATTCCGAAAAATCGGCTATAAACTGGTTCATGGATGATTTTTAACGCAGCGGCGACAGGCGCTGCCCTTGTGTCTGTTGCCTGCGCGGGTTATATGGCTGGATGCTGATGATGGAGAACAAAATTGTTACCTGAAAGTGCTAAGTCCTATCTGCTCAATGCCGTCTATCAGTGGTGTGTGGACCAGGGTTATACCCCGTATATCCTGGTGGTTGTGGCTTATCCGGGGGTGTCTGTTCCGAGTGGCTACGAAAAGGATGGACGGATGATTCTTGATGTTTCGCCGCGCGCTTGCCACAGTCTCAATATGGCGGATGACTGGATTACCTTTAACGCCCGCTTTGGTGGGGTCGCCCGCATGGTAGATGTACCGATGGCGGCTGTGGCGGCGATTTACGCCGCGGAGACACAGGAGGGGATGGGCTTTGCCGATCCCGAAATTCCAACCACACCGCCGTCGTCCCCAGAGGGCGGCGGTGTGGAGAGCACGGACAAACCCATAGGCAAGTCCGAGCGCCCTTCACTGCGGGTGGTGAAATAGTGAGGCCTGGCCTGCTGCTCGGCACGATGCTGCTCCTTTGTGGAAGCACGGCGGAGGCCAATATTTATGCGTATACCGATAGCAGTGGGGTAGTGCATTTGACCAATGTGCCTGGCGGGAATGACAGGTACCGGATGGTTATGCGAACGCCGAAAATGGCGGTAGCCATGGCGCGCGCAGATTTTAACCAGGTGGCCAGGGCGCATTATCAGGCACTGATTCGGGCGGCGGCTAGCCGTTATGGAGTCAGTCCGGCGCTGGTTAACGCCGTGATTAGCGCCGAGTCCGGTTATAATGCGGGGGCGGTTTCACCCAAAGGAGCGGTCGGGCTGATGCAACTCATTCCGGCAACGGCGGATCGTTTCGGGGTGGCCAACTCCTTCAGCCCGGCTGACAACATCAATGGTGGCACGGCGTATCTGGCCCATCTGCTGCGGGTATTTAGTGGTGACCTGAAACTGGCCGTAGCCGCCTACAACGCGGGATCGAAGGCCGTGATCCAGGCGGGTTATCATATCCCGCCTTTTGCGGAAACCCAGGCATATGTGCCGCGGGTACTCGCTTATTATCGGCAGTACCTGAATAGCGGCGGCAAGGCGGGCGGTCTGAATCCGCAAGCGGTGGCGCAAGCCGCCCCGCAGCTTATTCAGGTATCTAATCCGTAGGCTTGTAGTTTTTTACGCAAGGTGTTGCGATTAATGCCTAACCACTGGGCAGCCGTGCCGCGTTGCCCGCTACAGTGCTGCAGCGTGTTGGCAAGCAGTGCGCGCTCCACTTCGCCTATTATCATCGCATGCAAATTACCGGGTACCTCGCCCTGCAAATCCGCCAAATAGCGGTCCATGACTGCGGTCACACAATCGCTCAACGATAGGTTCGTGGTTTCCATGGCCAGCCCTGCTCAGGGGCGACTGAGGAGCGTGACCTGGTAACCGGCTGCGGTCGTTAATGCGGGGCTGCTGAGTGTAAATGGTACCGCAGTGCCGGGAACAAACCCGGAGCGGGCATGGAATGCGCCGCTCAGGTATTGAGCGGCGGTAAACTGCAGATGCGCTATCGGTGCACCGTAGACATTGCTGAGGGTGACTTCGATCACCGGGTAGGCCTGGACTTTGTTGGCCACATTTTCGATGTTGCCGGTGATGCGCGCCAGATGCTTCCCCGCCTGGGTAACCTGACTGTTTAAAATACGGATCTCTTTGTTAGGACCCGGCCACGGGATGGTGACACCCAATTGTTCGGCGCTACTCAGTAATATGCGGCGCACTGGCGCACTGGTGGCGGCGTAACTATAACTGCGTGTCCACCAAAGTGCCTGCCCAATCAGGGCGATAATCAGCAGGGTAATGGTCAGGATGAGCAGAAGTTTACCCAGAAAGCGCCCCAGGCTGCTACCGGAACGCGTATCCTCTGCGGCGATATCAAAATGGAAGATTTGCTGGCAGACGCTGCATTTCGCTTGATAGTGATGCTCGCGCAACGCGTTGTTATCGGTGGCGAAGGTCGATTCACAGCGGGGGCAGATGATTTCCATGGTCATACTCCGATTTTGCGCTGGCCATAGAGGAGCGACCAGTCTTCTTCGTGTTGCGGGGCGGCGAGATCGAAATAGGGTCTATAGGCGGCGATGATCTCCGCTTCTTGACGGTGCAGGATGCCGGACAGGGCGATCCAGCCTCCGGGACGGACCGCGTCAGCCAAGGTGGCGGCGAGGGCCAACAAGGGGGCCGCCAAAATGTTGGCGATCAGAATGTCGGCCATGGGCAGGCTGGCGTTTTCCGGTAGCGCGAGTTGCAGGCCGGTACTGACACCGTTGCTTTCAGCGTTGGCGGCGGCTACCTGCAGCGCAACGGGGTCCGTATCTACGCCGAAGGCATGGTCGACTCCCAGCAGCAGCCCGGCGATGGCCAGGATACCGGAGCCGCAACCGTAATCGATAAGGCTTTCGCCCCCGCGGATGCGCGCGTCCAGGAAACGCAGACAGAGCGCCGTGGTGGCGTGGGCGCCGGTGCCAAAGGCCTGGCCGGGATCGAGATGCAGCACGCGAGTGGCGTCGGCAGGCGCCGTATCCCAACTGGGGGCGATCCAGAGGCGACCGAAGCAGCGTGCCGGGAAAGCAGCCTGCGTCGCCGCCACCCAGTCTTGTTCCTCCAGCGGCGTGAATTGTGCTGCGAATTGCTGCCAGTCATTGTCTCTGACCAGTCTTTGCAGAATCGCTTCATTATGGTCGTCGGCAGGAAACAATGCCTGGCACTGGCTGTTCTGCCAGATCAGGCCTTCATCGAACACGGCTTCACTATCATCGCCCTCAAGAAAGGTGACGGCTTCTGCCCCGGCATCCAGCAATTGCGCCTCGATGGCTGCCGCGGCTGTCGCGGGGACACGCATGTCGAGCTGCCACCAGGCAATCTTCATAGGTCGAGCAAGGCCTCCAGATAGTGGATATGCACCCCGCCTGCGGCGTACTGGGCCTCTTCCAGGATACGCCGGTGCAGGGGGATATTGGTCTGGATACCCTCAATGGTGGTCTCGCGCAGGGCGCTGCGCATACGCATATTGGCTTCCTCGCGGTTGCCTCCGAACGCGATGATTTTGCCGATCATGGAGTCATAGAAAGGTGGCACGCGATAACCCGCATAAATGTGACTGTCGACCCGGATGCCTGGCCCGCCGGGCGGGTGCCAGGCGGTAATTTGTCCAGGAGAGGGTACGAAACGCTCCGGGTCTTCGGCATTGATGCGGCATTCGATGGCGTGACCGCTGAGTACAACATCTTCCTGCCGAATCCCAAGAGGCAGGCCCGCTGCAATGCGGATCTGAGCCTTGATGATGTCGATGCCGGTAATCAGCTCCGTGACCGGGTGCTCGACCTGCACGCGTGTATTCATTTCAATGAAGTAGAAGGTCTGGCTGCCCGGATCGTAGAGGAACTCGATCGTGCCGGCGCCCCGATAGCCCATATCCTCGCAGGCTCTGACTACCGAAGCGCCGATTTCAGCCCGCTGGGCGGCGCTGATGCCAGGAGCGGGGGCTTCTTCGATCACTTTTTGATGGCGGCGCTGCACCGAGCAGTCTCGTTCACCCAGATGAACGCAATGGCCATGGGCATCGCAGAGTATCTGAAACTCGATATGGCGCGGCGTCTCCAGGAACTTTTCCATGTACAGGGTGGGGTTGCCGAAAGCCTTGCCCGCCTCTGCGCGGGTCAGATTGGCGGCGTTGATGAGGTGCGCCTCCGTATGCACTACCCGCATACCGCGCCCACCACCACCACCGGCGGCCTTGAGAATGACGGGGTAACCGATCTCGCGGGCAATGGTTTTGAGGGTTTCATTGTTGTCGGGCAAAGCTCCGTCGGAGCCCGGCACACAGGGCACTCCGGCCTTCTTCATGGCCGCTTTGGCGGCAATTTTGTCGCCCATCAGACGGATGGTTTCGGCACGCGGGCCGATAAAGGCGAAGCCACTTTTTTCGATCCGCTCGGCGAAGTCGGCATTTTCCGAAAGGAAGCCGTAGCCGGGATGAATGGCTTCGGCATCCGTTACCTCGGCGGCCGCAATCACGGCGGGAATATTCAGATAGCTTTTGTCGCTGGGCGCCGGGCCGATACACACCGACTCGTCGGCGAGTTTGACATGCAGAAGATCGCGATCAGGCTCGGAGTGGACGGCGACGGTGCGGATGCCCAGTTCGCGGCAGGCGCGCTGAATACGCAGAGCAATCTCGCCGCGGTTGGCAATGAGGATTTTTTCAAACATCTCCATTCTCGGGAGCAATGATGAACAGGGGTTCACCGTATTCGACGGGTTGGCCATTGCTGGCGAGGACCTTGATTACTTTTCCGGAGATGTCGGCTTCAATTTCGTTGAGCAACTTCATGGCTTCGATAATGCAGAGGGTCTGGCCCGCCTTGATAATGCTGCCTTCTTCCACAAAGGGCGAGGCTTCGGGGGAGGCGGCGCGGTAAAAGGTGCCAACCATGGGCGATTTAATCGTGGAGCCTTGAGGTGGCTGCTCAACAGCGGCGAATGTGGTCGCTACCGGTGCAGCGGTGGGCATCGCCGCAGCAACGGCCATTGGCTGAGTGCAGGTAACGGTCGGTGCCGTATGCGCAGGCGCGACGTGCCGGGTGATTCGGACTTTGTTATCGCCCTCGACCACTTCTATTTCATCAATGGCACTTTTTTCCAGCAGCTCGGCCAGGCGGCGGATGAATTGGATATCCATGCTCTTTCCTTGGTATCAGTTATGAGTTGTTGCGCTTCAGGCGCCGATGAATGGCATCCAGCGCCAGGAAATATCCATCCGCACCGAGTCCCGCGACGACGCCTTGGGCGAGATCGGAGAAATAGGAGTGTTGGCGGAACGGTTCCCGTGCATGGATGTTGGACAAATGCACTTCAATAAAGGGAATCTGGACAGCGGCCAGAGCATCGCGCAGGGCGACGCTGGTGTGGGTGAAGGCCGCTGGGTTGATGATGATGTATGTAACGCCCTGACGGGCCGCTTCCTGAACGGTATCGATCAGTATGTGTTCGGCGTTGCTCTGCAGGCTGCGCAGTCGCCAGCCCCATCCCTGCGCGCGCGTCTGCAGCCCGGCCTCGATCTCAGCGAGGGTAGCCCGCCCATAATGGTCGGGCTCACGGCTACCCAGCAGGTTCAGGTTCGGTCCATGCAGTACAAGGATATGAGGAGATGATCCAGTCATGGCTTCCGCGTAACGCTAAGTATATCCGCAAAGTCTGCCGCAAATGGCCGGATAAATCTAGGTCATTCGTGCCTGGGGCGGCGACCGGGGGAAATAAATGGGGCCATCGCCCAAGGCGGGGATTTGGCGTAGAATACCGCGGGTGTATGTGAAGCTTCGCGGATTTTGCCGCAATGCCTGGGGCGGCGCGCAACTTTCGTCAAATGGGTGGAAAGACTGAGATGTCCAGGCACCCATTATTGAAAACGCCAGAGAGAGGTGTGTTTGTTATGTTATACCCTGAGTTGTTCAAATCGCTGGAGGCCGCACGCTGGAACATGGCTACGGATATTCCCTGGGAGCAGTTTGACCGTGGTCTGGTGAGCGATGAGCAATTGCGCACGATCAAGATGAACGCGGTCACCGAGTGGTCCGCACTTCCGGCGACGGAGATGTTTCTCCGGGACAACCGGAATGACTCCGATTTCTCGGCTTTCATGTCCATCTGGTTCTATGAAGAGCAGAAGCATGCCTTGGTGCTTATGGAATATTTGCGCCGCTTCGCGCCGGAGTATCTGCCGACAGAAGAAGAGTTGCACAACGTGCGTTTTGAATTTGACCCAGCCCCGGCGATGGAGACGCTCATGCTCCATTTTTGTGGCGAAATTCGTCTGACGCATTGGTACAAATGCGCGGCACAGTGGCATAGCGAACCGGTGATTCGCGCGATTTACGAGGTGCTTTCCAAGGATGAGGCTCGGCACGCAGGTATTTACCTTAAATATATGCGGCGTGCTATTGATCGTCTTGGGGATACCGCACGCCTGGCCTTTGCCAAGATTGGCGTGCTCATGGCTAACACCAAGACGGCGAAGGCATTGCATCCCACCAATCTCCATGTCAATAAGGCCATGTACCCCGAAGACAGTGTGCAAAGCCATTTGCCGGACCCGGGCTGGCTGGAGCAATGGCTGGATACCCAGATTCATTTCGATGTGATCTGGGAGGGTAAGGTAGTCAATGGCATTTTGCGTAATCTTTCCGCTTTGCTCGAAACGCCCATTCAGAGTGCCAAGGATCTCAGTCGTTACCGCAAGGCGATGAGCGCTGTCGCCCAGGACTCTTCTGGGCACATGGTGGTGGGCTAACCACACTGTAGTGCCTTGGCGACAGGGGCTGTGTTGCCGGATCTATAGAGAAAAGTGACGGAATATCCGTGGCGGACCCTTACCCTGGATGCCCGATTGCAGTGGGCATTGAGTCCGAAAAGGTGCGCGGTTGCTGGCGGATGCAGACGAACTGGTGCGCCCGGCAGCGGCTAGGGGGCCGCGACCGGGCAAAGAACGCTGCCGTCCAGGTCAAGCGCCTTTATCGCGCTGACCTGGCTTTGTCGGCCTTAGTCCGCCTGGCGGCGTAAAAAGGCGGGGATGTCCAGGTCGGCATAGTTTGGGGTGTTATTGCCGCCGCGCGCGGCGGCTACCGAGGCCGCGGGGTGTTCAGCCGCCTGACGCATGCCGGTGGGCTTGTCGAGATTGCGCCAGTCTGCGGCAGTGGCCGGGGCCGGACGGGTGCGAATATTTTCGACCGCCAGACGCACGGGTTCCCGCTGCAGACCGGTGGCGACCACAGTGACCCGCAGTTCCCCTTCCAGTTCTGGATCGAGCACGGTACCGACCTTGACGTTGGCATCATCAGCGGCATAGCCACGAATCAGTTCACCGACCTCTTCAAACTCGCCCAGGGTCAGGTCCATGCCAGCGGTGATGTTGACCAGAATGCCGCGGGCGCCGGAGAGGTTGATGTCATCCAGCAACGGACTGGAAGCAGCGCGGGTGGCTGCGTCCTTGGCGCGGTTTTCGCCGCGACCGCTGGCGGCACCCATCATCGCAAGGCCCATGCCGGACATGATGGTGCGGACATCGGCGAAGTCGAGGTTCATCAGACCGGGGCGGGTGACCAACTCGGCGATGCCCTGCACGGCGCCAAGGAGGATGTTGTCGGCGGCTTGGTAGGCATCCTTGAGGCTGATGTTTTTGCCAAGGACGGACAACAGTTTTTCATTGGGGATGATGACCAGTGAGTCCACATACTGGGAGAGTTCGTCGATGCCGGAGAGGGCGTGCTGCTGACGTTTCTTGCCCTCAAAGTTGAAGGGTTTGGTGACCACGCCGACGGTAAGGATGCCCATGTCGCGGGCAATGGCCGCCACCACGGGGGCGGCACCGGTGCCGGTGCCGCCCCCCATGCCGGTGGTGATGAAGACCATGTCGGCCTTCTCCAAAGCTGCGCGGATTTCGTCACGGCCTTCTTCGGCAGCCTTGCGGCCGACTTCGGGATCCGCGCCGGCGCCGAGGCCGCGGGTGATCTGGGCGCCGAGCTGGATGATATGGTTGGCGTGGGAATGGCGCAGCGCCTGGGCATCGGTATTGGCAGTGATGAATTCCACGTCTTCCAGACCCGCTATACACATGTTGTTGATGGCATTACCGCCGCCGCCACCGACGCCGATCACTTTGATGACCGCGCCTTCCTGTTCACATTCATTGAGTTCAAACATGGTCTTTCCTCTTCTTGAAGTCCTGCAAAATGGTGTGCCTCAGCCCTGCAAGCAGAAATTAGCCAAAGCTCGTCTGTACCCAGGAGCGCATCTTGCGAAAAATGCCGCCGAAGCTGGTATCCATATGATTTTCCCGTGCCGCAATAGCCGGGTTCTGTAAAGGCTCTGCCTGGCTTACCACTTGATTGTGGAGACCATACATGACCAGGCCCACCCCCGTGGCATGGCCCGGCGTATGAACGACGGTTTCCATGCCGGGCAAATGCATGGGTTCACCGACGCGCACTGGCAGGTGGAGGATTTCCTCGGCCAGTTCGGCCATACCTTCCAGCTTGCTGGAACCGCCGGTAATGACCACTCCAGCCGCGACCATATCTTCATAGCCGGTGCGCCGCAGCTCAGCCTGGATCAGCTCAAAGAGTTCCTTGATGCGGGGTTCGATGATGTCGCCGAGAATGCGTCGGGATATGGTCCGGGGCGGGCGCGTGCCGACGCTGGGGACGGGGATTTCTTCATCTTGCTCGATGAGGTCACCGAGGGCGCAGCCGTAGAGTTTTTTGATATTTTCCGCGTCGACGGGTGGGGTGCGCAGGCCGAGAGCAATGTCGTTGGTGACCTGATCGCCGGCAATGGGGATGACGGCGGTATGGCGAACGGCGCCATCGCGGAAGATGGCGATATCCGTGGTACCACCGCCGATGTCCACTAGGCAGACGCCCAGTTCCTTCTCATCGGCGGTGAGGACAGCGTCGGCGGAGGCGAGCTGTTCGAGGACCAGATCCTGTACCTGCAAGCCGCAGCGTTCGACGCATTTGGTGATGTTTTGCGCGGCGCTGACGGCACCGGTGACGATATGCACCCGGGCCTCCAGGCGCACGCCGGACATGCCGACGGGCTCACGGACGCCTTCCTGGCTGTCAATCATGAATTCCTGGGGCAGGATATGAATGACGTTCTGATCCTGGGGAATGACGATGGCACGGGCGGCGTCCATGACCCGGCCAACGTCCTCATGGCTGACTTCCTTGTTCTTGATGGCGACGATGCCGTGGCTGTTGTAGCCGCGGATGTGGCCGCCGGCGATGCCGACCACCGCGCCGTGAATCTGCACACCGGCCATCAGTTCCGCTTCCTGCACGGCGCGGGTGATGGCCTGCACGGTGGATTCGATGTCGACGACCACACCCTTTTTGAGGCCGCGGGAGGGATGTTGACCGACGCCGATGATCTCCGCCTCACGGCCGCCCCTGGACTGGGCGACGATGCAGGCGACCTTGGAGGTGCCGATGTCCAAACCGACGATGAGTTCAGGATTGCTGCGTTTCATTTCATCTTGCTCCTTCGGATCGGTGATCCGTTACTGACTGCTGATGGTGGCCGCCGTGGGCATGGCGACCGCAAAGCCGTTGGTGTAGCGCAAGTCCATGGTGGCCCCTGGCACGAGGTATTCTTTGACTTGGGGGACAATAGTCACCCACCGTGTTAAAGCGGGAAGGATGTTTTCACTGCCCAGCAGCAGGCGCACCTTATTGCTGAGAATGCAACGCCAGCCGCCGCGTTGATCTTCTTGCAAATCCAGCACCTTGACGCCCAGAGGGGTGAGGATCTGATTGAATTTGGCCATCTGTGCAATCAGCCTGGCGCCGCTATCCGCCGGTCCTTCGAGATTCGCCAGATTATCGGGGACCTGACCGGGAGGAACACTGAACACCTGACCTTGGGCATTCACCATTTGTCCGGCGCCGCCCAGCCAGCGGGCCACGGGCACTTCGGGTTTGATATCGATCTGCAAGCGATTGGGCCAGACCCTGCGGACTTCGGTATCGGCGACCCAAGGCAGTGCATCGAGGGCGTTGCGTACCTGCTTCGGGTTTACCCAGAGAAAACCCTGAGCAATGTAAGGTTTGAGGATGGTATTGACCGTGGGCAGCGGAATTCTCGCGGAGCTGCCGATAATGGTCAGGGTGCTGATGGGCATGAGTTGCGGTTCGCGCGCCCAGTTCCAGCCTATCCAGCCCCCCCAGGCGAGGGCACTGAGGCTGACGCCGCCGATCAGCATGCGACCGTAAAGTCGCCATGGGATGGGTTGGTGTGCTTTGGGTGGAGCCGCCGCTTCGGCCTTGCGTTTGGGTGGCACCTTGATAGTGGCGGCAGGCCGTTGCGGGTTCCGCCCATGACGGTAATCGCGCATGACGCTAACCATGTTTCACTCTCCTCTGCGCAGTACGCAGTATGGCGTTACATAATTCCGGGAAATCCATGCCGCTCGCTTGGGCGGCCATGGGAACCAGGCTGTGGCTGGTCATGCCGGGTACACTGTTCACTTCCAGCAGATGGGCCTGGCCGCCGCTGCTGATCATGAAGTCGACCCGTCCCCAGTCGCGGCCGCCCAGTTCGGCAAAGGCCTTGAGCGCAAGTGTCTGCAACTGCTGATCCAGTGTGGCGCCGAGGCCGGAGGGCAAGAGGTAGCGGGTATCGTCGGCGAGATACTTGGCGGTGTAGTCGTAGAAGGCGCGGGGTGTTTCGATGACAATGGGCGGCAGTGCACGGCCGTCGAGGATGCCAACGGTGGCTTCGTGGCCGATGACGGCACCCTCGCAGAGGACTTCGTCTTCCATCGCAAAGGCGCACTGCAAGGCCGCATCCAGTTCTGCCGGACCCGTAACTTTGCTGACGCCAAGGCTGGAACCGCCGTGGTTCGGCTTGATGTACAGGGGCCAGCCGAAGCGGGCGCCGAGATCAGGTGCATTCTCGCCGCGGCGCAGCAGGATGCCGTCGGTCACCGGTAAACCGGCTGCCCGCCAGAGCTGCTTGCAGCGCCATTTATCCATGGCGAGGGCGGAAGCGAGGACGCCGCTGCCGGTATAGGGCATGTCGAGAGTCTCCAGACAGGCCTGCAACAGGCCGTCTTCGCCTACCGCGCCATGGCAGACGTTGAAGACGATGTGCGCCTTGCTGTCTGCCACTTGCTGCTGAAGGGCGGCCGGCTGGATGTCAATGCCGACGGCATCCAGGCCCAATCCCCGCAGCGCCTGCAATACGGCGCGACCGCTGTCGAGGGAAACTTCGCGCTCGCCGGAGGGACCCCCATAAAGTACGGCTATGCGGAGCAAATCAGACATCGGCCACCTCCCCGATAACGCGCATCTCCGGCTGGAGTTCGATACCAAAGCGGCTGAGAACCTCTTGTTGCACGTTGGCCACCAGTGCTTCAATCTCCTCGGCGCGGGCAGCACCGCGGTTGATGATGAAATTGGCGTGCTGGATACTTACTTCGGCATCGCCATAGCGTATGCCCTTGAGTTCCGCCGCTTCAATGAGCCGGGCGGCATGATCGCCGGGTGGGTTGCGGAAGACGGAACCGCAGCTCGGCCATTCCAGAGGCTGGGTGGCGGCGCGGCGTTCTTGCCAGGTACGCAGGCGCTGCATGACGGTGTCGCGATCTTCGGGGGTCAGGCGTAATCCTGCAGCGACGAAGCAGGCCGCGCCCTGACCCAGAACTTCCCGGTAACCAATCTGAAACTCGGCGCGAGACAGGCGTTGCAGTTGGCCATCGGGATGTAATACCTCGACCCATTCCACCAGGCTCCAGGTGTCGCCACCGTGGGCGCCGGCATTCATACTGAGACAGCCGCCCAGGGTGCCGGGAATGCCGGCCAGAAATTCGGCGCCGGCGAGCCCGGCTTTGGCGGCGAAATGGGCGATCTTCACTGCGCCCGCGCCCGCTCCGGCACGGACCAGGCCGGACGCGTCGAGGGTGATTTCATCCAGGGTGTTGGCGAGGCAAATGACGGTGCCGCGCAGGCCGCCATCGCGCACCAGCACGTTGCTGCCCAGCCCGAGCCAGGTGAGGGGGGCGACGGCGAAACCCTGCAGGAAAGCCTGCAGATCTTCCAGCGTGCCGGGCAGGTAGAAACGATCGGCCGGACCGCCGACCCGCCAGCTGGTGTGGCGGTGCATGGGTTCTCCCAAGCGTAGACGACCCCCGATGGCGGGCATCATGCGGGATCCTCCGCGAAGACCTGGGACCATTGCGCCGCCAGACTGGCGATGCTGCCCGCGCCGAGAGTCAGCAGTACGGCCCCGGCGGGGAGTTCGGCGCGGATGTGTCGCGGCGCCGTGAGTAAATCAGGCAGGAAGCGGACAGACACCCCTTGCGCGGCCATGGCCGTAGCGAGGGCGCGGCTGCTGACGCCGGGTAAGGCCTTTTCGCCAGCACTGTAAATGTCCGTCAGGATCACCCGATCCGCCGCCGCCAGGCTGCTGACGAAATCACCGAAGAGCGCTTGCGTGCGGCTGTGGCGATGGGGCTGAAAGGCCACCACCAGCGGTCGCTCCGGCCATACGGAGCGGGCTGCGGCGATAGTGGCGGCGATTTCCCGGGGGTGATGGCCGTAATCATCCACCACGGTGATTCCGTCGAATGTACCGACCAGCTCAAAGCGGCGGCCGACCCCACGGAAGTCGGCCAGAGCGTTGGCAATAGTGGATTCCTGTATGCCCACCTTGCTGGCGATGCCGATGGCGGCAAGGGCATTGAGGACGTTGTGGCGGCCGGGGATGCCCAGTTCTACGTCCAGCCAGTGGACATAGTCGCTGTCCACCCGCCGCCACACGGCGAAGCGACTGCCGATGCCGTGCACGGCGACATCGCGCGCTTGTAAATCCACATCGTCACCGAAGCCGTAGCGCAGTACGGGGGTGCGCAATTCGGGGATGAGGCCGGCGACCATGGGTTCATCGGTGCAGAGGACGGCGAGGCCGTAGAAGGGCAGACGCTGGAGAAATTGCAGGAAGGCGCCGCGCAAATTATCGAGGCTGTCGCCGTAGGTTTCCATGTGATCGGCGTCGATGTTGGTGACGACGGCCATGACGGGCGAGAGATAGAGGAAGGATGCATCAGATTCGTCCGCTTCCGCCACCAGATATTCGCCACTGCCGAGGGCGGCATGGGTGCCTGCGCTCTTCAAGCGGCCGCCGATGACGAAGGTGGGGTCCAGTCCGCCAACGCCGAGAATACTGGCCACCAGGCTCGTGGTGGTGGTCTTGCCGTGGGTGCCGGCGATGGCGATGCCCTGCTTGAAGCGCATCAACTCCGCCAGCATCTCGGCGCGGCGGATGACGGGGATGCGCAGTTCGCGGGCGGCTTGTACCTCTGGATTGCTTTCGGGAATGGCCGAAGAAATCACGACCACATCCGCGCCGCGCACATTGGCCGCTTCGTGGCCGCTGAAAATCCGCGCCCCTAAGTCCGTCAGGCGCAGAGTGGAACTGCCGGGATGTAAATCGGAGCCGGAGACGGCATAGCCGAGATTCAACAGCACTTCGGCGATGCCGCGCATGCCGCTGCCGCCGATGCCGACCATGTGGATTTGGCGGACCCAGTTACGCATTGTTGCCTCCGTCATATTCTCCGCACGCTGTCGCAACGGTGGCGGCGGCGTCGCCCTTGGCCTGCGCACGCGCGGCTTCTGCCCAGCGCAGGCGGAGTGCGGCGTCGGTCAGCAAGGGGTTCAACACGTCGCGCAATTGTATGGCGTCCAGTCCCTCCTGACGCAGCATCCTGGCCGCACCGGCCTCCTCCAGAAAACGGGCGTTGGCGGCCTGATGGTCGTCCACCGCGAAGGGAAAGGGGATCAGGACGGCGCCGAGACCAGCGGCGGCGAGTTCGGCGATGGTGGCGGCGCCGGCGCGGCAGAGGGCGAGGTCGGCCCAACCCAGCGCCGCGGCCATATCCTCTATAAAGGGTTCTACCCGAGCGTCAAGGCCCGCCTGCGTGTAAGCCGCCTGCGTGCTTTCCACGTGATCCTTACCTGTCTGGTGCCAGATGGCAGGGCGCTCGGCAGCGGTCATGCCGCTCAACGCGGCGACACTGACTTCGTTGAGCACCTTGGCGCCCTGACTGCCGCCCATGATGAGCAGGTGCGCCGGCCCTTTCCGGTTGTGGAAGCGTTCCTGCGGTGTCGGCAAGGCGCGAATGGCCGCGCGCACCGGATTCCCCACCCACTCACCGCGGGCCAGACGGGTGCCGGGAAAGCCGAGAAAAATACGCCTGGCCAGCGGGGCCAGCAAACGATTGCTGAGCCCGGCGATGGCATTTTGTTCATGCAGACAGAGTGGACGTCCCAGAGTCCAGGCGGCGATGCCGACGGGTGCGGCGACGTAACCCCCCATGCCCAGGACCACATGGCTCCGGGTCCGCCGCAAAATCTGCCGGGCCTGGAGGATGGCCTTGCTCACCCGCCAGGGTGCACGCAACCAGCGCCCCATGCCTTTGCCGCGCAGGCCCTGCATGTCCAGGGTATACAGCGGGTAGCCGCGTTCCGGCACCAGGCGTGCTTCCATCCCGGCAGCCGTTCCCGCAAAAGCGACCTCCACGCCCCGGGCGCGCAGTGCGTCGGCGACCGCCAGGGCCGGGAAGACATGGCCGCCAGTGCCGCCGGCTGCGATCAGGACGCTGTCAGCCATTCTGGAGTTCCTCCCGGACGACGACTTTGCTTTTGGGCACAGCCGGATAACGGCGGCTGACGCCGAGGACGACACCCAGGGCTGCGCAGAGGAAGACCAGGGCGCTGCCGCCGTAACTGATCAGCGGCAGGGCAAAACCTTTGGTCGGCAGAGCGCCGAGATTCACGCCCATGGACATAACCGCCTCGCCCCCAAACCAGGTCAGCGTGCCGTAACAGAAAAGAGCGAAGAAGGCATCACCGGCCGCCGCGGCACGGCGGCCGACGCGGTAGATACGCCAGCAGGCGATGCCATAGAGCATCGTCAGGGACCACACTCCGATCATGCCGAGCTCTTCGCCGATCACCGCCAGAATGAAGTCGGTATAGGACTCGGGCAGGTAGAAATATTTCATTACCCCGTCGCCCAGACCGACTCCGAAGAGGCCGCCACGCCCAAAGGCAATGAGAGATTGCACCAACTGGAATCCGGCCCCGTAAGGATCTGCCCAGGGGTTTTGGAAGGTCGTGATGCGAGCCAGGCGATAAGGCGCTGATATGGCCAGGATTCCGAGTGCGCTACCCGATACGGCGCCGGCCAGGATGACGTAACCCAAGGGCAGGCCGCCCAGAAAGAGCATCACTCCGGTGAGGAGCACCACCATCGCGTAAGAGCCGAAATCCGGTTGCAGGAGCAGGAGCACACCCAGCAGACCGAGCACCACAAAAATCGGCCAGAGCCCCTCTTTGAAACGGCCCAGCAACTCCCCCTTACGTACCACGTAGCGGGCGAGGAAAAGCAGCAAGGCAAATTTCAGCAACTCGGAAGGTTGCAGGCGGACAATGAGGAAGTTGATCCAGCGATGGGAGCCATTCACCGATACGCCGACAAATGGTATGAAAACAATAAGTAGGGCGATGATGGAAAGGCCCATCAGTGGGAAAGTGATGCGCTCCCAGAAATCCAGATCAATGCGGCTGGCGTAATAGAGTATCGCAGCGGCAAAAATGCCGTAGAGGCCCTGCCGCTCGGCAAAGAAGAAAGGATTGCCGGTCTCGTGCTGGGCGATGGGCGTGCTGGCGGAGTAGACCATGATGAAGCCGAAGCCGAGCAAGGTCAGAATGACCCACCAGAGAACATAATCGGCAGGGCCGTCTTCCGCTAACCACCAACTTGGCCTGGTCATGCCACTCTCCCCGTCACGGTCTGCACGGCTGCGGCAAACTGACGGCCGCGATCCTGATAATCGATGAACATGTCCGTGCTGGCACAGGCAGGTGAGAGCAGTACCTGGTCGCCACTCCGCGCCATCTCCGCTGCCGCCTGTACCGCCGCTGGCATGCTGTCGGCAGCTTGCACCGGTAACACGTCAGCCAGCAGCGCGGCTATTTGCGGGCCATCCTTACCAAGGACGACGGCCCCCCGTTGACCGCGACAGGCTTCCCGTAGCGGACTCAGGTCGGCCCCTTTGGCATCGCCGCCCAGGATCATCACCAGGGGTCCCGGCAAGCCGGACATGGCTTTGAGGGTGGCGCCCAAATTGGTGCCCTTGGAGTCGTCGTAGTAGTTCACCCCGTTCACCTCAGCAATCCAGGCGAGGCGGTGGGGCAAACCGGAGAAATTGCGCAAGGCCTGCCGAATGGCGGTAAGTGGGATATCCACGGCGCGCGCGAGCAATGCCGCCGCCAACGCATTTTCGGTGTTATGCCCACCGCGTAGCAGGAGTTGATCCAAAGCCAGCAACGGACCGTCGGCGCGCAGGCAGAGCTGACCATCGGCGGTATAGGCGTCGCGATCGCCTGCCCGTCCAAAGAACCGCAGTTGCACCCCTGCCGGAACCTGAGCGGGGAGGGCGGCGGTAAAGGTGTCTTCGGCATTCAGTACCAGGGTATTCCCCGCCCCCATCGCCTGGAAAACGCGCGCCTTGGCGGCACCATAGGCCGTATAATCGCCGTGCCAATCCAGATGGTCGGGGCTCAGGTTGAGGATGGCGGCGGCGCGTGGGCGAAAATGTTGGCAGGCAGCGAGCTGAAAGCTGGACAGTTCCAGGACATAGAGCTCCGGCTCGGGACCCGTTTCCGGCAAAAGGTCGAGGGCGGGGATGCCGAGGTTGCCACCGACGGCGGCGCGTAGTCCGGCGGCTTGTGCCATCTCGCCAAGCAAAGTGGTGACCGTGCTTTTGCCATTGCTGCCGGTGATGGCGACGATGGACGTCCGGGCGATACGGCCGAAAAGTTCGATATCGCCGATGATCTCTATGCCCGCTTGTCTGGCGCGGAGCAAGGCGGGCAATGTCGGCATCAGTCCTGGGCTGAGCAGAATGATATCCGCACCCAGGAACAGGTCTTCGGGAAGATCGCCAAAATGGAAATCGACGTCTGGGTAACGTTGCCGCAAATTGGCGGCGTCTTCTAGCCGGCGCGTGTCCGCGACCTGGCAACGGGCGCCCAGGCGCAGGGCGGTGCGCAAGAGGGAATGTCCCGTCTTGCCCATGCCGGCGATGTATGCCTTTTTGCCGTTGAGGTCCATGTCAGCGTATCTTCAGGCTGGAAAGACCGACGAGGACCAGAATCACGGTGATGATCCAGAAGCGGACCGCCACCCGGGGTTCGGGCCAGCCTTTTTTCTCAAAATGATGGTGCAGGGGCGCCATGCGGAAGACCCGTTTGCCGGTGAGCCGGAAAGAGGCCACCTGGATGATGACGGATAAGGTTTCTACCACAAAAACGCCGCCCATAATGACCAGCACGAGTTCCTGACGGGCGATGATGGCGACGATGGCCAGCGCCGCGCCCAGCGCCAGGGCGCCGGTATCGCCCATGAAAACCTCGGCCGGATACGTGTTAAACCAGAGAAAACCGAGTCCCGCGCCCACCAGTGCCCCGCAGAAAATCAGCATTTGTCCAGAGCCCGGCACCCAGGGCACATCCAGGTAGTGGGCGAAGACCGCGTTGCCGGATACGTAAGCGAATATTCCTAAAGCCGCTGCGACCATGACTGTCGGTACAATGGCCAAGCCATCCAGTCCGTCGGTCAGGTTGACGGCATTGGAGGTGCCGACAATCACGAAATAACTGAACAGGATGAAGCCGATGCCCAGCGGGATCAGTACATGTGGTACAAAAGGCAGGATCAGGCTGGTCTCTATCGGCTTGTTGGCCAGGGCGTAGAGCATACTCGCCGCGGCGAAGGCCACCAGCGACTGTAAACCATATTTGGCCCGCGCCGAGAGTCCTTTGCTGTTTTTGCGCCGCAGCTTGCGCCGGTCGTCGCTGAAGCCGATGGCGCCAAAGGCCAGGGTAGTGAGCACCGCCACCCAGACCAGCGGATTACGCAAATCCGACCAGAGCAGCGTCGTCAGGACGACTATCAGCAGGATCAGGGCGCCGCCCATGGTGGGTGTACCCTGTTTGCTCAGGTGGGTTTCGGGGCCGTCATTGCGGACCATCTGACCGATTTTGTACCGACGCAGGCGGGCGATAAAGAAGGGGCCGATGAACAACGAGAGGAGCAATGCGGTAAGGACGGCCAATACGCCGCGCAGGGTCAGATAGTGAAATACGTAAAAGCCGTGATAAAGGTTGCCGAGTTCCATAAAGAGGGCGTAGAGCATCAGGCGTCCCCCCCGGTTAGTGCCTGTACGACGCGTTCCATGTGGGCGGCGCGGGAGCCTTTGATCAGTACCACGGTGTCTCCGTCCAGGCGACTTTGCAGGGCAGTTAGTAAAGGGGGCAATTCGGAGAAGGCTTCGGCGTCGACGCCGAAGGCATCGGCTGCTTCTGCTGCCAGCGGGCCGAGTGTGTAAAGGCGCTCAATACCGAGTTGCCGCGCCAGTGTCCCCGCCTGCCGATGGTAAAGTGCGGCTTCGGGACCGAGTTCACCCATGTCACCCAGGACGAGAATGCATTGGCCGCCCTGCGTGGCGAGCACGCGCAGGGCGGCCTCCAGAGAAGCCGGATTGGCGTTGTAAGTGTCGTCGAGAAGCCGACTGCCATGAGGGCCGGAGCGCCACTGTAAACGCCCAGGGATGGTCTTCAGTCCGGCCACCGCCCGTTGAATCTGCGGAATGGGAATATCGAGCGCCAGCGCCGCGGTCGTGGCCGCCAGGACATTGCGGCCATTGTGTTGACCGGGCAAGGGAATCTCCAGAGTGAATTGCCCTTGCGGAGCGCGCACCTCCAGATATCCGCCACCCTGTTCGTGGGCGTGCCAGTGTCCGCGTACCCGCGTCGGGCGATGCTCCAAGCTGAAGCGCCAGACCTCGCCCGGCGCCCGTTCCGCCCAGAAATCCGCGAAAGGATCATCGCCATTGAGGATCGTGATACCGCGATTGTCTAGACCGGAGAGAATTTCGCCTTTGGCTGCGGCAATGGCGGTAACGCTGCCGAGACCCTCCAGATGCGCGGGGGCGGCATTGTTGATCAGGGCCAGAGTGGGCCGCGCCAGCCCGCTGAGGAGGGTGAGTTCGCCGGGGTGATTCATGCCCATTTCCAGCACCGCGTAACGATGCTCCGGACCGAGTCTGGCGAGCGTCAGAGGCACGCCGACGTGATTATTCTGATTGCCGAGTGTGGCAAGCACCGGGCCGGACTCGTTAAGAATGGCGGTGAGTACCTCTTTGACCGTCGTTTTGCCGCAGGAACCGGTCACCGCCAGCAGCGGCAGGCTGAACCGCCGCCGCCATTGGGCGGCCAATGTCTGCAACGCTATCAGAGTATCCCCCACCAAGACGCCGGGTGCGGTGGCAGGGGTGCCGGTCAGCACGGCCCCGGCGCCCTGAGCAAGAGCATCAGGCACGAAGTCCTCGCCATTGAAGCGGTCGCCGCGCAATGCGACAAAAAGTTGTCCCGTCATCGGCTGGCGGCTGTCCGTGGCGATGCCCTGAATTTCTTTGCGGCCAGCGCTGCCGGGCAACAGCTTACCCCCGGTTATTCCAGCGATTTCTTTCAGTGAATAGCGGATCATGCGCTGAGCACCTCCGCGGCAATACTGCGATCCTGAAAGGGTAAACGCTGCCCCAGTATCTCCTGGATGCGTTCGTGTCCCTTACCGGCGATGAGCACCCAATCCCCGGCCTGCGATGCAATGATGGCGGCCCGGATGGCCGCCGCGCGGTCATGGATCACGGTAGCCTGACCGGGCCGTTCCATACCGTCCAGGATGTCGTTGACGATAGCCTCGGGTGCTTCGCTGCGCGGGTTATCGTCGGTGAGAATGACGTGGTCGGCAAGGCGTTCGGCCACCCGCCCCATTTCCGGTCGTTTGCCATGATCCCGATCACCACCACAGCCAAAGACCACGGTCACGGCACCTTTGGCGACTTCGCGCAGGTCGGTCAGCACCCGCTGCAGCGCGTCGGGGGTGTGGGCATAGTCGATCATCACCTGTGCCTTGCCGGGGACCGGAGCCAAGCGCTGATATCGACCTTCCGGCAAATCGAGTCCGGCGATGGCGGCGTCACTGACCGGCCAGCCCATACCCTCAGCAGTGGCCAGCGCAGCCAGCAGATTCTGAATATTGCTGTTGCCGATGAGGGGGCTGCGCAGGCGCCGCGGGCCGCTAGGGGTATGCAGGTCGAGCAGGGTACCGCTGGCTCCGGGATGCCACTCGACAGCCTGGTAGTCGCCGCTTTTTACCCCGAAGCGCAGTTGCCGGACTTCCGGCAACACCGCGGCAGCGATCTGCCCAGCAAATGTGTCGTCGCTGTTTACTACGGCCAATTGGAGGTCTGGCGTCTGGAAGAGACGGGCTTTGGTCGCGCCGTAGTGCGCCATGTCCCCATGAAAATCAAGATGGTCCCGACTGAGATTGGTAAATACGGCAACGGAAAAGGGTACTGCCGCAACCCGTTCCAGCGCGAGCGCATGGGAGGAGACTTCCATGGCGATGACCTTGGCGCCCTGATCGCGCAGTGTCGCCAGGGTCTGCCACAAAGGGACCGGGTCCGGTGTGGTATTGACTTGGGAGATAAGCGCGTCCACGCGGCCGTAGCCAAGGGTGCCGATGATCATAGCGGGCTGCGGCGCGAGTTCGGCGATGAGGCGGGTGACGCTGCTCTTGCCGTTGGTGCCGGTAACACCAATGATGACAGGCGCCTGACCCGTGTCCCAGCGATGCCAGCGGCGCAATGCCCTACCGAGCAAAGCCCGCGCCTGCGGACTTTGCCAGACGGGGTGACCCTGTTCGGTGTAAGTGCTCTCTTCACCGCCTTCCAACAGCGCTGCGCTTGCACCTGCCGCCCAAGCCTGTTGCAAAAATTGCCGACCGTCACCATGGCTGGTGTTCAATCCGACGTAGAGCATGCCCGGTCGCAGGCGGCGGGTATCGGTTTCAATGCCCTGCAGGGCAATTCCCGCCAAGGCAGTAGGCGTGGCGGGCAACAGGCTGGCGAGTGTCTCAGTGTGCGGCATCGCCAGCCCCCTCGGCCCAACGCCGCTCCTGGTCCGCGCTCCTGGGTTTCCCTGCCGCGGCATTCCAGGCGCTGGCGCTGACATCGGGTTGTACGCCCATTTGATGCAGGGCAGCGCTCATGGTCACCCGAAATACCGGGGCGGCGACTACCCCGCCATAACGCCAGCCCTGAGTTGGTCCACGCACCACTACGGCCATGACGAATCGCGGATTGTTAGCGGGCGCGAAGCCGACAAAGGTGGTATTCACTTGATGCTTATGAAAGCCGCCCTTACCATTAGCCATGATGGACGTGCCGGTTTTCCCGGCTACCGAATAGCCGGGAATCGCGGCAAGGAAACCGGTGCCGCCCCGACTGGTCACCCCGGCGAGCCAGTCGCGCAGTCGCGCCGCAGTGGCGGCCGGTATGACCTGCTGACTGTGCAGGGGGGTGTTGCTGGTGCTGCGCAGTAAGGTGGGTTGGACATAGACCCCGTTATTGGCGATGGCGCCGTAAGCCGCCGCCAGTTGCAAAGGGGTGACGGAGAGACCATAACCGTAAGCCATGGCGGCACGCCGCGCCACATCCCAACCTTGCCATGCGGGGACCGCACCGCCCGTTTCCCCCGGCAGTCCTAAGCCGCTTACCTGCCCAAAACCGACATTGCGCAGCATCTGGTAGAGATCGGCAGGCGGTGTCCGCAGGGAAATTTTCGCCGCGCCAATGTTGCTGGAATACTTGAGCACCTGAGCGAGGTCGAGGGTGCCGTGACGAACATCGTCCTGAATGCAGTAATGGGCCACCCGAAAGCAGTTGGTGTTCACATCAAACGTGGAATTGGGCTGAATGCTGCCGTCATCCAATGCGGCAGCGATGGTAAAAGGTTTCACCACCGAGCCTGGCTCGAAAGTATCGGCGACGGCGCGATTGTTGTAGAGGTCTGGCTGGTAATCGGCGCGATCATTGGGGTTAAAAGAGGGATAGCTGACCATGGCGAGAATTTCGCCGGTATGCACATTCATCAGCACCGCTGCTCCGGAGCGCGCCTGAAAACGCTGTACGGCGGAGGCGAGAGCGGTGTACGCCACATACTGGATATTGCGGTCGATGCTGAGTGTGAGTGCCTGGCCGGGCAGGGCTGGTTTGGTTGTGCCCAGGATGGCGAGCGGATGTCCCAGATTGTCGCGCAGCCCGGTTTCCTGTCCTGCCTTCCCCTGTAGCCACTGGTTATAGGCCAGCTCCAACCCTTCAATGCCGCGTTCGTCCACGTTGGTGAAACCGAGCAATGGCGCGGCGATGCTGCCGGACGGATAGTAACGCCTATTTTCATTGAGGCTGTATAAACCGGGTACATGCAGGGCGAGAATAGCAGCGGCACGTTCCGGAGCAATCTGGCGGGCAAGGAAGGTGAATCGGCTGCCGCCGCTATGGATCCGTGTGGCAAGGGCGGTTGTGCTGATTCCTAAGGCGGCGGCAATTTGTGGCCAATGTGCTTGCTGCGGGTTGAACAACCGGGGGTCTACCCAGAGGGTTTGCACCGGGACGGACAGAGCTAACGCTTTACCGGAACGATCGAGAATGGGGCCGCGCTGCGCCGGCAAGGCGAAATGTCGCAGATACCGCAGTGCGCCCTGGTTGCGTAGAAAGTGACCGCGCTCCACCTGCGCGCGCCAGGCTTGTGCCATGATCGCCGCCAAACCCAGCGCAACCACCATCCATACGGCGGTCGCCCGCCACGCGGGAAGCGTAACGGGTTGCGGCGAGTGGAGGGGGGCGCCGGGATAGGTCATGGTGCTTTGACCATGACAATCTGATCGTTTTTGGGGGCGGCAAGCCCGAGTTTTTGGTGTGCAATATCGCCCACGCGGGCATTGGAAGCGAGTGTGGCCTGCTCCAATTGGAGCTGGCCCCAGCGGTTGTCCAGGGCGAAATGTTTGGCCTGGGCTTCCTGCAAGGCGATGAACTGGCTACGGGTATTCTCTCTTGCCGCGACGATTCCGAATAGCGTGGCGGTAATCAGCAGGGCGAAAATAATGGTGCTACGCCGCATGTCGTGCACTCCTTTCGGCAGCCCGCAGCACGGCCGAGCGGGAACGGGGGTTGTCGTAAGTTTCCCGGGCGCTGGCCCGCAGCGCCTTACCGACAGGATGCCACGGCAGAGGCGGGAGCTCGCTGGCCCGCAGGGGTATGTCAGCGCTGATACGATAACCGTCAGCGCGGAAAAAACGTTTTACCAACCGATCTTCCAGAGAGTGAAAGCTGATGACCGCCAGCCGGCCGCCCACGCGCAATGCATTCATGGCCTGGGGGAGAAAGGCTTCCAGTTCTTCCAGTTCGCGGTTGATGAAAATGCGGATGCCCTGAAAACTGCGGGTGGCCGCATGCTGTCCGATTTCGTGACGGGGCAGTAGCTCAGCGATCAGATCCGCCAGTTGCAAGGTTCTGGTGATCGGAGTTTGTTCCCGGACACGCAGGATGGCGCGGGCGATAGGGCGGGCAAAACGTTCCTCGCCGTATTCGCGCAATACCCGCGTTATTTCTGCTTGGGGTGCGATGGCCAGCCACTCTGCGGCGCTCATGCCTGCCCCGGGGTCCATGCGCATGTCGAGAGGGCCGTCGCGCAGGAAGCTGAAGCCGCGGTCTGCCTCATCCAGTTGTGGGGAGGAGACGCCGAGGTCGGCGAGAATGGCGTCCACACTCCCCCACCCCAGCGTAGTGAGTATCCCGGCCAATTGGCTGAAGCGTGCCTGACGGATATATACCCGGGAGTCCTGCGCGAAACGGGCGCGCAATGTGGCAATGGCGGTCGGGTCGCGGTCGAGGATGAGCAGGGTGTCCGCCGCTCCGAGCTCGGCCAGCAAGGCCGCACTGTGGCCGCCGCGCCCACCGGTCGCGTCGACGCAGCGCACCGGCGCACCGGTATGGAGTGCCGGACGCAGGACAGCGATGGTTTCTGCCAGAAGAACTGCAACGTGTGCTGTGCTTGGTTCATTTTCACCTCTCACAGGACCAGATCACCCAAGCCGGCGAAACTATCGGCGTTGGCCAGCCAGTTTTCCTGGCAGATGTCCCAACGGGCGGCATCCCAGATTTCAAATTTGTCGATCTGACCCACCAGTACCAATTCCTTGTCCAGCTCGGCGAATTTGCGCAGGTTGGGAGAAAGGAGGACGCGGCCTTGGGCATCCAGGCGGAGCTCTTCAGACTGCCCCACAAAAAGACGTTGAAACTGACGGGCTGCGGTATTGTTGCTGGGGAGTTCGGCGATGCGGCGTTCGACCTTTTCCCAGGTGGGCAGGGGGTAGGCGACCAGGCAGCGTTCTCCTTCCCGGCTCTGGGCATCAATGGTAATGATTAATTGCCCGTCGCAGTGGGCGCTCAACCAGTCGCGGAAACGCGCGGGGACGTTCATGCGTCCCTTGCTGTCCAGACTGTGTCGATGCGTTCCCCTAAACATGTCTGCACTCTCCTCCAAAAACTTCCACTTTGCCCCACTTTGCCCCACATTTCGAAGATTAGAGGGAAGGGTGTCTGCTGTCAAGGAGAAAAAACGAATAATTACGGCATGTTAGAGGGTGTTTATAAAGAGTAAACAAACTACTTGAAAGGGTTCCTGCAATCATCGGATTACATGATGCAAAATGCACTTGATAATGCTCTTTCTTCAGCCGTGGAATACAGAGGTAGGGCGCGTCTTGTTTTTCTAGGAGCTTGATTTTATATGCGTGCTGTTGATATTGCCGGGACAAACGAGTGCTGGTGGTAAAATTGGAGTGGGCCGATAAGCCGGGTTCTGTCGTGGACGACCATTCCTCTAGGCCTGCACTTACGCACAGGCTCCAGCAACCTACCCGCGTGCACCGCGGGCCACGGTATCGCACGCCTATTTGGTCTTGCTCCAGGCGGGGTTTTCCCTGCCATTTCCGTTACCGGAAATGCGGTGCGCTCTTACCGCACCTTTTCACCCTTACCGGCGCTTACGCGCTTGGCGGTATATTTTCTGTGGCACTTTCCGTAGGCTCACGCCCCCCGGCCGTTAACCGGCGCCTTGCCCTATGGAGCCCGGACTTTCCTCCCCGGATTGCTCCGCGGCGGTCGCCTGGCCCACTCCGTCGCGAAGCATACGCGTTTTGTGGCCCGCTGTCAGAAGAAAAACGCAGAGCCGGACTTCGCGCACTATACTGTGATGCGTCTTCACGTTGCATCAGAATCCTGTCGCGGCCCGCTGCGGTGACTATGAAGGGGAGTGAAATGCCATGATCAATGACGGTTTTCTCGATGAGGCGCGGGAAGTACCTTCGGTTACACCGATGGAGCGAGTGGTGGCCTGGTTTGTTTTCCGGAGTCGTGAGGATGCCCGACAGCATTTAGAGCATGTGTATCTGGCAGCGGGGCAGGGCTTGGTGGGTGGTTGTGGCCGCGATAGCGTCGCTCCGTACTGGTGGGTAGGGGTCCAGGTACAAGATATCAGTCAGTGGGGAAACGTGACGGCAGTGAATAAACGCGGTCGTCTCGGAGACTGAGTTCGGACAAGCGCCGGTGCAGCGCCACCGTCAGAGATTCGCGGTCGTGGTAACCACCGCTCACCTGTAGTTCGTGGGCAAGGGCCAGCGCTTTGCCCAGTTGCGGCCCGGGGGTGAATCCCTGGGCCATCAGGTCAGACCCATTTAGTAGCGGGTCCGGGAGACCACTCCAAAGATTCATCTCTTGCCAAATCTTGCGGGTGGCGTCTATGGCCGGGGGATACTCTGTGCCTGCGCCACGCGCATCCGCCAGGGCGACATCCAGCAGTAGGGGGCGGTCAGGGACCTGTAGGGCAAGACGGGCATAGGCGGCGCGCCCTGCATCATCGCGGTGCAGGGCATAGGGCGCGGCATGCCAGCGCAGGATTGGCAGCACCTGGTGGCTGAGATGCTTGCCGGGAAAATAGTAGCTTAGGAAAGTCTCGGCGGCGACACGTGCCTGTTCATGTCCGCAAGCGCGCCAGCAACCTTGAGGATCGCGCCGGGTGGTGCTGGCCTTGCCGAGGTCGTGCAGCAAGGCGCCCAACATGAGGATGATGTCGCGCTTTTTGTCGCCGCAGCGCAGTTGGCCAGCAGCGGCAAGCACCCGCCCGGTGTGTATCCAGGCATCACCTTCCGGGTGGGCATCGGGGCGCTGGGGTACAGCTTGCAGGGCACGGAGTTCGGGAAATCGGGTAATGGCGCCGGTCAGGACGAGACTATCCCAGGCCCGGACCAGATACTGGCCGCGCAGGAGCAGTGCCTCCCATTCTTTGCGTATGCGTTCTTGGGGGATTTCTTGCAAGCGAGGCGCCAATTGGCGGCAGAGTGTGGCGCTCCGGGCTTCAATAGAAAAACCCAATTGGCCTGCCAACCGGGCCGCGCGGAAAACGCGCAAAGGGTCTTCCCCAAAAGTGTCGGTCGCCACTACGCGGAGCCGCCGGGCATGAATGTCCGCTACTCCCCCAACATGGTCCAGGAGGCGCTGAGCCTGCCAGTCCCAGGCCAGGGCGTTGACCGAAAAATCCCGCCGCTGGGCGGCGATGGCCCAGGGCAGGTGCGGGTTGATCTGCCCGCCCCGTGCTTGTGGCAGGGAAATCTCTGCGCCGGTCACCACCCAGACTGCACAGCGACCACCTACCCGATGGGCGCCGAAAGGCTCCAGACATTCGGCCAAACGGGCCTCTCCCAATCCGTGTATTTCCAGATCCCAATCGTGGGCGACCACACCGAGCAGGGCATCCCGCGGTGTACCTCCCACCACCAGGACGCGCGCTCCTGCCCGCTGCAATGCCGTTAGAATGGGAGTCAGCGCAGCGGGCGGCGTAAGCAGCATGGGAGATCAGCCCTTGCCATTGCCCATTTGCGCCAGCAGTTCGGCGTAGTGTTCGGCGACGACGCGCCGTTTCACCTTTAGGGTGGGGGTTAGTTCGCCGTTGGCTTCGCTCAGTGCCTCTGACAGCAAGGCGAAACGCCGTACCTGTTCGTGGGAGGGCAGATCGGCGAGCGCTGTCGCGATGGCCGCATGGATGGCCTTGCGGGTTGCGGCTTCGTCCGCGTGGGCGCCGACGCGTTCTTTGAGGAGTTCCCGATTGGGAAAGATGAGGGCCACGAGATAGGGCATGCGATCGCCGAAGACGACGGCTTGGTCGATCAGCGCTTGCGCCATCAGCCGCATCTCAATTTTCTGCGGCGGGATGTTTTCGCCGGCGGAATTCACGATCAGGTCTTTCTTGCGGTCGCTGATATGCAGATAACCGTCCGGGTCCAGGCTGCCCACGTCGCCGGTGTGCAACCAGCCGTCCACCAGGGCCTCGCGCGTGGCGCTCTCATTGTTCCAGTAGCCCTGCATGATGGACGGGCCGCGTACCAGAATTTCGCCATCAGCAGCTATGCGTCCTTCCAGATTGGGCAGAAACTGTCCCACGGTTCCCGGACGAATGGCCTCCAAAGGATTGGCGGCGATTACCGGGCTTGCTTCGGTCATGCCGTAGCCCTCAATAACAGGTAGCCCCAACTCAATAAAAAACCGGGCAATTTCAGCATCCAGCGGGGCGCCTCCGGAGACGAAGAAACGCAAGCGTCCACCCAGTTTCTTGCGGAGATTGCGGATCAGCAGGCGGCGGGTAAGAGAACGTTGCCAGCGTGCCGCCGGACGTCCCTGCGGATCAAGCCCCGCCCCCCGGCGCAGAAAACGGCCGAGCAGACCCGGTCGATCTTCAATGTTCCGTCGCACCCGGCTATAGAGCAGTTGAAAGACCCGCGGCACGGCGACCACGATGTCCGGATGCGCGGTTTCCATGTCGCGGAGTACCGTGTCCGGGCGTTCCGCGTAGGCGACTTCCAGCCCCAGCAGATAGGCGCCGAAATGCCCCGTGCCCCGTTCGAAAATGTGGGAGAGGGGCAGAATGGAGAGCAGGCGTTGTCCGGCATGTAATGGCACCAACGGTACGAACCCTTCGATATTGCTCAGGATGTTGCCGTGACTGAGCATGACCCCCTTGGGCCAACCCGTTGTCCCGGAGGTGTAGACGATGGTGGCCGTTTGTTGACGTTGCAGCGCCGTGAGACGTTCTTCCAATTCAACATCGCGCAAGGAGGCGTCCTCCCCTTTCAGCGCTCCCCAGTGCCCCAGGCCGACCTCTTGCGCAGCGTTTGCATCGCGCAGCAGGATACGGTCGCTGGGTACCCCCCAGCTTTGTATGTGCCGCCACTCACGGGCACTTTCCAGCAGTATCAGTCCGGCGCCGCTATCGCCCAGCACATAATGAATCTCGCGCGGGCTGAACGTCGGATAGAGAGGAACGGTAATGGCGCCAATGCTGAGGATGGCGAAATCCATGATCGCCCAGTCCAGAGAGTTGGGGGCCATCAGAACCACTCGTTCCCCGCTGCGTACCCCTAGGCGCAGGAGTCCGCGGGCCCGTAAGCGGACGCGCTCGGCAAAGACCGCCGCCGTTACCGGCTGAAAAACATCTCCTTGCCGTTGCAAGGCAATGACGCCACCCGGGTCGCGCTTGCAGCGTGCAAAGAGTCCTTCCGGCAGACTTTGGAGGCGGGCAAGTTCCACACCCATGTCAGCGCATGGCCTTCTCGGCAGGGGTCAGGCAGCGTTTGAAGCTCTCCAGATTGAAGACGCGATCCATGTATCCTTGCGTTGCGCGGGCTGCCGCAGGTAGGCTGATTTCCAGAACCGGGAGGCGCCACAGCAGTGGGGCGATGGCGCAGTCGAGCACCGAAAGTTCATCGCCGAAGAGGTAACGCTGCTGGCTGAAGATGCTACTTAGTCCGGCAAGGGTGCTGCGGATCTGCTCTTTAGCCGTTTTGACCTGCTCGGCACTGTAGCCCGGCTGAAAGAGTGGAGCGAACCAGTCGCGGTCGAAACGCAAGAGACCCAGGCGCACCTTGGCGCGGGAGATGGGGTCCACAGGAATCAACGGAGGGTGCGGAAAGCGCTCATCCAGATATTCCATGATGAGGACAGATTCGTGGATGGCCAAGTCACGATCCACCAGGGTGGGCACCTGATTGTAGGGATTGAGTTCCGCGAGATCTTCTGGCTTGTTGGCGAGATCGACGTCGATGGTTTGGTACTCCATGGCTTTTTCCTCCAGAACGAAGCGGACGCGGTGTGCAAAAACACAATCGTTGCCGGAGTAAAGGGTCATCAGAGTTTTTTTGCTGCTGGGGGTCGCCATGATTATAGATCCTTGTATTGGAGAAGCGCGTTTCGGTGCGACCGCGGTGGTGCGGTCACCAGATGCCTTGGATTATACATAACTGGGTACGCCTTGGGGTGATGCGCCGTGCTCGCTCGCTAAAAAAGTCGGTCAGCGTATATTTAATGCGATGTCACTGGCCCTGACCGCTTGGTTAGTTGTATGGAGACAACAAAAGTTGTAAAGTGGGTCACACGGTATTTAGCGGGAGGGCGATCCCTAAGATCGCGGAAGGGAATAAAATTATGATCCGTCAGCGTACGCTCAAAAATATGATCTGGGGTACCGGTATCGGCTTGCACAGTGGCAAGAAGGTCTATATCGGCCTGCGCCCAGCGCCGATAAACACCGGAATCGTCTTCCACCGCAGTGATATCGATGGTGGCGCCTGGATTAAGGCGGACCCTCTGCATGTGGTGGATACCCGACTGTCTACCAATATCGGCGATGGCCAGATACGGGTTGGTACTATTGAGCACCTGATGTCGGCCCTGGCGGGTCTGGGTATTGATAATGCCTATGTAGATCTCGACGGACCGGAAGTGCCGATTATGGATGGCAGTGCCGCACCCTTTGTATTCCTCATTCAGTGCGCTGGAATCGAAGAGCAAAACTCACCAAAGCGTTTTATCCGCATCACCAAGCCTCTCAAGGCAGAAGACGGTGATCGATGGGTGCAACTGGAGCCCTTTGAAGGTTTTAAGGTGAGTTTTACCATCGATTTCGACCATCCTGTGATGAAAAATGGTGGTCAGGAAGTGACGGTGGATTTCGCGCGGACCTCGTATCTCAAAGAAGTGGCGCGGGCACGCACCTTCGGCTTTATGCGTGAAGTCGAGACCTTGCGGAGCATGGGGCTCGCCTTGGGTGGCAATCTCGATAACGCTATTGTGGTCGATGATTACCGTGTACTCAATGAAGAAGGTCTGCGGTACACCAACGAGTTCGTGCGCCACAAGGTACTTGACTCCATTGGTGATCTCTATCTGCTTGGCCACCCGTTAGTAGGCCATTTTTCTGGTCACAAGGCGGGGCACGCCCTCAATAACAATTTGTTGCGGGCGTTGCTTGTCCGTCAGGATGCCTGGGAGTTTGTGGATTATTCCGAGAGGCGCGCGCCATTTTCCTTCGCTGACGCGCTGACGACAGCCTCCGCCTGAAGGTTGTCCAGGGTGGCCGCCAGGCGCTTAAGCGCGACGGCTATGGCTTGTGGCAGACGATCGGCTTCTGCCCGCAGCGCTTCGGCCGCCCCTGCTGAAATATAAGGCGCTTTCGGGATTTTGGCGGGTTGCGGCAGCCGGTATGACCAAGGCCGCACCGAGGCGGTGATTTGCCGCGCCGGAGTTTTCGGGAAGCGATTATTCCATTGTTTCAGTATGTTTTTTTCATTTCTTCGTAGCCATGAAATCCATACCGGGCTCTGACAGAGTACACTCAACACCCCCCCAGACCAATCAACCAGCCAGGTATGGTCCTGCGCCTCCAGTGCGAGTAACGCGTTCCAGTCAATTTGACGCTCACGCAGCAGCGCTCCGCGACGGCAGATTTCGCCGATCGGCCCGGAAGGGTTTTGCGTCATGGGGCGCCAGATGCGTCGTCGTTTATCATCCATAGGCTTTCATGCTACCCTGCTCGATATTTTTTACCTAGGCTTGCGTGCTCATGTTTGGAACCATCATCCGCCATGTCGTTGGCAGTCGCAATGACCGCCTGATCAAGAAGGCCCGTATTATTGTGGCGCAGATTAACCTCCTGGAGGATCGCTACAAATCCATGGACGATGTTACCCTCGCCGGGCAAACCGCACTCTTTAAAGAGCGGATAGCCCAGGGCGAATCGCTTGACGCGGTGCTGCCTGAGGCATTTGCGGTGGTGCGTGAGGTGACTCAGCGGGTGATGGGCATGCGCCAGTACGACGTACAGCTCATCGGTGGCTATATGCTCCATGAAGGTAAAATCGCGGAAATGCGCACCGGTGAGGGCAAGACCCTCGTCGCGACCTTGCCCGCCTACCTCAACGCCCTGCAGGGTAAGGGCGTGCATGTGGTTACGGTCAATGATTATCTGGCCAGCCGCGATGCTCAGTGGGTTGGTAAGATTCACGGTTTTCTGGGCCTGAGCGTGGGTACCATCATCTCGGAGATGTCCAGCGATGAGCGCCGCGCCGCTTATGCGGCCGACATCACCTACGGCACCAACAACGAGTTCGGTTTCGATTATCTGCGCGATAACATGGCGTTTTCTCCGGCTGAGCGGGTGCAGCGCGGCCTCCACTACGCCATCATCGACGAAGTGGATTCCATCCTCATTGACGAGGCGCGTACTCCGTTGATTATCAGCGGTCCTACTGAAGAGAATACCGACCTTTACTACCGGGTGGACAAACTCGTCGGAAATTTTGTCGTCGATGAGGACTATACGGTCGATGAAAAGGCCCGGCAGGTGATGCTCACGGAAGAGGGCATCGAAAAGGCGGAATGCCTGATGGCGGAAAGTGGCCTGCTTGACGATGGTAATCTCTATGATCTGGCCAATGTCACCCTGGTTCATCATCTCAACCAGGCGCTGCGTGCGCATGTGATCTACCGGCGGGAGACGGATTATATCGTCCGCGACGGAGAGGTTTGCATCGTTGATGAGTTCACCGGACGCATGATGTCCGGGCGCCGTTGGTCCGATGGTCTGCATCAGGCGGTGGAGGCCAAGGAAGGGGTGGCCGTTCAGAATGAAAACCAGACACTGGCCTCCATCACCTTCCAGAATTATTTCCGTATGTATGAAAAGCTTTCGGGCATGACTGGTACCGCGGACACCGAGGCCTTTGAGCTGAACCAGATTTACGGGCTGGAAGTGGTAATGATACCGACTCATAAGCCGGTGAAGCGGACGGACTTTGCCGATCTTATCTATCGCACCAGCCAGGAAAAGTGGGCGGCCATTGTTGAGGATATCCGCGATTGTCAGCAGCGTGGCCAGCCGGTACTGGTGGGTACCACCTCTATCGAGCATAACGAGTTCTTGTCTCACCAGCTCAAACAAGCACGGATTCCCCATGAAGTACTGAACGCCAAACAGCATCAGCGCGAGGCCGAGATTATTGCGCAGGCCGGTAAACCTGGAATGGTGACCATCGCAACCAATATGGCGGGGCGTGGTACCGATATTGTGTTGGGCGGCAATGTCGGACATCAGGTGGATATGGTGCTGGCTAATCCGGATCTGGGGGAAGAAGAAAAAAACCAACGGGTCGAATCCCTCAATAGCAGTTGGCAGGGGCTGCATGATGCGGCGATAGCGGCGGGCGGATTACATATTATTGGTACCGAACGGCATGAGTCGCGGCGGGTAGACAACCAGTTGCGAGGGCGCTCCGGTCGGCAGGGCGACCCCGGTACCACTCGTTTTTACCTTTCCCTGGATGATCCGTTGATGCGTATTTTCGGCAGCGACCGTCTGGGTGGCCTGATGCAGAAGCTGGGCATGAAAGAAGGTGAGGCGATTGAACATCCCTGGGTGACCAAATCCATCGAGAACGCCCAGCGCAAGGTGGAAAGTCGCAACTTCGATATCCGCAAGCAATTGCTGGAATATGATGACGTGGCCAATGAACAGCGCAAAATTATTTATCAGCAGCGCAATGCCTTCATGGATGCGGATGACGTCAGTTCGGAAATCAGGGCGCTGCGTGACGACGTCCTCGACGCAGTGTTGGCCGACACCGCGCCCGAAGGCGTTATGGAGGAGCGCTGGGATCTGCCCGGCCTGGAAGCCGCACTGGAGCGGGTTTTTAGTCTGCGGGTTCCGGTCGGACAATGGCTGGAGCAGGATAAAGGCCTCGCCTACCCCGTTTTGCGGGAGCGAATCATGGCGATGGTGTTGTCCGCTTACGCGGCCAAGGAAGAGCTCCTGGGCAGTGAAATGATGCGCCACTTCGAGAAATCCATCATCCTGCAGGTTCTGGACAGTCAGTGGAAGGACCATCTGGCGAGCATGGATCATCTCCGTGAAGGTATTCATCTGCGTGGATATGCCCAGAAAAATCCCAAGCAGGAGTATAAAAAAGAATCCCTGGCCATGTTCAACGTCATGCTGGGGCGATTGCGCGAAGAGGTAATCAGTATGTTGTCGCGCTTACATGTGAGCCCCGCGCCCGCAGAGTCGGTGGATTGGGATGCCATCGCCCGAGCCGCTCAGCCCCAGCATTTGCAATTCTCTCATCCGGATTTTTCGGCGGCGGCAGTAGTGCCCGCCATAGAAAATGCAGGTCTTACTGCGGCGGGGCTCGGGGTCGTTGGTGAACAGGAAACTGGTCATAGTCCGGTAGCCAATGAGGATAAAGTGGGGCGGAATCAGCCCTGCCCCTGCGGTTCCGGTAAAAAATACAAGCATTGTCATGGGCGGTTGCAATAAGGAAAGCGTATGGCCGTTGGTCTCCACCCTCCCCGGAATATCCTGCCCATTGCGGGGGTTCGCCTTGGCGTGGCAGCGGCAGGCATTCGTTATGCGAATCGTACCGACCTGACCTTGATCCATTTGGCGGAAGGATCTCAGGTGGCGGGTGTTTTTACCCGTAATCGTTTCTGCGCGGCGCCAGTGTTGGTGGCACAGCGTCACCTGGCGGACGGCTCCGGCGTGCGGGCGCTGGTGATTAATACGGGCAATGCCAATGCGGGTACGGGCGCCGCTGGGCTGCAGGCAGCAGAGGCTAGTTGTCAGGTGGTGGCCGGGCAGTTGGGTTGCGCGCAGGAGGCCGTCTTGCCGTTTTCTACGGGCGTCATTGGCGAACCGGTAGCGCTTGCGGAGAAAATTGCCGGGGTGCTGCCAAGCTGTATCGAGACGCTCGCCGAGGATCACTGGGAGGTGGCCGCAGCGGCCATTATGACCACGGATACCATTGCCAAGGCCTGCTCCCGGCAGTTGGAAATGGATGGCGTGACCGTCACGGTGACGGGTATGGCCAAGGGCTCAGGGATGATTCGTCCGGATATGGCCACGATGCTGGCCTATATCGCCACCGATGCCCCGTTGCACGGAGCAGCCTTGCAACAATGCCTGCAAGAAGCCATGGAGCGATCCTTCAACCGCATTACAGTGGATGGCGATACCTCCACCAACGATGCCTGCATCCTGATGGCAACCGGGCAGGCGGCGCTGCCGCCCATCTCTTTAGCAACGGATCCCCGCTACGGCAGACTGAGAGACGCCATCACGGCGGTGGCGCAGTGGCTGGCGCAGGCTGTTGTGCGCGACGGCGAGGGGGCGACCAAATTTATTCCGATCCATGTCCTGGGTGGGCGCGATGCAGCCGAGTGTCTGCAGGTGGCTTACCGGATGGCTCATAGTCCGTTGATCAAGACGGCTTTCTTTGCTTCCGACCCGAATTGGGGGCGCCTGCTGGCGGCCATCGGTTCCGCCGGCGTGGACGACCTGGAAGTGGATGGGGTGCAGGTCTGGCTGGGCGATACGCGCATCGTCCGCGACGGTGCCCGCGACCGTGATTATGATGAGGCGGCCGGACAGGCCGTGATGGCCCAGGAGGAAATCCCGGTGCGGGTTGATCTGGGCAGAGGTGCCGCCGAGGCGCAAATCTGGACTTGTGACTTGTCCTATGACTATGTGCGTATTAACGCCGATTACCGTAGCTGATGCTCACCGTTCCTGTCGCCACTGGAATTATTGAAGATGCCTCGGGGCGCCTGCTGATTTCGCTGCGCCCCGAGGGTAAGCCCTGGCCGGGCTTCTGGGAGTTTCCCGGCGGCAAGGTGGATCCCGGCGAAACGCCGGAACAGGCTCTGGTCCGGGAGCTTTGGGAAGAGTTGGGGATCACCGTTACGGCACCAGAGCCGTTCCGGGTGCTTGATTATACCTATCCGGAGCGTACGGTGCGCCTGCATTTTTACCGGGTGCGGCACTGGACGGGCACTGCCCATGGACGGGAAGGGCAGGAAGTACGTTGGCTCTATCCCTGGGAAATCCCGGCGCTGGAATGTCTCCCTGCGAATTTGCGTATAACGGCGGAGGCGTTAGCGGAGGCTTTGCCCCAGCCGCCCCTCTGTCTGATTGCCGATCCCGACAGATTGCCGCTACTTGATTTCCGAAAGTCTCTGGAAGCCGCGCTTGGCGCTGGATTGCGCTGGTTAGTGCTGCGCTGCAAAACGGTGCCGGATGCCCCAACCGCCGCCGTACTGTCGGCACTGTGCGCCGAGGCGCTGGCGCAGGGCGCGCAGGTCTACCTCAACCATTCCGATCCCTTGCCCGACTGGCCGCGGAGCGGACGTCATCTGACGCAAATTCAGCTCGATGCAGGCGTACGGCCTGATGCGGCTTTCGGGGTATCTTGTCATGATGCCGTGGGTTTGCAGCGGGCGGCGCGTCTCGGGGCGCGCTACGCCTTTCTCTCGCCGATTTTCGTCACCCCGAGTCATCCGGGTGCGGCGGCGCTGGAACCTCAGGCCTTTGCGGCGATGGCCGCTGAATCGTCTCTGCCCCTCATTGCGCTCGGTGGAGTGACGGCAGCACGGGTGCCGGTGGCGCTGGCCGCCGGCGCGCGCGGCGTGGCGGTGCTCTCCGGCATTCTCGAAGCGCCGGATCCTGCTGTTGCTACCCGCGCTTATCTCCAGCACTGGAATGGGTGAATGGCCTTTATTTCTGTCGTTATTCCGCTTTACGACGAGATCGACAATATCTTGCCGCTTTGTACGGCCCTGAGCCATGCCCTGGGGGACGCCGATGCCGAGGTGATCATTGTCGACGATGGTAGCCGGGACGGGAGTGCCGCCGCCCTGGACCGCGAAGCGGAGGCGCGGGGCGCGCGATTCAAGGTCATCCACCTGCAGCGCAATTTCGGCCAGACAGCGGCCATGCAGGCGGGGATTGATGCCGCTCGGGGCGAAGTGATTGTGACCCTGGATGCGGATCTGCAGAATGATCCCGAAGACATTCTGCCTTTGGTCCGGCACCTGCTGGAGAAAAACCTGGATGTGGTGGCGGGTTGGCGGAAGGACCGCCAGGATGACTTGCTCTTGCGTAGGATCCCGTCGCGTTTGGCCAATCGTTTGATCTGCCACCTCACCGGTATTTATCTGCACGATTACGGGTGCACCCTGAAGGCCTATCGGGCTTCCGTGATCAAAGGGGTGCGTCTCTATGGCGAGATGCATCGTTTTGTCCCGGCCTGGCTTTCTACGTTGACCTACACGGATCGCATTGTCGAAGTGCCGGTGCGCCACCACCCGCGCCGGGCCGGACAGAGCAAGTACGGCATCACTCGTACCCTCCGGGTGCTGGTTGACCTGCTTTTTGTGAAGTTTTTTCTTGGTTACAGTCAGCGGCCCATGCATTTTTTCGGGGTAATCGGGCTGGCGTTATCAAGCATCGGTTCGATCATGCTGCTGTATCTTTTGGTGGATAAATTTGGCTATGGCGCGGCGATTTCCGGACGCCCCATGCTGATTGCCGGTGTACTGTTTTTCCTCGCTGGACTGCAATTTCTCAATACCGGCATTGTTGGGGAGATGTTATCGCGCATTTATCATGAGTCTCAGGATAAAAAGACTTATGTGGTGCGCTACACGATACATCTTGATCCACCCGCGTGAAACCTGTCCCCATTCTGATGTATCACAATATTGCGGTGGCACCGCAAGGCGTGAAGTTGCGCGGCCTTTATATCTCGCCCCGGCGTTTTGCGCGGCAGATGGCGCTGCTGCACTGGTTGGGTTATCAGGGACTGTCCATGTCTGCAGCCATGCCTTATCTGCGCGGAGAGCGGGAAGGCAAAGTGGTGGTGATTACTCTGGATGACGGCTATCGGGATAACCTCGAACACGCCTTGCCGGTGTTGCAGCGCCATGGTTTTACGGCAACCTGCTATGTGGTGAGTGCCGCCATCGGTACCGCCAATCACTGGGATGCGCAGCAGTTAGGTACACATAAGCCACTGATGAACGTGCATGAGCTACATCGCTGGCGGGAGGCTGGAATGGAGATCGGGGCGCACAGCCGTCATCATCCCCGTTTGCCGGAGCTGAGTGAGTCCGAGTTGGACGACGAGGTGTCAGGATCCAAGCGCGAGTTGGAAGGGCTTTTGGCGGTGCCGGTGACTCAGTTCTGTTATCCCTATGGTGCGGCGGGGCTGCGCGAACGGGCGGCGGCCCGACGCGCCGGCTTTGTTGCCGCGGTGACGGTGCGGCGGGGCCGTGTCTTGCCGGGTGCCGACCTTATGGATTTACCGCGGGTGATGGTCGGCGGGCATCATGCGCCCCATGTTTTCCCCCTGCAACTGCTGACCAGGCATGAGGAGCGCCATTGATCGCCACTCCGCGTCTGCTCTGGGTGGGCACCAACCCCGGCGGTGGCGGTACGGAGACGCACATGATCACCCTGAGTCGCGCCTTGGCCGAGCAGGGGGCGGAGGTGCATTGTCTGGTGCATCCGCAAGGACGGATCGCGCAGGTGCTGGAGACTGCGCCGGTGACCCGGCATTTCGGGGTCTTCCGCAACAGCGCCGATCCCGGTGGCATCCGTGCCTTGCACCGGGCTATCCGGATAGTGCAGCCGGACTGGGTTATCGGCAGCTTCAGCAAGGAATACTGGCCACTGGCCCTGGTCAGCCGCAGTGCGGGACGGCCGCTGGCTTTGTTCCGGCACATGGATTTGCAATTGCGGCCCAGCACCCGCTGGTTGCTGTCGCGCTGGCCCCTGCGTCTGTTCGCTATCTCCAATTACCTGCGGGATCGTCTGATTCTGCAGGGGCTGTCTGCAAAGCGGGTGGAAGTGTTGGCGAATCCATTACATCTGAACGATTTTCAGCGCGATCTTGAGGCACGGCGGGAAGAGCGCCGAACCTTGGGTCTGGCAGAGAACGATTTTGTTGTTGGTTTTGTCGGCGCCTGGCACCGCGGTAAAGGGGTGTTTATGCTCGCCGACGCCATCGACGCTGCACAGGCGGTGGACCCTCGGGTGCATGGCCTGTGGCTGGGCGGCGGTGCCCATGAGGCGGATCTGCGCGCGCGCCTGCGCGATAAGCCCTGGCACCACCTACTGGGTTGGCAGGACCCGGTGACCCCCTGGTACAGCGTCATGGATACCCTTGCCTTGCCTTCCATCGAGCCGGATACCTTTGGCCGTGTCTGTCTGGAGGCGCAGGCCTGCGCGACACCGGTGCTGGGTGCGGCCATGGGGGGTATTCCCGAGAGCTTTGTGCCGGATCGGAGTGGTCTGCTATTGATGGCCGGGGCCGCAGTGGAGTGGCGGGACGCTATTCTGCGGCTGGTGGCGGATGTCCCCTTGCGTGCGCGTTTGGCGGCGGCAGGCCCGGATTACGCTCGGTGCTTTGATGCGGACGTCATCGCCCGCGATTTTCTGGCCACCCTGGCGCGATGACACGGAATGCTTCCACGTCTTATGATAGAGGCCGTTTATTCGCTGAGGCAGGGGGAAAGGTCATGCAGGTAGCCATGTTACGGCCCTTGTCTGTCAAAGAGTATCTGGATAGCGAAAAAGCCGTCGTCGAGGCATTCCATCGACATCCTGGAGGCTGGTGGTACGAGTTGCTGAATGACCCTGAAAGCGACTGTTTGCGCTTCCGATGTGTCGATCTGCCTTCGGCCCTTCAGACCGATTGAACGCAGCCCTGATGCCACGTCCTTTACCCGTAGAACCCCACCGCATACTTCTGATCAAGTCGCACAGTGCAGGTATCGGCGACATCCTGCGTAGCTCGGCGGCCTGGGCGGTGCTCAAAAAGCGCTGGCCGGATGCGGAGCTGCATCTGGTGTTTCTGACCCGCTGGCCGGGTTATCCGAGCGAGGCGCTGATTCGGGACCATCATCTGCTGGCCAGCGCCCATTTTTTGCCCATGCAAGAGGGGCGCTTTGCCGGTATGCGGGGCGTTGGTCCGCGTATATGGCGACGTTTGTTACCCGAGTTGCGGCGTATCGCGCAGGAGGTACAACCGGACCTGATCATTGATCACGAGCCCTTTGGTGTCGAAACCAGTATCGCCGCCCGCTGGGTGCGGCGTTTCTGCGCGGCGCCCACAGTCGGGGTGAATCAGGTGCTGGGGCGGGGGTGGCTTTATGATTATGCGGGGCCGGGTTTACAGGAGTACGCCCGGCGGCATGAATTGCCCTGGCCCATGGACTATACGGAGCGGGACTTCGCGGCGTTAGCGGCTTTGGGGCTGGAGCGGGATGGCCAGCGGATCGTGTTGCAGGAGACGGAGGCGGGGCGTGCGTTCCGTGAGGCGTTGCCGGCACGGTTGCCTGTGGGCAGGCCGGTTATCGGTCTGAATATCGGTTGTGGTACGCGGGATGCGGAACGAAAACGTCCTGCCATCGGGTTTCTAGTGGAAGCGATGGGGCAGGTCGCGGCCGCTTCTCCCCATACCCTCCTACTGACCGGCGCTCCCAACGAGCGCAGCGTCAATCAGAGCTATTTAGGGCAATATGCCGCGCGCTGGGGTGATGTCGGGCATATCCTGGATATTGCTGGCCAGACCACACCCAGCGGCCTGACGGGAGCGCTTGCGATTTGTGATATCTTCGTGTCCAGTGACTCCGGGCCGTACCACATGGCCGTCGCCATGGGTCTACCCACGCTGGCGCTGTTTAATTTTCCAAGTCCGGAACATTACCATCGTGAAGCATCCGTCGTCGTGACCGGGAATGGTAGCGGCGATAGTGATGCGATGGTGTCCAGCATTTTACGATTGCTTGATAAAAATAAGGTTTTTATGTCATGAAGTGGCGAGTCCCGGATGGACTAATGTTTACAGCGTATGCCTTGCCATTATTCAGCTTCCCGCTGAGTACGGCAGGTGCTGGTGTCTCAGTAGGGCTTTTGCTGGTGCTTTATGCCGTAAGCGGCCATTGGCGGGAATGGCGTCAGATCTTCGCGCGGCCCTGGGCGATACCGCTTGCGCTGCTCATCGGTTGGACGCTCCTCGGTCTGCTATGGACCACAGATATGTTCTTCGGACTGAAGGTCGCGGAAGCCACCAGTTACGGTATTTTGGCATTTATAGGCGCCACATTGCCCTGGAAGACGCGTTGGATAAAATTATTGATCAGGCTATTCCTTTCGGGTTTGTTGATCAACGAATTTCTGGCAGTCATGATGACCTGGGGAGTTTTTCCATGGAAGAATACCAGCGGTATAAACTATACGGGTTTTTGTGGCCATATTTTCCTTTCTTTGGCAATCGCCCACGCGCTTCTGTGGCTGACTTGGGACTTCAGGCAGCAATGGAACCTTCCCCGTTGGGCTAATTTGTTTGCCGGTTTACTACTGTTTGCACAACTGCTTGTTATCCATGGGCGTTCTGGACAATTACTACTGGTGATGTTGCTTCCTATAGCGATTTTCATGCTCTATCCCGGGCGCTGGCGTTACTGGATAACTATGGTGTTTGCCTTGGCTGTATTTGGCTTGTTTACAATGCCGACAATTCGTTCCTATTTTATGCGTGGATTTCATGAATTGTTGATTTTTAATTTGAATCAGGCAGCTATTTATTCAAGTTGGGGTATTCGTCTCCTGGCAATGATCGGCGGTGTGATGATGTTCCTTGCCCATCCATTTTTTGGGGTTGGGACAGGTGATTTTTATCCCGTCATACTGAAAATGCAGGCGGCGCACCAGATTCCTGCGACTCCCGGCTTTATCATGAATACTGCGGCTAACAGCTATATCAGTGAAGCGGCATCTTTGGGGATTGTCGGTCTTGGGCTTTTCCTCTGGTTTCTCTGGTCCCTGGGGCGTGAAATGTGGAGGTCGCGAGATCTTCCGCAGAACTGGTTCGCGCTTACTTACTTCTCCATTTATCTTATTGGTGGGCTTTTCGATGGTTTGAGTTGGGGATACGCTGATGCCATTACTATCGCTCTGATGGCTGGCTTACCCTTACACCAAAGGTCTGTGATTGAGCCTGCAGAGCTGAGCGCCCCATAATGGGTGCCTGTCTGTCGGTGGTTTATATTACCAAAAATGCCGGGCAGCACTTCGGTCGGTCACTAGCAAGCGTGGCCCATATCGCCGATGAGTTGCTGGTGGTAGATAGCGGTTCTCAGGATAATACGTTAATGGTAGCGCGAAGCGCGGGTGCTCGTATCATCGAACGCTCCTGGCCCGGCTTTGCTGCGCAGCGACAGTTTGCCGTGGCGGCGGCGGAAAATCCGTGGGTTCTCATGATGGATGCCGACGAAATACTAACCGAGACGGCAGCGAAAACTATCCGAAATACTTTCTTGATCGGGGAACCTGCGGGTGTGGCTGGTTATCTTCTTGAGCGCAGAAGCTTTTTCCACGGTAAAGAAATTTGTTATGGCGATTGGTCGCATGACCGAGTATTGCGTTTGTTTGACCGCCGATGTGGTGCTTATGGGGAGAATCTGGTGCATGAGGCGTGGGAGACTCATGGAACTGTCAAGCCAATTCCAGGTTGTGCATTGCACCATTACTCCTACGCTAATTATGGCGAGTTACTTAATAAAATGCGCCTTTACGCCACCCTCAACGCGCAGCAGGTCCACCAGCGCGGCAAAGTACTGCGCGGTTACATGCCCATGACCCACGCACTGGCGGCTTTCTGGCGCGGCTATTTCTGGCGCTTGGGATTTTTGGATGGTGTGGAGGGTGCTGCCATCGCCTGGACCACGGCGCTGGGAGCGTTCATGAAATACGCCATTGCGCTGGAACTCAGAGACTGCGACCGGCAATGAAAATTTTGCTTGTGCGTCTGAGTTCCATGGGCGATGTGCTGCATACCCTGCCGGCGCTGACGGATTTGCAGCGGGCCCGGCCGGATCTGCGCTTGCATTGGTTGATTGAACCTGCATTCGCGCCCATCGTACTGCTGCATTCCGGGGTCGCGCGGGTGATTCCCTT
>JAPTWR010000184.1 GCA_028065135.1 Acidithiobacillus sp.
TTTGCCGCCCACCAGCAGTTGGAAGAACGGGTGATGGACAGCAACGATCTGGAAAAAGAGCGTGGCATCACCATCATGGCCAAGAACACGGCGGTGCAGTGGGGCGACACCCACATCAACATCGTCGACACCCCCGGCCATGCCGACTTTGGCGCCGAGGTGGAGCGAGTGCTGGGCATGGTGGATGGCGTACTGCTGTTGGTGGACGCTGTTGAAGGTCCGATGCCGCAGACCCGTTTCGTTACCCGCAAGGCGCTGGAACTGGGTCTCAAGCCCATCGTCGTCATCAACAAGGTGGATCGCCCCGGCGCCCGCGCCGATTACGTCATCAGCGCCACCTTTGACCTCTTCGACAAGCTGGGTGCGACGGAAGAACAACTGGATTTTCCGGTCATCTACGCCTCCGGTTTGCAGGGCTATGCGGGGGAAGATCCCGAAGTCCGCTCCGGTGACATGAAGCCGCTCTTTAAGATGATCCTCAGTCATGTGGCGGCGCCCGAAGGCGATCCCGAAGGCCCCCTGCAGATGCAAATCGCCGACCTCGATTACTCCAGCTATGTGGGACGTATTGCTGTCGGTCGCATTCGCCGTGGCAGCATGCGTCCGGGGCAGGATATCGTGCTGATTCACGGTGTCGATCAGACCCAGACCAAGGCGCGTATCCTTCAACTCCTCGGCTTTGATGGCCTCAAGCGGGTGCCGTGGGAAAGTGCTACGGTGGGTGACATTGTCGCCGTAACCGGCATTGAAGAACCCTCCATCGGCGCCACCATCGCGGCGCCCGAAGCGCCGGAGGCGCTGCCGTGGAAACCCATTGATGAACCCACCCTGAACATGACGTTTCAGGTCAATACCAGCCCCTTTGCGGGCCGGGAAGGCAAGTTTGTCACCAGTCGCCAGTTGCGTGAGCGTCTTTATCGCGAGTTGCTGATCAACGTCGCGCTGCGGGTGGAAGATACGGACAACGCCGATGTGTTCATGGTGTCCGGGCGCGGCGAGTTGCACCTGACCATCCTCATCGAGAACATGCGCCGCGAGGGCTACGAACTGGCCGTGTCGCGGCCGCGGGTGATTCAGCGCCAGGTGGACGGCGTCTGGGAGGAGCCCTATGAGGCGCTGACGGTGGATGTGGAGGAACAGCATCAGGGCACCATCATGGAGCGCCTGGGCATCCGCCGCGGCGAGTTGCAGGACATGATCCCCGATGGCCGGGGCCGGGTGCGCCTGGAATACCGGATTCCCGCGCGCGGGCTGATCGGCTTCCATACCGAGTTTCTGACGGCGACTTCCGGCACCGGGGTGATCAGCCATATTTTCGACAACTATGGTCCGGTCAAGGGGACTATTCCGGCGCGCAACAACGGCGTGCTGATCTCGGCGGAAGAAGGCGAGGCGGTGGGTTTCGCGCTCTTCAATCTGCAGGAACGCGGCCGGATGTTCGTCAGCCCTGGCGACAAGGTCTACGAGGGCATGGTCATCGGCATTCATACCCGCGACAACGACCTGGTGGTCAACCCCCTCAAGGAAAAGAAGCTGACCAACATGCGCGCATCCGGTTCTGATGAAAACATCATGCTGACGCCGCCCATACGCCTGACCCTCGAAGCGGCAGTCGAGTTTATTGCCGATGACGAGTTGGTGGAGGCGACGCCGCAGTCCATTCGCATCCGTAAGCGTTATCTGACGGAGAACGAACGCAAGAAGGCCGCGCGCGGCGGCGGTTGAGGTTCGTGTCGGTGATCACCGGTCAGCGCTATGCGCTTTTTTCGAGCGTAATGAGGCGAAACCAGCCAGAGATCGCGGTAGGGATGTCGCTGATCACTTGCAGTTCTGGCCGCCTCTCCAGAATCTCTTCAAAGACGAGGCTGGTGTGGGTGGCGATGGCGCTGGAGATGGGCGTCAGCAGGCGCCGCCAGAAGGCGCGTTGACCCCGGCGTAAAAATTTGTCAAGGAGCAAGATACGACCCCCCGGTCGCAGGACGCGGCTGGCTTCCGCCAGGGCCGTGTCAGCATGGGGGACGACCGCGAGGATCAGGTGCATGACCACTATGTCGAAACAGGCGTCCGGGAAGGGTAGCGTCTCGGCATCGGCCTGTGCCAGTGTGATTTTCGCGCCTTGCTTTTGGGCATGGCGCAGCATGGCATGGGTGATGTCGATACCGACGATCTCGCCATGCTGTGGCAGGTATGGGATGTCGAGGCCGGTGCCGATGCCGTCGACGAGAATACGGCAGGGGCCGGCTGGAATGCCGCTCAGACTGCGTTGTCGCAGAGGGGCTGAGAAGCCACGCACGGCGAGATCGTAAATGGGCGCCCAGAGGGTATAGGCGCGCTGCAGGCTCTGGCGGCTCAATGGAAGACGGTGGCGACCGCCAAACGAAAGGCGGGGATGGGAACGAGGAAACTGGCGCCAGTGTCGCTGATCCATTCGAAGGTGCCGTGCATGCTGCCTACGGGCGTGGGGAGAACCGCACCGCTGGTGTAACAAAAGCGCTGTCCGGGGTGCAGGGTAGGTTGTTCGCCGACGACGCCCGGCCCCTTGACTTCCTGGGCGTGGCCTTCGGCATCGGTAATGATCCAGTGGCGATTGAGCAGTTGGGCGGTCTGCGGACCCAGATTCTCGATGGTGATCTGATAGGCGAACGCGAAATGCTCTTGCTGGGGGCTGGATTGCTGGGGTAGATAGCGGGTTTCCACGCTGATCTGAATCTCCGTGGGGGGGGCTGCTTCCATTGGGATGTGCTCCGGGCCGTGTGTGGTGTTGCGATTCAGAGACAGTCTAGCGCTCCGGGAGTGGGCTGCCAAGCCACGCGGATGGTTCCGATCAGCGTTTGCGCGCAGATTCCGGGCGCGGGCGATAGAGGATGAGCATACGCCCGACGCGTCCGATGATATCGGCGTGGCTGGTTTCGGCCAAGGTCTGCGTCATGGCGTCCCGCTGGTCGTGGGGCACGGACGGCAGACGTACCTTGATGAGTTCGTGGGCGTTGAGGGCGACCTCCAATTCGGCAACGACACCATCGGTGACGCCGTGGGCACCTATCATGACCACCGGCTTGAGGGCGTGAGCACGAGCGCGCAGAATTTGTCTTTCTTTGGTGTCCAGCATGTTATTCTCTCTATCGGTCTGGTGCCGGGATGTCCAACGGCAGAGTGTACGTTTGCGGAGAGCGAGGGTCAAAGCCCGGGAGCGCGGTTTGGCAAGAAGTAAATCCAGTGAGCAATGGTTGCGGGAACACTTCACGGATCCCTTCGTGCAGCGGGCCGCGAAAGAAGGATATCGCTCACGGGCGAGCTATAAGCTGCTGGAGATTCAGCAGCGGGATCGCCTCATCCGTCCGGGCATGCAGGTGCTGGACGTGGGGGCGGCACCCGGAGGCTGGACCCAGGTCGCCGCGCCCTTGATCGGTAAAAAGGGACGGCTGGTGGCGGTGGATCGCCTGCCCATGGACCCGGTGGCGGGTGCGACGGTGATCTGCGGTGATGTGTATGATGACGCGGTGCTCGCGGTCTGTCGGGAGCACTTGCCGGAGGGCGCCGATTTGATCATGAGCGATATGGCGCCGAACATGTCCGGTATTGCCAGCGTTGATCAGGCACGCGCCATCGACCTCGCGGAACTGGCGCTGAACATGGCGCAACGCTGGCTGAAACCGGGTGGATCGCTACTGATGAAGGTTTTTATGGGTTCCGGGGCGGAGGAATTGCGCCGCGCCCTGCGCCGGGACTTCAAGAAGATGGTGGTGCGCAAGCCCGAAGCCTCGCGCGCGCGATCAACGGAACAGTATTGGCTGGCGCTGAATTTTCAGGGGCTTGCGCAGGAAGGGTTGGACAACGGCGGGAAGAACTCTTTATAATTCCTGGCGCGCGCAGTTAGCTCAGCTGGATAGAGTGTCGGCCTCCGAAGCCGAAGGTCACTGGTTCGACTCCAGTACTGCGCACCAAATAAAGCAGATGGTTGTGCGGCGTTCGGCGGCGGGGTGCCAGAACGGAAAAGCGGCGTCGTGAGCGGCCGCAGACCGGGGAGATGCTGCGGTGCCGGTGCCCTTACGGAAGGTTCGGGCATGTGTGCGGCCATACGGAGAGGTGCATTGGTATGAATGCGCGCGACATCGCATTCCGCAAGACGCAGCGGAATGTGGCCCGTCGCGCTTATGCTGAATGGGGCGATAACGATGCGCACGGAGCGGGGAACGGTCCCTGGAGCCACTTTGGCGATGACCGCTAGCTCTCGAGGTTGCGGGGATGATGGCGTTTGAAAACCCCCCTGAAAATTCCCGCGTTCCTCACCCGTCCCATTACCATACCTCCCTACCGGTGGACCATGTCCATGGCCTTTTGGGGGGCATTCGTGGGGGTGGTGGTCTTTTCCGGATGGTACGCCTGGTCCTCCTGGCACCGCTATGAACAGGGTAGCCAGCATCGTCTGATGCTGGCATCCGACATGGTCGCGACGGTCACGCAAAAGCTGCTGGACGGCCACGCCTCCGGGCTTCAGTTTTTGGGGCGGCGATTACAGCGAGCAGACGCGCTGCAGCATCCTCGCCGCGCCCGGAGGCTTCTCTTGGACTATCAGAAAAGCTTCTCGGAGATCGTCAGCGCGAATCTCATCACCCCGAATGGGCAGGTGGTCGCCTCCACGACCGCGCCGGCCGGGGCGCCGTTGCCGGATTTTCGCAATAATCCGACCATCTGGCCGGGTTTCCAGAAAAACTTGCAGGTACACGGCATGCGAATCTACCACCCGATCCAAGGGCCATTGGTGGATCATTGGGTCATCCCCCTGAGATACACGGTATTTTCCCCCGGGGGGGAGCCCTTGTTCGTAGTAACCACCCCGCTGCGCTTTCATGACATCGAAGGCTTCCTGAGCCATTTGCCCTTACGCCCCGGAACGGCTGTCGGCCTGATCCGGAATGACTTTTATCTCGAGGGGCGCTGGCCTGTACCCCAGGGCAATCTCGCCCGGATGCTTTCCTATCCGGTCCCCGCGGGCGGGGCCTTGCGGCTGGCCCTGCAGCGGGACCCCCATGCACGTCACGGAATTTATGCAGGCCTCGTCACGGTGGAGCGGAGCTATCGGTTCGGGGCCTTTACGCGTTTGAACCGGTATCCGTTGACCGCGTTCATTTCCATCCCTGAACGGCTGTGGTTGGTGGCCTGGTGGCAACGATATATCCAATTCCCGCTGGTTTTTCTGGTCATCGCTTTGGGGTTCAGTCTGGTTGCGTATCAACGCATCCTCTCCCTGGACCGTCGATGGGAAGCGCAGCGCCAGACTTTCGAGCGGACCCTGACCGCGCAGGCCACTCACGACGTCCTGACGGGTCTGCCCAACCGCGAGGGACTGCGGATGGTGTTTGATCAGGCGCTGGCCCGCGCCGAGCGGCAGGAGCGGTTGCTGGTCGTGGGTTTTCTCGACCTGGATGCCTTCAAGCCGGTCAATGACGTTTACGGCCACGGAGTCGGCGACGATCTGCTGAAAGAAATGGCTCGCCGCCTGCAGGAGGCCGTACGCCGGACCGATACGGTGGCCCGCCTGGGCGGTGATGAGTTTGTGCTGCTGCTGGAAGGACTGCGCGGCATGGATGAGTTGGACCAGGTCCTGGCCCGCCTCTGGACGACGATCGCACGGCCTTTCCCGATCTATGGAGCAGTGGCCAGTATTCAGGCAAGCCTGGGATACAGCATCTATCCCTTCGACGAGGGCGATGCCGACCTGCTCCTGCGGCACGCCGATCAGGCCATGTATGCGGCCAAGGCGCGCCCGGGCCGCGATAGTGAAGGCTGGGCGCAGATCTACTATCCGGAACTGGGCAACATCAACATGGGCGATGAACTGCTGCGCCGGAATTTTCTGCAGGCCCTGTCCACGGGAGCGGTGACATTGCGTTACCAGCCGTTGGTGGCCCTGGCGACGGGCCGGGTGGCGGGCCTTGAAGCCTTGACCCGCTGGCGCCGGGAAGACCAGGATGTTTCTCCTGATCACTTTCTCTCGGCCCTGGGCGTGCGGGAGCGTCAGGCGCTGGGGCGTTTCGTGTTGCAAACGGGGTTGCGGCAACTGACACAATGGCGAAAATCCGGACTGGATCTTTTCCTCAGTATCAATGTCACCCCGGAAGAACTCGACCAGCCCGGATTTGCCGATGCCGTCCTCAGCACGCTGGCCGACTTTCCAGACGCGCCCCCGACAGCGCTGGTGCTGGAGGTGCTGGAAGTGGGAGAGATTCTCGAACGGAACACGGCTTTGGGGCACCTGCAACAGCTACGCGGCGCGGGGATGAAGATCGCGCTGGACGACGTGGGGAGCGCCTATGCCTCCCTCCTGCGCCTGAAAAACCTGCCCATCGACGAGATCAAGATTGATCAGGGGTTCATCCGCGAGTTGCCCAACCGCCCCCAGGATCTGGTGTTTGTCGAGAGCCTGGTCAACCTCGGCTTGGGAATGAACGTCATCATTACCGTGGAAGGTGTGGAAAGCGAGGCCCATATCGCTCTTCTGCGCGAGATGGAGGTGCACTATCTCCAGGGATATGCCATTACGAAGCCACTGGAAGGCGCGGCCGTGGCCGATTTCGTGCGGAACTTCGTTCTCGGCTCCGGAGATATCGATACGCCACTATTGGCGCTGTATCAGCACCTGGGGTGGGTGCATGCGGCGGAAGAAGCCGCGCTGAACCACGGGCTGTGCGAGGATGCGGAACTGGCGGCTTGCCCGATCACGGGTTGGCTTCGGACGCACGCGTCCAATGTGCCGGGGATCGAAAGTTTGTTGGCCGAGCACGCCACCGTGCATGCGTTGGGCCGGAAAATCCTCCAGGTACGCAGCGGTGGGAATCGCGAAGAACTGCATCGGCTACTGGGTCAACTGCACGTGCACAGTCATCAATTTCAAGCGGCGCTTGGGGAAGCGGTGCGTATCATGCGGGAAAGAACCGCAACTGAGGGGCAGACCCCGTTTCCCTCAACCTAGTGGCGAATGCAAGGGGCGTCCGGAGTAGGCGTATCAGTACCGGGGGGTTCGTGGCCTAACGGGCCCCCAGGATGGCTTCCAGCAATTCGTGCAGCGCGGACTCAACGGCATCCCAAGCCTTGTGCCTGATCGTGCCATGACTGGCGACGACGCCAAACACCCGATGGTAATGGTTGTGTAACTGTATCAACCGGCTCTCTTCCCCATAGCCCAAGTGATGCAGCACGTCGTTTCCACGACACCGGCGGCCATCCTTCAGGACTTCATGATTCACTTGCGACGGATCGATGAGCAACAGCCGCTTGACCGCTGTGTGGTGAGCGAGCACGCTCGCATAGAAGCCGAAAAGGCTGTTCGGGTAAGCGCCCGGATCAGGCGCAGAGTTGGAGAGGAAGGACGGCAGCTTGGCCAGCGGTAAGGGTTTGGATATCGCATAACCCTGCAGGTAGGGCACCCCTGTGGTGATCATGGCATCCAGGATACTGGGGGTTTCGACCCCTTCCACCACCAGATCCAGCCGCAGTTCCGTGGCCAGTTCCTGCATGGTTCGAACGAAATGCAGATCCTGCGGCCGTTCTTCCAGCGTCCGGACAAAGCCCTGATCCAGCTTGATCTCGTCGATGGGCAGGTTTTTCAGGCGCAGGAGGGAGGCATAGGCGCTCCCCACGTCGTCCAGCGCCAGACGCATGCCCAATGCCTTGATGTCGTGCATGGCGGACAAAGCCGTGGCATATTCGGCGAACTCACCGCCCTCCAGAATCTCCAGAGTGATTCTCTGGGGGGCTACCCCACTGGCTCCGATCACCTTCTGTAGACAGGTGGCGCTGCGACTACCAAAGGATTCCGGAGCGACATTGAAGGAAACCCAGAGAGACCAGCCCAATGCATCCAGTTTTTTGAGATCTTCCAAGGCTTGGATCAAGACCATCCGACTGAGGTTGGTCGTCTCATCGGTCGATAATTGAGGCAGGAATCTTTCCGGGGTAAGTATGCCCCCCTCGGTATCGCGCAGTCTGGCCAAGGCCTCTATCCCCACCACTCTGCGGGAATGACCGTCAAGCACAGGTTGATACCAGACCTCAAGACCACCATTCTCTAACAGAGCCTGAGCCGGGCATTGCTCACGGCGAGCTGTATTTTCACGGTAAACCTCCCAAGCGTCGCTGCGGTCTTTCTTGTGCGATTGGCTTGGGATGCGCCCGTCTGACCGCATCAGCAGGCGTTTCGTGAGCCATGACTTGATTTTTCTTGATTGGCGGAATAGAAAGCGATGCACTAATTCGCGGATGAAATTTTGGGGCATGTGACATGTACCTGTTATGGCTCCCGGAGCGTTGCCGGGTTCAGAAGGTATTTTTGTTTCCACGCACACACGGCCAATCTAACCTGAAATCTTGCGGAGTCAACCCGGCATCGTGAATGTTTCCTGGCATGCATGGCGCATTGGTGGCGCATAATCGCCGCCTGCCCGTCTATTTATCGAATCCGGTACGAAAGGAGTCAGGGTAGCACCTATCTACTGCTTGAAAAAGGCGATTGCGGAATGTCATGTATCTATAAGGCAATAAAAAACAATGATCGGTAACGCTAAATCGGCGCCCTGCGGTAGTAGGGGTTTGCGCGCGGTTTATGATTTCTCTGGCTCCGGACAAGGGCAGTCTATGGCACGCATGTCGTTACGCATCGATCCCCGGGGATGTTGAAGCGTCTGCCGTTCTTGGCAGACGATGGTTTGGCGACCGCCATAAATGGCAGGACGCAAGCAGTAACAACAGTTTTATGCACCGATCAGAATGCCAAATAGGCACAATAAATCAGACATGTACTTCATTAAATTATAATAGCTTAATTCATCAATATTAGATTTTTATTATGGAATGCGGCTTGCTATATCACAGGGCGGTAATATTACAGGTGTTGTCATGCATGTTGCTCAAACCGTGTGTCGTTCAGGAGGGATCGCTTTCGTGTGCCCTGGGGGGTCGCCCCGCCAGGGTGAGATGTGGCTGTCTGTCTCATGGCAGGGGGTGTCGCGCGGATACGGTTATTTTTGGCAGGATGCAACGTGGCGGGGAGGCGTTGACTGGTGCAGGCTCTCGGGTCTGCGCGCGTATCGCTGGAACACCGATATGTCGACGTGTGGTTGCGGGATGACGACGTTGTACTACACTTCGGTGAGGAGCGGCGTCCGGGTATCGCATATGCTTGGGCATATGCCTCATGCGGCAGCCTGTGGATCACGCCTTGCGGCTGAGCCGAACATTCGCGGATCAGCCGCCCGCGTTGTCCTGCAGCGGCATCATCTCCGTGGGGGATTTGCCGGTGCGTCCCTGATATGTCTCGGGCGTGGCCCCTGTGCGTGCCGCGGAGCCTGCATCGCGGAGTCTCGGCGGGCCCTCCCCCACCAATCGGATGTCCCTGGCCAAATGGCCCACGCGCGTAGCACACAGACTCCATCCGGTCATGCCAACCGATCGGATAAAACAAATAACCGTAGCGGCATGGAAGCGGCGGGAGCGTAAGGAGACCAGAGAAGATGGGTCGGATATCTACACAAACGTGTATTTGGAGGTTCAGGTGTTTATAGAGAATAAACGCTATGAAATGTGCGCAAAAATGCTACTGTCACTAGCCGCGCTCACGTTGGGAGGCTGTTCCAGTGACGGTTTGTATCTGCTGAAACCGGAAGGTTTGATATCACATACATTTTATCACTATTTCATTCTTGATGTGGTGATCATGTTATTTATTATTGTCCCCACGACACTGCTGACCATATGGGCAATGTGGAGGTATAGAAAGGGCGGCAAAGGAAGTTATCATCCCACGTGGAGCCACTCAAGCACCATAGAGATCATTGTCTGGGGTATTCCCCTGGTGACAGTGGGGATCTTGTCCTACCTGTCGGTAAAGGCTATTTATGATGTCAACCCCTATAATCCGGGTGTTATCTCCAAAGCGCAGAAGGTAAATGGCGGGGATCCTGTGGAGGTCGATGTCATCGCGACAGATTGGCGTTGGTTGTTCATTTATCCGCAACAACATATTGCCTCGGTGAATGAATTGGTGGTTCCGGTAGGGGTTCCCGTCAAGTTCCGCCTGACGTCCACTTCCGTGATGAATGACTTCCTGATTCCCCAGCTGGTCGGCATGATCGACGTCATGCCGGGCATGCGTACCAAGCAGGCGCTGGTGGCCGACAAAGCAGGCACCTACATAGGTTATTCTGCCGATTACAGCGGTGCGGGGTTGTCATGGATGCATTTTCAGACGCGGGCCGTCGGTATGACGCAATTTGCACAGTGGGTGAAGAGTGCCCAGCAATCTCCCCAGCATCTCAGCTATGCCGGCTTTGATCGTTTTGCAAAACCGTATATAGCCGTTGGCGGAGATCGGCAAATCTTCGGTAGCGTGCAGCCTGGTTTGTTTGATCATGTGATCGATGAGGTCATGCGCGGCAAAGTATGGCCGACGCCCATGGCGATGACCGAGAATATGGTCAATTACATGAAAAAACAACGCGCCGAACAGAAAGCGGGAGACTATTGACATGTTGGTACATTTACAAGGGCCGTGGACTCCTGTGCTGGGCCGGCTCACGCTTCAGCAAATACCTTATGAAAACCCCATTCTCTTGGGCACTTTTACCTTTGTGGCTGTTTTGGCGATCGCGATATTAGCGGCTACAACATATTTCGGTAAATGGGGATATCTCTGGCGGGAATGGCTCACAACGGTGGACCACAAGAAAATTGGCGTCATGTATTGTCTGCTTGGACTGATCATGCTGTTTCGAGGATTCATCGACGCCTTGATGATTCGCACGCAGCAGGCCATCGCCGTTGGCCACGAGGCGCCGGGTTACATGGGGGCGGTGCATGGATATCTCACGCCCTTTCACCTGGGCCAGATTTTTACGGCCCATGGCTTGATCATGGTGGTGTTCGCGGCGACCCCGTTGCTGGTGGGTATCATGAACATCATCGTGCCGCTGCAGATTGGCGCCCGAGATATGGCCTATCCCTATCTGAATGCCCTGGGATTATGGCTCACCACCGCCGGTGCGGCATTGGTGATGGTATCGCTGTTCATAGGCAACTTTGCCCACGGTGGATGGTATGGATTCGTGCCTTATTTCGAGCTGCCGTACAGTCCCGGGGTCGGCGTGGATTACTGGATATGGACTTTTCAGCTGAGCGCCATTGGCACCTCCTTGGGCAGTATCAATTTGATTGCGACCATCGTGAAGATGCGTGCCCCGGGGATGACGTGGATGCGTTTACCCATATTCACGTGGGCGTCTCTCAGCACCAATCTCATCGCGCTCACCTCTTTCCCGGTGCTCATGGTTTCCCTGGCTTTGCTTGCATTGGATCGTTATGTGGGTACCCATTTCTATACCGCGGGTATGGGCGGGAACCTGATGCTTTATAGCGACCTGTTTTGGGTTTGGGGGCATCCGGAGGTGTATTTCCTGATCCTGCCGGCTTTCGGCATGATGTCGGAAATCATCCCCACATTTTCTGAGAAGCCGTTGTTTGGATATGCGACGATGGTAATCGCTTCATTCGCTATCGGCGGGGTGTCGTGGGGGGTATGGCTGCATCATTTCTTCACCATGGCGGCGTCACCCAGTGTCAACAGCTTTTACAGTATCACCACTATGCTGGTGGGTATTCCTACCGGCGTCAAAGTGTTCAATTGGGTGTTCACGATGTATCGCGGACGTGTCCGCTATGAGCTGCCCATGCTATGGGCGTTGCTTGCACTCTTCCTCCTGCTGGTTGGTGGTATGACGGGTATGATGAATGCGTTCGCCAGCAGCGATTACATGTGGCACAACGGACTATTTGTGGTCGCGCATTTTCATATGATGGTTTTGGTGATCGCGGCGAGCGTGTTTGGTGCCGTTGAATATTGGTTTCCCAAAGTCTTTGGTTTCAGGCTCGAACAGAAATGGGGTAAATGGTTTTTCTGGTTTATGATTCTTGGGACCGGCTGGACATTCATTCCCATGTTTCTTTTGGGTTTTGCCGGTATGACACGCCGTCTGGATTATATCCCGTATACGCAATGGTCCCCTTATCTCCATGTCATGCTGGTCGGTATGGTGTTTTATGTGCTTGCCGTATGCTTCTTCGTGGCGCATCTGTATGTCAGCCTCCGGGATCGCGTAAGCAACCGCGCGGGCGCCGATGCCTGGGGTACGGGCCGCAGTTTGGAATGGATGACGCACTCTCCCGTTCCGGCTTATAACTATGCCTTTATTCCGCACATCAATGT
>JAPTWR010000196.1 GCA_028065135.1 Acidithiobacillus sp.
CCGCCCGCATGGAATAGGGGTCGCCGCCATCAAAATCCGACCACAGGGTGGTTCCGAAAAAGCGGATATTGCCGATGTCCACGCCTTGTCTTTCCAGCAGGATAAACCGCGCCATCCGATCCTCCGGTAGATGCCTGGCCAGGCCCTCCCGCCACTTTTCCGGTGCCCGTTCGACGGATAAACCCCAGTAATCGTGATTCCCCAACACCGCCACGATATGTGGAAAAGGGGTCGCCACCATCTTGAGCCAGTCGGCCAGCTTTTTGGGCGTGCCGAAGTCCCCCGCAAGGACGAGAATACTCTGTTTATCCGTCGGCAAGGGCGCCAGACGAACGGTGGAGGGTGGATTCACATCCACATGGATGTCCGACAGGAGGCGGAGGAAGCGCGGCGGCTCGCCGGCCATGGCGAGCACACACTCCTCCGACCTATCCCGCGTCATTGCAACCAGCCTCCATTCCTGCCCGACGGCCGCTCCGCCATGGCCTGCATCTCCAGCAGCCGACACACCACTCCCCGCAAAGCGCGCACGGATTGAGGGTTCCGGGCAAAGGCGCGCTGCAGACGATCCCTGACCATGGCATCCAGCTCGGGCAAGGTCCCCATGTCCACGCCATACTCACCAGCGACATCCCGTCGCACGTTTTCCAGGATGCGATCGAAATCCTCGGCCTGGGGAAGCCCCACCTGGATGGCCTCCCAGCGGGAGCGCAACGGCCCCGGCAAATCCTCCAGACTGTTTGCCGTCGCCACCCAGCTGATGGCGGAATAATCGACCTCACCGAGCAGAAACTCGTCGAGCACTTTCCTGCTGCTGGCAGGTTCCAGAAAGGTCAGCAGGGTTTCCCAGACCCGTCCGTTGGTGCGCCCCAGACTAATTTTATCGATCTCGTCCAGAACCACCAAAGGATTGGGACACTGCCGCTCCAGCATCATTTCCACCAGAAAACCCGGACGGGCGCTGGCCCAACCGCGTGCCGTGCCCTTCAACAGCATGTTATCGCTGGCTCCGGCCAAAGGTACAAAGATCGTCGGAACAGTCACCACTTCGCCCAACCTCTGGAGAAAACGCGTCTTTCCCGTACCGGCCGGCCCCAGAAGGAGCAGGGGCCGCAGCCGTAGACTGTCCGCGCCCAGGCGCTGGGCCAGAACCTGTTGCCGTTCCAGTGCGCCAATCGCCGCTTCCATCCAGGGAAATTCCTCTCGCAGCAGCTTCGCCCAGGAAAGGCTTTGCGGCCACGCAATCAGCGGCAAAGGTCGCAGAAGGGGACGAAAACGCTCCAGGCCGCGGCGGTCATCCTCCTTCCCGGGCGACTGCATGGACTGGAGCACCGTCCGCCGGGAACGCGTGTCGTCCGCAGGAATATCCGCTTTGCCCAGCACCCGCTCCAGCGCACACAGGAGCGGAAAGAGGGGGAGTGGCACATCGATTCCGCTCTTGCGGATATACCGGTCGACCTCCCGAGCCAAACCCGCATCTCCCAGCCGGGCTACGGCCTGCAGCCCCATCTCCAGCATCAGCGCCTTGGCCTGCGCACTGCGATCGCGGCCATCCATCCAGAAATCCGCCTTGTCGCGCAATTGCGCGCGCCAGTAATCAAAGGCGTCTCTCAGGAATGTTCCGTAGGCTTTCGGCTGCAGGCGCGCGGCCAGCACCAAGGCATAGATCTCCCCCAGCTTCGAGCCCAGCTGCGCGGCCACCGTCGCCCACTGCCAGGCGAACTCCTCCGACGGGCTCCAACAGCCCTCTTTCTGGACCGCTTCCGCCAAACCACCCATCGGGATGCACGCCACCGCCATCTCCAATGCAAAACGCCGGGTCTTTTCCAGCGCCTGAATAGGCCAATCTTGAGACAGGCGTCCGGAATACGCACGAACGGCCATGCGCATCGAAGGAATTTCCTGGAGGATCCAGATGGGTACCAACTTCCCGTCTTGATCCATGCTCTCGCACAGCTCATCCAGGCACTCCAACAAGCAAGGCAAACGCTCTTCCAGGTCGGTGTACCAAACGAACATTTCCGGCTCCTTTCTGTGGACACTTGCTCCACGTTGGTCCTATATTACCTATGTAGTGCATATTTGTCAAATATACTGTACTATATGTCTATCAAGGGATGCCGACACCCGCAGGGTGTACTTCATCCTTACAGCCCATCCGCACACAGGAGCCTTGCCATGCCACGTCCAGCGCTTTCTTATCCGGTAGCTATTGAGCCTTTATCCGACTTTTATGCCCTGTCGCCCTGGAGCCTGGCAGAGATGGCCCGCCGCTTCGGGCTGGGCCGCTCCAATCTGATGGGCCTGTTGCGCGGCGATCGCACCATCAGCAACGCCAAACTTCTGGAGTTATTGCGCTGGTCGGGCCTGGAGGTGGTCGATCGCAAATTACGATTGGCCCCGGCGCTGCATGTATGGCGCGTCGCCTCGGCCAACCATCTGGAAGCCTTCGCACGTCTTCCTGTAGAGCTGCGGCCGGAGGATGCATGGGATCTGGTCACGGAAGCCGACCATCCCCGGCGTGATTGGATTCATGTGCTGAGCCATCCCCGCGACGGGCGGCAGGTCCTGTTATCAGTACGCCCCGACTATTATCCCCTTCTACGCGACCGGTGGCCGGGCCTGGGGCGGCATCATCGGCTGCGTCACTTTGGCGAAGGAAGAAAGTATGACGAGATCGCGGGTCAGCTTGGGGGAGAACATCTCTACATTCCCTCCGCGGAAGGGACCCGGCTTTTCACAGACACAGGCGCCACCAACAGGGGCGGCATTCCGGAAGTAACCGAGTGGGCACGCTGGTTGCGGCAATCTCTCCATGTGGACACCAGTCTCTGGCTGCTGCCAGAATTGGCGGCGGAGGGGGCTCAGGGCGGGGGATTCGCAGCGTCGCCGACCTCTGTTCACCCGGACGCCTGTCGGCATGCCTGGATGGCCCTGAGCCATCGCCTGGATCTCGGCGGATCCCATGCCGATATTTGCGACGTCCCGGTTTTTCCTCTCGGCGATATTCACCAGTATCCTGTAGGAATGGTGCGCTTGGACCGGTTTTTTCTGGGCGAGGAGGCCATGGAGCATGGCAAAGCGCAACGCTTGCGCTTTTACAAAGACGCTGGTTCTGGTGTGCTATGGCTCGTTGCGATGAATAGGGCGTCCCCTTGCGGACTGCCTGACATGGTTTCTTCAGACCTGATTGGCGATTTCGCCCTTATGCTGCAAGGAGAATCGTTACTGGTTGGCCGGATCTCCGCCCCTGGACAAAACATCCTGGGTCTGGTTCTGGGCCGCATGGAGGATGCGCGCCGTCTTCCCTCTGCTTGAGCTCTTTCTGGTACGTTTGTAGCCCCTCGGTGGAGGGGCCGTCCCATCAATGCCTTGCGTCCAAACCCAAGCTCGCCTAGGATAACAGGGCATTATGCCCACCATTGATCGCATAGACGCAGCGCGGGTAGTGATCTACCTCAACGATCATCGTCCCGGTCATGTGCGTGTGGTACAAGGGGAACGCAGCGCCGTGTTAATATTGCATTGCCCGGATGGGCCACCAGAGCTACGGGAGAATATCGGCTTTTCCAGAATGGAGATGCGCCACATTTTGGAAGAAAGCCTATCCTGATTGGCGTTATTCTGTGGAGAGTGGGAGAGGCACCCTGGATCAGGTAGACAAAATTCTTGAGCGCGACTGGGACGCCGCAAATCAGCGTGGACAGGAGGCGCTCGCCGCCGGCCCGCTGGCGGCGTCCGCCCACTACGAACAACCCACGGGAAGGATCGTGATCGAGCTGAACAACGGCGTTGGCCTACACATCCCACCGACGTTGATTCAGGGCATGGAGAGCGCCACCCCTGCGGATATGGCCGAGATCATCATCGAGGGGGATGGCATGGGATTACACTTTCCGCGACTGGACGCTGATCTGTACGTCCCCGCCGTGGCGCGAGGGGCTCTCGGCACAGCGGCATGGATGCGTAGCCTGGGACGGAAAGGGAGCATATCAAAAAGCCCCGCCAAGGCAGAAGCCGCCAGAAAAAATGGGCGGCTTGGCGGACATCCACCATCAACAGAAAAGAAGGCCGCATCATAATGTCTCATAACAGCCTCTATCCGGCAGGAAGAAAACCAAGCAAATTCAGACCATCCGCCCGGTCTGGGTCAGCGGACATGAGACACAATGATGCAAATTGTCTTGTCCTGCGCGCGTGGATATCGATAAGTATCCAGTGATACCATCCGAAAAAGCATAAGAACCCGATCAAAGGCTGGAAGTTGACCGCAGACCATCCAGAAGTTTCTCTGGTCGTACCCTGTCATAACGAAGCAGAGAACCTGTCTGCGCTCTATGAGCGCGTTCTTTCCGTTATGGAGAAAACCGGGAAAGCCTGGGAGATGGTCTGCGTCAACGATGGCAGTAAAGACGATACGCTGGATCGCCTGTTGGCCCTGCACCGCAGGGATTCCAGAGTAGTGGTCATCGACCTTTCCCGCAATTTTGGCAAAGAAGCCGCGCTGACCGCTGGACTGGATCATGCCCGGGGAGACTGTGCCATCCCGCTCGATGCCGATCTCCAGGACCCGCCAGAACTCATCCCAGAGCTTCTCGCCAAGTGGCGGGAGGGATACGACGTTGTCAACGCCGTGCGTCTCTCGAGGAAAGGGGAGTCATGGCTCAAACGGTCAAGTGCCCACGCCTTTTATCGCTTCATCAACCGGATGAGTGACATACCGATACCCGAAGACACGGGGGACTTTCGACTGCTTTCCCGCCCGGTATTGGAGGCCCTACGGAAACTCCCCGAGCGCCGTAGGTTCATGAAAGGGCTTTTCGCTTGGGTAGGATTCCGAACGACGGCCGTGTACTACCATAGAGATCCCCGCCTGTCTGGAACAACCACCTGGAACTATTGGAAGCTGTGGAACTTTGCCATCGAAGGAATCACATCCTTCAGCAAGGTACCCTTGCAGCTCGCGGCACATCTAGGTTTGATCGTCTCCGGCTTAGCCTTCCTCTACGCGATCTACCTGATTATCGGAACCTTGGTATATGGAAACCCGGTCAAGGGCTATCCATCCATGATGGTAACGCTGCTCTTCCTTGGAGGTGTGCAGTTGATCGCACTGGGGGTCATCGGCGAATACCTTGGCCGAATCTATGAAGAGACGAAGGGAAGACCAGTGTACTTGGTGCGCAGCGTCTCAGATAACTCGGAATGTCATAGTAGAGATGCGAATGCCCCAGATTAAACAACTTCACCAGCTGATCCGGTTTGGCATTTCTGGTGTGGCAGGATTTCTTGTGGATGCCGGGATTGTGGCGCTATGCACCCAGACAGTCGGGATGAAACCAATTCCCTCCCAGGCTGTGGCGTTCAGTGTGGCGGTAACGGTTACCTGGCTGATCAATCGAAAATGGACCTTTGCAGAACATGCAAGTGACAAATGGCTGCATGAGTGGACCAGATATGTGGCGGCAAACTCGGTTGGAGCAGTGGTGAACAATGGCGTTTATGGAATATTGGTGCTCACGTTAACCATGTTCTCAAGCAACCCCGTGCTAGCAGTTGCTGCTGGCTCATTGGCTGGCTTGGGTTTTAATTTCACGTCTTCAAAACTCGTAGTTTTCAAACCAAGACGGGCCACTCAGAGCACAACACCATACATTCAGGATAGCAAATGACTACCGTTAGCAAGACAAATAAAGCACTTTTTACATTGACAGTTGGTTTTTTATACATTTTTCTTAACGTCGTTTTTTTTCACCCTTTTTCTCACAACTTCGAACGCACTATTTTTATGCCTGGAGGTGACTAGGAGTCCTTTATATGGTTTATAAATTGGTGGCCATATGCAATTGAACACGGGCTGAATCCATTTGTTACTAATTATGTGTGGTATCCCAGTGGATTCAACCTAACTTGGGCAACATCAATCCCAACATTGTCACTGCTGGCAGCACCCTTAACAATGCTGTTTGGTCCTATATTTAGCTGGAACCTGTTAAGTTTGTTGGCAGCACCGCTCAATGCATTTTGCGCCTTCTTTTTGTTGAGGTACCTATACAAGAATAACGCCGCTGCTTTTCTTGGTGGTTATGTGTTTGGTTTTAGCTCATATGTAATGGGCCAACTGCTTGGGCACTTAAACCTAGATTTTGCCTGCTTAATTCCATTGGCCATACTGTTGTTTGTAATGCACATAAAAAATGATATAAATAAATACTATTTTGTAATAATAATGGCGATAATTATTTTTCTCGAAGCAGGTATATCCACAGAAGTTCTTGCGACAGCTACTTTGTTTGGATTCATTTCTATATTAGTGTTCATAGGTTTTGAAAGAGATTTGCGAAAACAAATACTGTTGTCTTCTTTATGGTTAGCTGTTTCATATTTCATTGCCGCGATCTTGTTATCTCCATTTATATATTTTTTGATCAAGGGCTTTTCTAGTGTTCCAAAAATAATCAACAGCCCGACGAGTTATTCATCTGATCTATTGAATTACATAATACCAACACCAGTGACAAGGATTGGCAGAAGCGTGTTTTCCAGCATTGCTTCTAGATTCACAGGAAATTATGCCGAAGAAGGCGCATATATTGGATTGCCATTACTGTTATTAACATCATTCGCTCTTAGGGATTACGTTTCTGAAAAAAAGAGAACAGGGACCGCCTTATTTGTTATTTTTATAATAGTTGTCGTTTTTTCGTTAGGCCCGTATTTACATGTCAATGGCGTGAATACACACGTCAGAATGCCGTGGACAATTTTTACGCATGTGCCACTAATAAGGGGGGCTCTGCCCACAAGGTTTACAAATTATGCAAGCTTAGTGGTGGCCATACTTATCGCTTTCTGGCTATCAACTGAAAAGGCTACATGGGTAAGATATGTTGCAGCAAGTTTATCAATAATTTTCATAGTTCCAAACACTTCTATGTACAGCTGGGGCGGGCAACATGTTCCAAGTATTTTTACTGAACATGATGAATTAAAAGGCTCCAATGTTCTAGTTTTGCCTTTCGGCTATACTGGGTCATCTATGTTTTGGCAATTAGAATCAGGAATGGAATTTAATATGGTTGGCGGATATGTCGGGTTCACTCCACTACCATTTAGAAGACTGCAAGTCACATCAGAACTGTTTTCTGGTGTTCCTGGCAGGAATTTCCACGATTTATTTAGAGGATATTGCTCACAGTTTCATGTAAAGCATGTGATTGTTTGCTCCAATACACCGGCTCCACTAGAGAATGCTATAACAAATGAAGGTTGGATCGGCGAAAAATACGGGCGATGCACAGTTTATAACGTGCCAAGAAAAATGAGGTATTTTGTTTATTATGGAAACACCTGGGGTAATTACAACAAATATGGGTGGATAGGTAAGAATGTAACGATAAAAACCCAAAACGAGCCAATCAAAATAATTCTGACCGGGCAATTTATACCGAACAGCGCACCAAATATTTCAGTTAATGTAACTGAATCGAGCGGCAAATCGATCAGTAAGACCTTTGTTCCGGGAAGGAAGCAGTCTCTGACCATAAACATAAATGGAGTAAATCGTGTTTATATAGCTGCTAGTAACACATGGATGCCAAACAATCTAATCCATAATGGTGACACCAGAGAATTATCTGTTAGCATGAAAATAGAAAAACAGTGATCGTCATAATTTAATAGTATATAATATTGGTTTTTTAAACCAACGTTTTCTGAACACTCTGTTTCTGGACACTTTCTGGGCTATTTCCGGCTCCGTTTCTGTCCAAAAATCCATCCAGTTATCATCATACGCAATCCCCCCGGCGCCTGCGACGCCGACCCCCCAGGGGGTGCGGACCCAGCGGGGAAGGGGGGCGCGGAACTGCTGACATCTCTTACGGCGCGGATGCCGCCGGTGTCGACGATGACCTGGCCGCAGGTATCAAATTCACGGCGGCATCCGCGCTTTTTTGTTCTTCTTGCATGTGCGCCAGCGGATCATGTGCATCAGGCAACGCACCCGCCGCCCATGCATCCGCAACATCTTTTGAACCAAGCGGCGGCCGCCAGGCGACGACATTGCACCCCAGAGCTTGTAGATTCTCGATTTGCTTCTGGTGGGCGGCGTCAGTTTTTGCTTGCGTCTCGTGGTTTTTTTCGTTTTCCATGGCCACATATACGACTATGGCACGCGCCAGCATCCTCTGCACATGCGGCTGGTCAATAAAGGATCTAACTCCAGCGCCACCAGACACAACAATGTTTGGATTGGCCGACTGATGCGCCCGGTACCAGTCAAGAACCGACAGGCCATCCATTCCGCCTTCCACGATCCAGAGCGATTGATTATCGCCTCGCCAAATTGCCGGGTAGCTCTTGTCCGAATGCCGGATATCAAGTTTCGTAATCTCTGTTTCGCCATTCCATGACTTGATTGGTTGAGTTAACCGCAACGTCATGGACCGCAATCTGCCGTTATCATCAAGACCGCAGAAGGCCGCCGCCGGGACGCCTTGGTAATCGACGAAGCGCAGGAATCCAGCGCCCTGGGCGCGCAGAACCGTTTTTCTGGATATACCGCGATTCTCAAGGTATTCCATGACCAGATCCCCCCGCCGACTGATCATTGGAGGTTTAGGATCAAGAGAGGCGATGCCCGGCTTCAATTCGCGGCCAGGCAAGATAATGCGCGACCCGGACAAATCGGCCAATGCTTGCTGAAAACTGCGGCCCAACTCCTCCACACAAAATGCGATAGGATCACCACCCCGGCTTCCATCCCAGCTGCACCAGACAAAATGGTCCTGCTTCTTCGTTACACGGTAACGATCCTCGACCATCCAATCTTTGACACCATCCCTTTTGACCTCCATGCCAAAATCCCGCATATAGGCAATCATATCTGCGCCATGAGCCGCCGCACGCAACCGTTCGAACTCCGCCTGGCGCTTCATATCCAGAGGCCCCCTCTCGGACTGCTCTTTGGCCCGGCGCTTCGCTGCCGATGCCTGTTTGAATTTGCTGTTCCAGGCCATCAGAGGAACCTCCCCAGCGACATCAACACGACGACCAGGAACAACGCACCGCTGATCCCCGCCGCCACCCAGAACCGGAGCGTCAGCTTGCTTATCTGCGCCAGCATCTCTGCCTTTTGTGCCCGTGACGCCTTCGCTTCTGTCATCCATCCGTTTGCCGCCCGACTTGCCTCCTTGGCTTTGCGATGTTGCTCCCGCGCCATACGCACCGACCTCTGCACTCGGTCGTGGGCCAGCGTCGCCATTTGCGTCCCTATTGATTCCACCGCTTTTGAGATCAAGGGGTCCATGATCGCCCTCTGCGTATCCAGCCCCTTGTCCAAAGCCTCCGCCATCCGGGCCATCGGCGCCAGGCTGGATGAGGTCAGCTCGGCTATCGCCTCCGGCAGGCTCTGCAACTCCTGCCGCATCTGCAGGATTTGCCTGATCATTTCCGGCGCGTCTACCAGTGCAGAAACGTGCTGCTCTGTCTTTTGCTGCGCGTATTGCTTCAAGATCTCCGTCTGGCTCATAGGTGAACCCCCTTTTTTGCATGTTACCGATGGTGTAAGCACGTCCAAGACTGGCTGATGTAAAACGATAATCTCCGAAGTGATACGCAAATCCGGACAGTTTCCCGGTGCCGGCAACATTCGGTTCAACGACAATGCCAAGAGCTTCGAGATCGTGAATAAATCGGGTCGCGGTTGGCCGCTGTTCAAGCAAGGCATCCAAGGCGTTCTGCACAAAAATACGGGCCGGAACTTCGCCGTTCTGCATTGCCACAAAATCGCCTTTTTTGGGAGCGGTTTTGTGGGTCAAAGACTTCTCCGGCTCCAAAAGATGCGATGGCTCAACCTGCACCAAACCGAACTCTTGCTCGATCTTCCTTACCGCCGTTTCGCCCCGTCGGTAGTCATGAGAATCGGAGACCACGGAACCGTCGGAATTAACACGTGAAAACAGAATGTGGATGTGATCGCCGTGGCACACGGTGCAATAGCTGTCCATGCCCATTTCCGCCGCCCAACAATCACCAATAGCAGCCCATTCTGTATCCGATAAAAGGCGATCACCCTCTGGAACCCGCAAGGACACATGCCCCACGGCGGTTTGCAGGTTGGGACGTAGACGGCGGAGCATCCCGATTTCCGCCGCCAACTCGCGCGGGTTCCGACCCGCCAAGGTTCCGCCGATAATGTCCGCACGAGGCCGCAAGTCCCCATTGTGGTCCTTCTGGGCAAGCAGATATTCAGCCAATCCACGCGCGCCCTTGCCTTTCCGGATCTTTTCAATCATCTGGCACCATCCCCATCAGAGTCAGAGGCGACGCCAAGTAGTGCCATCCGGACCTCCCGGATCGCATCGAGTAGATCTGGGATCAACTCCGGCTGCCAGGCATGGGCTGATCCGTTATTCACGGCGTGCTGGTATTGATTGGTATTGGCGGCGAGCCGGGCCAATTCGCGCCACGCCACTAGGTTGGCCTGCGGAACTGGCGGTTTAGGCATCGGTGACTCCGTGATGGCGCGGCGCATGTATTCACCGGGCGTGATGCCGACCGCTGCGGCCCGCGCCTTAAGGTCGGCCAGCTCTATGGGAGACAGCCAGACTTCCTTGCGGATGCTCCGGCGCCGCTCATCCGGCAATGCCCGTCGTCCACCCTTACCCTTACGCTTCACCGCCGACTGCTCATCCATGCCGACCTCCTGACCATGCCGCACCGCCTCTAAGCCACCGACCGCCAACCGTGACCATCTCGGGAACGGGGCCGTCGGTGGCTGGGGTCCAGGGGTGAAACCCTTGGCGAGCCGTTGGCCCTGCGACCGAAGGGAGCGGGGGGACAACATGGCTCGCTCCCAACCGATGGCCGCCCGCTCCCAAAACACGCCACTACTTGGTCGCCACCATGTATCCAATCTGTCACCAATTCGTATCCAAACCGGAGACGATGGCCAAGCCACCACAACCCAGAGTGCGTCTTCCCCCCGTCGCCTGCGGCGCCGACCCCCGCATGGCGCGGGGGTATTTGCCCGGCGGGGAGAGAGGTATGAGGCATCGGCGACTGCGGCATCAGATCACACCAGCAGGCATGGCTGACGCTTGCATATTGTGCTATCATGCATCTATGCAGAAACGCCATCAGAAGACCTTGCAAGCCCTCTTTCGGCAACCCACTTCGGGAACCGTCGTGTTTGCCGATATTGAGTCGCTCATCCTTGCACTCGACGGCGAGGTCTTGGAACGCGAAGGCTCGCGGGTCAAAATCATCTTGAAAGGCGAGCAATGGCGATGTCATCGTCCGCATCCCGGGAAAGAGGCGAAAAAGTACCAGGTGGAGGAGGCAAGGGAACTTTTGGAGCGTGTGGGAGTGAAACCATGAATACTATGTCGTACAAGGGATATACGGCCCGAATCGATTTCGACGAACGCGACAGCATTTTTGTTGGCCGCGTACTTGGGGTGCGCCCCATCATCAGTTTTCACGGAGAAACGGTCGCTGAACTGCGCACCCAATTCATTGCCGCAGTGGATGATTATCTGGAAGATTGCGCAGCCCAAGGCATTCCTCCAGGAAAACCCGCCTCCGGAAACCTCATGCTCCGGGTACCGCCGGAAGTCCATGGCGCGGTGCTCGTCGCCGCTCAAGCGTCCGGGAAAAGTCTCAATCAGTGGGCGGCGGAGATTCTGAAAAACGCAGCGAAACGCTGACCGTGATGACCGGACATCACGCAGAGGGAGAATGTGACGCGCCATGTCCGTCTTCCCGCACCGAGACGCGCGCCATGCACCGGGAAACGAAGCGCCGATTGCAATGATGTTCACGGCCAGACCTCCATTGGCGTGGAGGAATTGTCGGGTTCATCCTCATTCCTCCCGTCGCATGCGGATCCGTCGGCTTGCAGATGACGACCAGGGGCCTCCGACGGGGCGAAAATTGCTGCATCGATGTCCCGAGTGTCACCCCGCCACCGCCGCGTGGTCGCCCCGGATCCACCCTTCTCCCCGCCGGTGAACTCACCCCCTGGGGGGTCGCCCAAAGGGCGGGGGGAGCGATGCGAAGGCCCTTCAGGGGCCGTAGCATCGGTCCTGAAAGATCCTGAAGGATC
>JAPTWR010000139.1 GCA_028065135.1 Acidithiobacillus sp.
AATCTGGAAAAGGAGCGGCACTGATGCGCTGGACCGACACCTCGGAGCTTGCCATTGCCCTGGATGAAGCCCACCCGGACGCCGATGTGGCCCATCTGCGTTTCACCGACCTGCACCGCTGGATATTAGAGCTGCCTGATTTTGAAGGCGAACCAGAAAAGTCCAGCGAAGGCATCCTCGAAGCCATCCAGATGGCCTGGTTGGCGGAGAAGGACTGAGTCGGACCGCGCCATGGCCGATAAAAAAGCCCTCATCGCCCTCTCGGGAGGAGTGGATTCTGCCGTAGCGGCCCTGCTCATGCAGGAGCAGGGCTACGAACTCACCGGCGTGACCATGCGCCTGTGGCCCAGGAGCCGCTGCTGCGATGAAAAAGATATCGAAGACGCCGCCGAGATCTGCGCCCGTCTGGGGATTCCCTACACGGTGCTGGATTATCGCGAGGCGTTCCGACGTCATGTGGTCGACGTATTTGTCGCCGAATATCAGGCGGGGCGTACGCCCAATCCTTGTGCGCGCTGCAATCAGTTCCTCAAGTTCGATGCTTTGTTGGCGGAAGGCGAAAAGTTGGGCGCCACGATGCTGGCGACGGGCCATTATGCGCGGCTGGCGGAAACCTCCTCGGGTACTGCTCTGCTGCGTGGCCGTGACGATGCCAAAGATCAATCCTATTTTCTTTTCGCCGTTGGTGCGGGCATACTGTCCCGCCTGCGCTTTCCCGTGGGTGGCATGAACAAGGACGAGGTGCGCGCCATGGCCCGTAAGCATGGCCTGCCCGTGGCCGCCAAGCAGGACTCACAGGATATCTGCTTTGTCCCGGACGGCGACTACCGCCGCTTTCTGGAGGACTACGCCGGGCTGGACATGGCGCAGGAAGGAGAGATGGTTGACAGCAGCGGGCAGGTGCTGGGCCATCATCCGGGTACGCTCCACTTCACCGTAGGGCAGCGCAAAGGACTGGGTGGCGGCAGTGAGCAGCCGCGCTATGTCCTTGCGCTGGACCCGGCACAGAACCGGGTGATTGTCGGCGGTGAGGATGAGCTCTACCGCGGTGTGGTCAGCCTGGCCGAGTGCAACTGGCTGACGGATTTGTCCCCCGGCGAAACCCACGCCGTGACCGTAAAACTGCGTTACCGCTCCCGCGCGGAGTCGGCCATGCTGCATCTGCTCTCCGATGCCCGGGCCGAACTCCGCTTTCGCGAGCCGCAACGCGCCGTTACCCCCGGTCAGGCCGCCGTCTGCTATCAGGGTGAGCGCCTGCTGGGCGGAGGGTGGATTCAGGGCACGGAATAGTCCACGGGCGCGCCTGGGTCAGGATATACCCAACACACGCTGTATTTCCGGTAACATGCTCTTTACGCATTCTTTCCCCTCCGTGATGGCTTCACCGGCGCGATAAAACTCCAGTAAGCCAATGTGGGACAGCCTTGGAGATAGCAGGATATCCGGAGGATCTCCGGCCATGCGACTCCTGGTGATCCTGTCCTGCATGATATTCACCGAGCCGGCGATGGCATCAAAGAGGCTGGGTGGTTGCTCCTCATCGCCTGTCGCCGGAAATATCGAGGCGGTATATGCCGTGATCAGGTCTGATATTTTTCCGGTAACGCCGGCATCCTGTGTTTTCAGGATTTTGTTATTTTGAAGATGTTTTCCAACGATATCATCGTTCAACGTTACGGCAATAACCACATCGGCGCCAAGAGCCCGACAGACCGAAACGGGGACGGGATTCACCAATCCGCCATCTATGAGCCACCTGCCGTTGTTCTTGACCGCCGGAAAGAGGCCGGGCATGGATATGGACGAAAAGACGGCATCCAGAATTGAACCGTCCGTCAACCAGATCTCGCTGCCGGTTTGCAAGTCAGTTGCTACCGATGCATATTTTTTGTTAACTATATCCTCTATTTTTGAGTCATCATCTGCCACATATTTATTGAGAAAATAATGTAGCCGCTCTTTATTGACAAAACCATTCAATGACATGTTGATGGCAAAAAATTTGGCCGTTTCAAACTTTGTCAGTGAACAAACCCATTTCTCCAGCTTCTCAAGATTGTTGGAAACATAGGATGCGCCGACCAGCGCGCCTATGGACGTGCCACAAACGATATCCGGTACGATTCCTTGATCATTCAGCGCGTTTATTACCCCTATATGCGCCCATCCGCGGGCGGCGCCACTGCCAAGAGCTAAACCAATAGTCATCGTGATCTCGCCTCCCCTGCGTTTTTGATGCCGCAACGTCCAGACTGCACTGTAGCGCGCCCGCGAAGTGCGCGATAGGGAAGAGATGCGGATGAGTTGGATATCCGCTCCACCCGCGGAGTGGCGGTGCGCGACCATATCGCCGCCAACCTCGGCATCGAACCCGACGACTTCGAACCCAGCCTGCGCCTGCATCCCCTGACCGGCAAACTCCAGGGCATGCAAGCCGTCAGCCTGACCTACAGCTACCGCATCACCCTCACCCTGCAAATCATCGAGCACGAAATCCTGCGCCTCGACGTCGGCAGCCCTGACGAGGTGTATGGGTGAACCGCGACTTCGGCATCGAACTGGACGATTTCGAATACGCGCCCTTCGCCCAGGAAGGCGGATTGGGCAAGGTGTATCAGCTTTTCTGGGATGAACTGACTACGCTCATTGAGCAATTGAACGAGAGCTTGGCGGCATGAAGGTCCAGGAAAGAATCGCGGACTATGCGGTACTAACTCAATCTACGGAGCTTCGCCCTCTTGGCGAACTTATAAAGCCGACAAGGCCACGGGTAAAGCCCTCAGAAAAACCACATCTTCCCTTTATCGGGATGGAGCATCTGGAAGCTCACACGATGCGTCTCTTGGGCACCGTCCCTGCATCCACGATGGAAAAGCTCGGCAGTTCATTTTCAACCGGGCGATGTGCTGTATGGCCGGCTGCGTCCCTATTTGAACAAGGTCTATCGGCCGGACTTCAAGGGTCTTTGCTCTGCTGAGTTTATCGTATTCCTAAAGACGGAGAACATTACCAGGATCCCCATTTACATGCTATTCATCCCCAACGGCATCCATCCCGACGAAGTCGACTCGGAAATTTCACGATCAGTTGGAGAGTGGACCAACCATGTAAGCGATCTATGAAAAGGTGATGTGCTGTTAATCAGCGTGACTCATCAGCAGCAGTATTTTACCGCACGCCGTCGCGAGTGTTTATTCCCTCTCCTCCTCCGAGTAGGAGACTCCAGACATGTTATGGGTTTTTGGTGAACCATACAGAATTACCGTCTCTATCACGTTATTGAGGAACAATATTGTACCTATATACACAATTTAGATAGGTGCCTGTCTTGCCTGCATTAAAGCAGTAAGCTTTTGCAACAAATTTTTTCTTATTGGAGACCATATTGATATAATTGTCTGTCATTTTTTCGTGAAATATTTTACCTTTCAATGAATCTTTTTTGTTGCCACAAGAAAAAAGCGTATATCCACCATGAGTTATGGTGTACATAGTGTCACAGCTTGTTATCCCTGATGCTGATTTTATCGCTTTTTCTAGGCTTTTTGGTGTTTTCACGATACCATGATTCAAGCTGATGATTGCATTTTGTGGAACGTCAAAGATAATCAAAGAAACTGCGAAAACTGCAATTATAGATATTAGTATAGGCTGGTTATTATTTTCGTCAGAGGCGTAAATAACGCCTGATAGGGTAAGCAAAAAAGGGATGATTAGCGCGCCTAAAAGACTAAAAACGTCCACATCAATATTGCTGATAGATGAGGCTCTTATATCATATATAATGATTACAAAACCTGCAAGATTGCCTATAGCCACATAAAGAATAAATCCAAAATAAGTAAATGCCTTGTAAAATGAAAGATTCTTCAACTTGCCTTTAAACTCCATAGGGAAGCAAAAAATTTTTTTTAATTTATTCTTGTATTTTACTTCTCTCGTAGATGTGAAGTAGTAAATAGATCCCCAGAACAATAAAAATAATACAACAATACCATAAATCATGTCGGTGTGATTTTTGTATAAATAATAACAACTAAAATACATCAAAACGTAAGCGAATATAATATATATCGATATTCGTAAATGCCTGTCTGGACTTATTTTCTCTATTTTTTTATAGTTTGGTATTTTTACAGCAATATAACCACTGAAAAATGGCAAAGCTGAGTAAGCCAATATAAATGCAAACAATATGAGAACCATGCTGGTGGTTATGTCTGAAAAAACATAACCAGTATATCCTGTGTTACCGGTGACTAACATTGACCAATGTACGGCTGTCATAAATCCAATAACAAGACCGATTACGCTAATTATGGTGGTGAATGGTGTGAATAAATGCCTTAGGAAGGAGAAGGTTTTTAGTTTTTGACGGTTTTTTCGCGAATTATTAGAACTCCCTGCTTGGTTGTTCATGTTTCCTCCTGAAAGTAAATATATCTACGGTGATCTAGAAAAAAGACGCTGTAGCGTGGTTACTGCGTGATTTTTAATGCAGGGCTACTCCTACATAACGGTAGAGGGATGCCTGATACTGATAGTAGGCGGCCAGCTCTTCCGTTTTCGTGACCCGGGCGCTGATCAGGTTTTCTTCAGCGGTGACTAGATCCAGGATGTTCGCGAGTCCAATCCGGTATTGGGTGCGAATGCCGGACAGCGCTTTTTCGGCGCTGTGGACCTGGGATTGGGCCGCCTGATAGGCACGGTAGCTGCTTTGCCAACGATAGTAAGCCTGCCATACCTGCAGAAAAACGCTCTGCACTTCCTGTCGGGCCTGGGCATGGGCCTGACGATAAAGTGCCCGCTCTTTCTGTACTTGGTACTGGTGCTGAAAATTGGCATCCAGCGGCACATTCAGTTGCAGACCCACCGAAAAGCTCTCCTGGTTGGGGGTTTTATGGAACCAGTCCTTACCCAGGTTGCCTACCAGAGACACGGAAGGCAGTCCCTGGGCTTTGGCCACGGCAATATTGTGTCGGGTAGCGGCCATGCTTTCCAGATCGGCCTGAATGGCCGGGTTCTGATGATAGGCCTGATGCAACCAATGGGTGACCGTCGGTGCATGCGGTGCTTGTGGGGTGAACAGCGGCGGGATATGCAGCCGCACCGACACGGGCAAACCGACACTCTCGGCCAACTGGGCCCGGCTGGCTTGCAGGGATCCCTGTGCGGAGGCCAGATCTTCCCGGGCTAGTGCCAGTTCCGTCTGGGCCTGATACACGTCGGTCACGGCCTTGAGATGGGCGCGATATTGGGTGCGGGTGTCCTGATAGATTTTCTGGGCTTCGCGAACGCCCTGCCGATAGGTTTCGACGATAGCCAGCGTTTCGGCCAGGCCATAGTAGGCATCGGCGACATTGAGGGCGATGGTCTGCAGGGTCTCATTGGCACTGTAACGGGCCGCCAGTGCGGTGGAGCGGGCGGCTTGGACACTGGCCTGGCGATAGCCGAAATCAAAAAGGACTTCACTGAAACTCAATGAACTATACAGGCCGTTCACAGCCGGGGCATTGAGCAGACTGGTACTGTATAAGGTTTCACTGCGCTGTCCCTGCGCCTGGCCGCTGATACTGGGTAACCAGAGCCCCTTGGCATATCCCAACGCCGCCGCCTGGGCTGCGAGGTCCGCCCAAGCGCTGGCGGTCTGCGGGTTGTGTGCCAATGCCCATGCGGTCAGGGCAGGCAGGGTTCTCAGGCGCTTCAGAACGGCGGTAGGGGGCACCTTGATACGGCGGATCTGTAGATGGGGTCCGGGTACCGCGCGATATTGTCCCGGTGGCGGAACCAGTGCCTGTGTATCCCAGGGATCCGAAAAAAAGCCCTGGGTCGGATACAGCAGCGATGCGGAAGCGGGTAATGCGAAAAAGACGAAAAAGACGAAAAAGAACAGCCATCCGCCGCGCAGTATGTACACCATACGCCTTTTTTTCCGGTACGCTGTGCGCCAGAATCCCTTCATGCGTCACTGGCGGCCGCAGCGGCTACCGGAGTAGTACTTTGGGATCGGCGACCATGCCAAAGTGCTTGTTGATACTGTTCCCGGTCGATCTCCGTCAGCAATCCGTGCTCCAGACGATAAATCCGGTCACATTGCAGGACGGTATCTGGGCGGTGGGCAATGACGATCCGGGTAATCTCCAGCGCCCGAATATGGGCGTTGACCTCCTGTTCGCGCGCGGGGTCCAGGTGACTGGTGGCTTCGTCGAGCACCAGAATGCGCGGCTTGGCCAACAGGGCTCTTGCCAGAAATACCCGCTGTTGTTGACCCCCGGAGAGCGTGGATCCCATGTCGCCTACCAGGGACTCGTAACCCATGGTCATGGCGCTGATCTCCTCATGGATGCCCGCTAAACGCGCTGCTGCAACAATCTCTTCCAGAGACGCATCGGGATTGGCGAACGCGATGTTATCGGCGATGCTGCCCGCGAACAGCCGGTCGGATTGCATGACGGCAGCTACATAGCTCCGGTAGCGTTGTAGCCCCAATTGCCGTAGATCCACGCCCCCATAACAGATCGTGCCCCGCTCCGGAGCGGCAAGGCCCAACAGGATTTTTACCAGGGTGGTCTTGCCATTTCCCGAAGGACCGGTAATGGCGATCGACGCGCCGGCCTCGACATGCAGGGACAGATTCTGCAAAACCCAATGGTCGGTCTCGGCATAGCGGTAATGAATGCCTTCCAGGTCCAGTTCTGCTGCAGGCTCGGTGCCGAGATAAGTTGCTTCACGGTGATCCTCAGGCGGCGTTAAGGCGATATCTGCAAGACGCTCCCCATAGAGACGGAGCATCCGGAATTCAATCCAGGCGTTGATCAGTTTATCGCCCCGGCCTAAAAACTGGCTCGCAAAGGTGGCATAGGCCACCAACATGCCGACGGTGAATTCGGCGTGCATCACCATCAAGGTGGCAATCCAGATAATCACGACGTGCCCGATCCCGACCAGGAGCTTTTGCGCGGCATCAAACAGTGCTGAAAACTGCTGAACACGGATGTTCTGATTGGTGGTTTCCACCAGCAGATTGCTGAATCGGGCGGTGCGATCACTTTCGCGGTTGAACAGTTTCAGGGTTTGAATTCCGCGGATGGATTCCAGCAGGTAGGTTTGCTGGCGGGCGGCTGCGAAAATCCGGCGCTCCGTCGCGGCCCGCAGGGGATAGAACACCAACCAGCGCAGGAGGAGATAGAGCACGAACACGCCGAGCACGATAGCCGTGAGCCGCAGGCTGTAAATGGCAATGACCACCAGAATCGCCACACCGAGAATGCCATCCAGACTGGCCGAAACCAGACGGGTCGTGATGGTGTTGCGGATTTCCTGGATCGCCCCATAGCGGGAGACCACATCACCAATATGGCGCTTTTCGAAAAAACTCTGCGGCAGGCGCATCAGATGCGCAAACACATTGGCGGCCCATTGCACGCCCAGGGTGGCGTTGATATGAATAACGACCCAGGAGCGCAGACCGGAGAACAGCGCTGAAAACACGGTGACCGATAAATAGACGATACCCAGCAGTTCCAGCAGGTGATGATCATTGATGACCAGAACTTCATCGATGACCCACTGCATGTAAAACGGGCCGAGAATCCCCAGCACTTCCAGAATGAGAGCCAACAGAAAAATGCGCAACAAGGCACCGCGAAGCCCCTGCACTGGACCAGTCAACGCCCGCAGGGAGATACTTGCCTTCTCCTGTGCCGGCTGAAAGTTCGCGGCAGGGGTCAATTCCAGTGCTACCCCGGTGAAACCTTCCGCAAACTCGTCCAGGGTCAGTACACGCATGCCCCGTGCGGGATCATGAATCACCACATGCTGCCGATGGACCGCCACCAATACGACAAAATGGTTACCATTCCAATGTAAAAGGCAGGGTAATTTCAGCCGGGAAAGGTCTTTCGGCTCCAGGCGCAACGCCCGGCTCTCCAGGTGCAAGGCCGAGGCTATCCGCACCAGTTGGGTCAGATTGACCCCTTTGAGGGAACTCCCGAAGCGCCTGCGTAAACTCGGCAGATCGATGACATAACCGTGATAACTGGCAATCATGGCCAGACAGGCCAGACCACATTCAGCGGCCTCGGATTGCTGGATCATGGGGACATGGCGACGCAGGCCAAAGCGCAGATCTGCCAGCATCTCCTGCGCGAACTTCATGAAGTGGGTTCTGCCTGCCGTAAATCCGGTTGCACGCTCCGGGATTTAAAAAAGAAGTCCCGTTGTAGACCGCGCAAGGGCTCGAAAACCCATTGAATCAGGCGAAGATGGTTCAGGGTGATTTCGGCATGGACTTGCATGCCGGCCCGCATCGGGCTGATCTGGCCATTGACGCGCACCATGCTACGGTCCAGACGAACCAGAACACGATACAGTGGAACCGTGCTGCGCTGCTGGGTCAAAGTGGCAATTTCAGCGGGCGTCAACGCACTTTGGGAAATACTTTGCACGACGCCGTGGAAGGCCCCAAAGCTGCGATAGGGAAAGGCGGCATAATGCAACAGGACGCGCGTGCCCCGATGCAGGTAGGCCACCGCCCGGCTGGGAACCAGAAACTGGGCGACTAGAGGATCGCCCTTGGGCATCAGGGATAATACGGGAGAACCCGCACTGACGGCTTGTCCGGCGGTCACGGTCAAGGCCGACACCCGTCCGGAAGATGGCGCTCGCAGGACCAGGGAGTGTCCACCCGCTGTCTTGACCAGGTCCTGGCGGAGTGTCGCCAGGCGGGTCTGAATGTCTCCCTCCTGATTCTGGGTGTTCAGGGGTAATTCCAACAATTCGTGACGGGTATCGCTGATCTGCTGCGCCAGAGCGCTTTGGCGGGTATGCAGGGCCGCCAACTGGCTGCGGGCACTATAGACAGACAGGCGCTGCTGCTGTAGCTCTGGATCAGATACCAGCCCCCGGTTTTTGACCGACAAAAACTCCTGCAAGACTTTTTGGGTGCTGGCAATATCTTCCCGCTGAATATGAATTTCAGTATTCAGTTCGGCATATTCCTGCTGCAGGTCGGCAAGTTTGCTGGATAGGGCGGATCGCTGCATTTGCGACAAGCTGTCTTCAGAGTTCAGATTCCGACGCAGAATCGCTTCCTCTCCGCTGAGGGACTGTTCAATCAGGGTGTTGACCATCCCGACTTTGGGGCTGTAGAGGTTGCTCGCAATGTTCAGCAGCGGAGTCCCCGCCCGCACAGATTGATTAGTGCGTACCAGTACTTTCTCGACGGTGCCGGATAATGGACTGGTGACCGACAACAACCCCTGACTGGGAACCAACGTCCCTGACACCGGTAGATGGCGGGTATAGTGACCGAGAAATAAAACCAGAAGGATGCCGGTAACCAGGACAAAAGCCGTCCAGGCGTAGACATGGTGGTGGACGGGGGAGCCTAACTGGATGGGACCGAGTTGGCTTTCTGATGGAGTATTGCGCGAGTATTGACCGCGATTCATTTTATAGTTTAAAAGATTCAATTTAATTTTTTAACAAAAAACCCCGTCAACCCTTCTGCAAAAGAATAAAAAATAAAGAAGGAAAAAACATAAAAGATATAGCTATATATTTTAAATTCAAACAAATTAATATATTCAGGAATAATTAATAATCCTAAAATAATCAGTATGGTAGATGTTTTGTTTATTTTAAATGTGTCAATAGAGGCTGCTTTCAAGGCTTGGGAAAATGTAAAACATGGATGAAGCTTGAAAAAAAAATTAGCGCATAGCTTGGCAACAAGGTAAGATGATAGAGAAATTACTGACATCAGACTTATGATGCAAAAAAAACTTCCGTTAAAAAATGAAACTTTATTAAAAAAATATAACTCTGCAAAAGAAATTGGAATTGCAAAATTAAAGCATAGTTTCAGTTTTTCTCTGTAATAATTTAAAAACTCTTTTTCGCTACCATGATAATTCATGCAAGCAGGAATCACAATGCTGTTGCAATATAACTCTTTATATTTGATTCTAAATACAAACATAAATAATGAACCTTTTTAATTGGCCCTACCTAAGATAATCCTGGTAGGGCCTAGAGTTGATTATAGTGCAGAATTAGCGAAATTTAGCATGCCATAATCAAGACTAGCATCGACTCCGCCAAAAACACCTCCAGCGATCATTCCTAAAGGACCAAACTCAGACGCCGCCAATGCTCCAGAGAGCATGCCTCCACCTACTGAGATAAGGTAGTCATCAAATGAATTCAGTTCGCCACCTGCGATCGAATTAAACTCTGTTACATTTAACTCTTCAACCATGATATTTCTCCTTACATTGCGTGCGAATGGGCCTTTGCCCGTGATTTTGCCTGGGCCTCGCAGTTGAAGCCAGACAAAAATTGATTTTGTGCTTTAACATCTCTATCGTAAAAACCCCTCGGTTTTTAGTGGGTGGAGTATTCACTATGCAGATTCTGTATGCCAAATTTTTTCTTCTTGATATGGTCTTTTGTTGATAATATATAAACAATAGAAATTATATATAACATCATAAAAAAGGCATCAAGCATAGAATTTATGGATTTATCCATTATTAGTATGTAAATAAATCCACATATAAAAAGAAATATCGAAAAGATTCTTGTTGAATCGTCGAGATCCAATCTTCTGGAAAGCTGTAATCGCGAAACCATTATCCCGATGAGGGCTGCCATAAAAAAAATTCCATAACAATAATCTTTTCCAGAAAAAATACATAAATATATATTTATAGCAAAGTATAATACCATCATAACCGTAACCAAGATTGGTTTTGACAAACCATATTTATGATAAATTAGGTCGGTGTATCCCTGAAAAAAAGCAAGTACTCTTTGGTCTATATAAAGCATTATTTATCTCCAATAATCTGGGCCATCAGTAATGATAGTAACCGCCTGACAACCCAGATTCCCACCTATTTTATGGTCTATTTAATATCTTATTTGCAAAATATACCCCTCCGCCGCCCCAATATCCGGCCATAAACCAGTTAAAAGCATCGCTCCACATGTTTGCAAATCCGCCTGAAATGTGGTCTAAATCCTCAGATTTTGGTTCTTCTGCTTCTTGGTCCAAACAGGATTTATTTATTAACGAGTCTGATAGATTGCTAAAAACTACTTCCATATCATTTCTCTCTTCACTTATTAAAAACTAGATTCCCACCATACTATATGCCACGATCAGATTAAACCAATCAGTAATAAGCGAGTTATTAATAATCTATTTTTTGTTTTTATAAGTCTTTTTGTAAAAAAATAATATACTATCATTCTCTTCTTTTAAAAAGAATTTATATGTTATGTAACACCAATATATGAAAGTCATAATTCCGTCCAATACTACCAATATGGTGGAATTAAAAATAATTGCAACTGCAATAATAGTAATAAATATGGAGTAGGAGTAAATATATTTTACTGCAGAATCTTTTCTGTAAATAGATTCCTTATTTCTAAGCCTCAAAAATAAAGCAGAATAAATAACTATCGACACAATTATTCTGGAATACCAAATCTCATGTGCTTTAATATAAATCACACAAATAGTGAATAAGCTTGCTGCTATAGCAGCCAAAATTGGATATAGATTTTCTCTAAAAAATTTATAGACAAGAAAATTCATAGCACCTCCATAAATT
>JAPTWR010000024.1 GCA_028065135.1 Acidithiobacillus sp.
CTGTGAGTGTGGCACTGGTGTATTTTGGTGGTACATTTTTGAAAAAAGGCTCAGGAGAATAACCTAAGCCTTTGTTTTATTTGGTGCGCCTGGAGGGACTCGAACCCCCGACCTACGGCTTAGAAGTCTGATGTAATGGCATCCGTCAGGTTCCACGACTGTCCATGTAGTTATTGTAAAAGTCTGATATATAAGCTATAGTCGTCCATGCTAGTCCGTAGTAAACCACTCGAAGCCGCCAACGAATGGGGAAGCAATGGGGAACGAGCAAGAGACCATAAAGCCGTAGTTCGATAGGGGCAACACCTATGCTGACCGTAAAACAGCTCGAAAGTGAAATTAAGCGAGCCGTCAGGAACAAACTTATCATCAAGATTTCAGATACCGATCGCCGAGGTCAGGGTTCCTTACAAATCCGCATTTCAGAAAAAGGCCAAGCACGCTTTTATTACCGACATGTTAAAAATGACGGAAAACGAGACGATTATCCGCTTGGCAATTACGATCCGTCTGGCTCGAAAGGCTATACCCTTGAAAAAGCGCGGGATCGTTATGGAGAACTTGCAGCCATCTATCGTGGTGGGTCGAAAAATATAAGGGAGCACCTGAACGACCTTGAAAAATCAGAGGCTGCGGTACGGCAAATTGAGGCAATGGCCGCCGAACAGAAAGAGGCTGGCAGCCTATGTGCTTTACTTAATGCGTATGTGGATCACCTAAAAACCCAAGGAAAGCCATCAGCGAAAGATGTTGGTAATTTCATTAAAAATCATGTCCTCGCGTTAAGCGACCTAGTGGACAGGCGAGCCAATGAACTGGGGCCACGTGACTTACGAATTATTTTCGATCGCCTCCAGCAACTTGGTCTGACACGTGTTCTCGGGAAAACACGTGCGGCGCTCCATAGCGCATACAATCTGGCCGTAAGATCGGAGTTTGACAGCACGATTCCGGTGGTCTTTCGTATGTTTAAAGTCGAGTCAAACCCATTAGCCGCGCTCCCGACATTTAGCGCCCTCAGTAAACCTGGTGATCGCGTGCTGTCACACAACGAGCTTAAAGATTTGTTGATCCAGTTAGAAAGCAGCAATACAATGGCGGCTAAGGCTGTATTGGTGGCTATTTACTTAGGTGGACAGCGTCCTACTCAGCTTGCAAGGGTCACCAGCTCTGACGTAGATTTAGATCGCGGGATCATCACATTACACGATAGCAAGGGTAAACGTGCCCATCCGCGATTGCACGCTTTACCACTTATTCCAAACGCCAAGTTAATCATCCAGGAGCTGCTTTTAGTAAATGCCGATGCGGCGAGTTTGTTTTCAAGTGATGGGAAGACAATCCCTCATACCACTACACTTTCAAAATTAGTACATGTAATCAGTCGGGGAGCTTATCGCCTTGGAGATATTCGACGTACATGCGAAACAGAACTTGCAGCACTTGGAGTCGCTAAGGACCTACGCGCTCAGATCTTAAGTCATGAACTGGGTGGCATTCAGGTAAAGCATTATGACCGACACAACTACCTGGAAGAGAAAACCAACGCACTGCATATCTGGAATGATTTCTTACTCAAACTGATCGGTCATGATCATTCGTCCGATTAATTTAATATTATATCCAAAAAAACCACGCCATCAAGATGGTCAATGATGGAGTGGTTGTTCACAGCCTTTCGCTTAAGAGAGAAAGCTACCGGTGCACAATATAACAGCACTCAACTACATGGAAATTAAAGTCAAGTTAGTTCATTGACCCATTTCATTATTTCATTGTACGAACATCTGGCGCGACGACCAAGACTTTTAGATGTTCTCCTTTTCGGAAATGTTGGATCGTAGTTTTTGTGGTTTCTGTTCTGCTTATCGTAAACAGAGGTTCTGCACAGCTTCGTCAGCATGCAAACTTCCTTTATGTCAACAAGCCTGTCTGCATGTGGAATATAATTACTCTTAGAATTAGACTCTGGTGTAATACGTAGGCTCTGACAAGAGAAATCAAGCCCGGCATTGATGTTAGTTGATGCTTCTGCGGTGATCGTATTGAAGCATAATCCTGCCAAGCCCCCATGGTGCTCAGCGGCATCATTCGACCTAGCCAATAGAGAGTCCAACGAAATATTAGACGTTGCATTGAATATTAACGGGTAAGACATAAATCTCCTGAATAAATAATTGAAAATTGTTAGTCGATGCGCAGCATTGTTCATGCGGAAAGGGCATACGACACGAGTTTTACAACAAATACCGACTAAGCTTCTTGTTTAATAACAGCAAATTGGAATCTTGGCGTCCGTAGACTGGATTGGCCTTGGACGCGATATATGAATTGTCCTCTCGCACGCGAACTTGCTGCGAGGGTGGAGCCTTTTGATTTGGTCATGTAAATAACCGCGTCAGGCGCCGTATTGTGTTGCTTGCTATTTATGTCTCGGCAATTTCACCGAGCTTGCGGACCAAGGCCGCGTTATCCTGTCGCCCTTGACCCTTTAGAGGTTGCATCGGACGCCAGCTAATAGGTCCATTTCAGCGTATTTCACACTCCCGGTCAAGCAGCTGCGGTTCCACGCATCCCAGATTGGTTCGATCAAGGCCCCAGCATATTCTTTTCGTTGCAGATACAGTCAAGAAGAAGCCAAGGGGGGCGATCAGGCAGGGCCATGAGAAGCCCGCCATTTTGATTGGATACACACAATCATATTGCGTTCTGCTCCAATGGCGTACCGTTTACAACCTGATAGCCCGTGCGTAATCGACCAGATCGAGCACCAGGAAGTTTAACTGTGTTTATCCGCATATTCGACTGTAGGATGTTGATGATTGGCTCAAGAAACTTTTTACTGCGCAACATATATGGGCCATATTGCATCAGTTCCCGGTGATTTATATAGCGCATGCCGCCATTAGACGCGCGTACGAGCCAGGATAATAACTCGTTGGCTTCCAACATCATTTGCGAAGGTACGTATTTCGATGAAAATATGGCCACATATTGATCAAGATTCATGCACATAAAAGAAAATGCTCTTTGGGCATTCAGCAAGCTAACTTCTTCGCAATTAGAATCCTGGAATAGTTCATAAATTGCAGCTATCCGACAGGCGTACTCAATGAACTTACTCGCGCACTCACGAATATAAAACAATGAGCCAGTAAACCCCATTTGGAACTCAATTTCGTTAGCTTGTTGCATTAAAAAACTCCTTGCCTCTTGGCTCAGCCTTACAATACGGCGTTCTGGAATAGGCTGTTGTCCATCACCCAACTGAAGAGTCAGTGCATCCGTGATTTTCTTGTCGTAAGTGGAGAGCGCTTCGTTATTGAACGCATCCAGTTGATTCCCTATCGGTCGATCACCAACATTAGATTGGGGGCGGATAATGATAAATCGGCCGCTCAATCCGCTATTCCGAAATTCGTCTCCCCGCTCCATGATGAACTTGTCGAAATAGTTTTCTTGCGTCAGTAAAACCATGCTCAATCGCGGGTCGTAAATTGTGAATGATTCGTCGGCGCGGACATTATTAATATCTTCACCGGACCACAATGATGAATAAAACGGCATTGAGCTTATGATTTCTTTGTTCAACACATGACCACTATCACTGGATGCCACGACGCCAAAAGGGTAGGAATTTTTAAATTTCTGCTTTAAACCCGCTGGAGTAATATCGTCACTTATGAGGTTGGAACTCCGAGGTGGCACTGGGCGCTCATTCCGATGCTCCTCGATTCGCTCGTCGATTTCAGAAGTGTCCGCATTCTTGGCAATTATGTTTGCCCTTTTCTTATTGAGATGCGACGCCGTCTGCGTCCATGCGGATAAATTTTCGCGATAACTGGTTTTGCAGTCGTCGGCAATTTTAGATATTTTCCGCGAATAATCCATAATGGGCCCAAAAATATTTTTGAGCGTGCTCGTTTTGCCCTCGCCTGAAGCAACGGACGCAAGAAGGTACACGGAAAGAGGAATCGAGCCGCCGTTCAAACCCTCGACATCAGCCATTCCTTGAAACGTTGTTGCGAGTGCGGTAACCAGAAGCGATGAAATCATTGCCCCTGGGCCATGCGTAATATTTTGCACGCCCTTTGCTATATCGAGAAGCTCCGGTGGAAATGCGTCATAGTGGAAACCAGGCCCTGCGACTAATTGTGTTCGAAAACTGTAATTTTCCATTTAAATCCCCTTCAATAAATCATCACAACCTCATGGTTTCGATTCTGAAAACACGTCGATAAATACTTCAGTAAAAGACAAAAATAATGGCCTCCTTTTGTTGGTCAACTTGATTCTTTGCTTGTCTGATCATGGCAGACTGGACGTCTCAATACTGCAGTTCTGGTTTCTGTTTTACGTATTCGATAATTCCTCCTTTTAGATTCCTGTTAATAATAAATACCGCCTAATGAATGTTTGTACAACTCTAACCCTTCGTAGCCTCTGAAAAGCCAAATTATGCATCACCAGATTTGGCGTGTCAATGATAAACACGAGCAAAAACAGTATGTTGAGTGCGTACCCCTGTGGACTCCTATGGACATTTGCGGACAACAATGGACAGGTGATAGGTGAGCTTATAGTTTGCAATGCCATCAAAAAAATAAAAAACACCTCAAATATTTCAACTTCCAGGGCTTGGTGTTTGAACGGCTTTCTGCCTTCCTTATCGTGGCGAATATCGTGTGATAATACCTATGTTTCTGCGAGATTTTGCTACTTTTAGCAAAGTTAGCTTGATTATCCTCGCCTGCCTGCCAGTAATAGCGGGTCTGAGTCGCCTCAAGCTTGAGGGCATCGAATCGCTGTATATCAGTCTGTGCAGGATCTCTTTCACCTTAATCCTAGATAAAAACAGTCACATATAACTTACATGGTCAGGCGCATTCGCAGTGAATGACCCTGCCATGGTCAATATCTGCCACTTTTTGTGCAGAAAGAAGGAGTTAGAAATGATTTGTCCGCACTGTGAATCAAGTCGAGTGATTACTCGAAACTGGGGTAAGCGCCTAGGTTGTGCCGTAGGCTCAGCTGCCGGTGCCGTTGTGGGTTCTACTTCAGCAATTTCAGGGCGTAAATTTGGTGCAGGAATCGAAGATTTTGGTGGACCTACTGGGATGGCTGTCGGTGGAGTGGCCAGTGCCGTGCTGGGTGGGCTGCTGGGTGCGGCATCTGGTTGTGCCGCAGGTGAGGAAGCCGGTCAGGTCTTTGACGGCCGGATTTTCGATATCTACGCTTGCGTGGCGTGTGGTTACACATTCAATCAGTAACTAGCTATATTTGCAGCATATTACAGGCCCCAGGGGATAGTCCTCTGGGGCCTTTTCTTTGTCTTTCATATGGAGAATTCATCATGGCACATCTTGTAGAAAATATGGCATTTACGAGGCAAACACCGTGGCACGGATTGGGTAATCGATTGCCAGAAAAGCAGCCTTTAGAAGTCTGGCTCGAAGCGGCTGGTATGGACTGGGAGATCAAGACTACCGACGTGCTGTTTCGTGTCGGCATGGGCAGTAACTTCAACGTGCACCCCAACCCTGATGCTAAGGTGCTGTATCGCTCGGATACGCTGGCTCCATTGTCTGTGGTATCGCCCCGCTACAAAGTCGTTCAACCGAAGGAGATATTGGAGTTTTATCGGGATCTGGTATCAATCGGTGGGTTTGAGCTGGAAACAGCTGGTGTCCTGAAAGATGGCAAGAAACTTTGGGCACTGGCCAAGACCGGAGAGGAAACTGTCCTCAAAGGTGGAGACCGGGTAAAGGGCTATCTATTGTTGGCTACCAGCTGCGATGGCACGTTGGCGACGACCGCCCAATTCACTTCGGTCCGCGTGGTCTGCAATAACACCCTGCAGATCGCTACCGATGATCGAGTGGGCGCTATTAAGGTCCCGCACTCGACCAAGTTTGATCCGATGGCCGTCAAGCAGGCTCTGGGTGTCGGTGCCTCTGCCTGGGAAGCGTTTGAGGAGAAGGCTCAGGTATTGGCTAGTCGTAAAGTGAACAGAATGGACGTCACTAAATTCGTCATTGATGTACTTGGAGATCGTAACGCACCTATTGCTGAGCAGCCCAATGAGAAGGCGCTGAAGACGGTCATTGAGCTTTATGCTGGCAATGGTAAGGGCAGCAGTCTGGCTTCCTCTGAGGGCACGGCATGGGGCCTAGTGAACGCCGTGACGGAGTATGTGGATCATCATCGAAGAGCTCGGAGCCAAGATTATCGTTTGGACTCTGCTTGGTTTGGTCAAGGTGCGGGCATCAAGGAAAAAGCCTGGATGGAGGCACTAAAGCTGGTGGCCTGATGGTTCCCCGGTTATTAACGAATACATGCGGTATGTCCAACCTACTAAGCCTTTTCCGGGATATCCGGAAGAGGCTTTTTAACATCTGGAGGTCATCATGAGTGCAGTGAAATTGGTATCTACGAAGGAAATGGGTCGGGAGGAGTGGCTGCAGTGGCGGAATCGAGGCATTGGCTCCAGTGACGCCCCGGTGGCCGTGGGCATGTCCCGCTACAAGTCACCCCTGGAATTGTGGATGGAGAAGACCGGCAGAAAGATCCAGGAGGATATTTCCAATAAGGACGCAGTGTTCTGGGGCACCACCCTGGAACCTATCGTGGCCAACGTTTACGCGGAAAGGACGGGCAAAAAGGTCCGTAGGGTAAATTCAGTCCTGCAGCATCCGGAGTATCCCTTCATGCTGGCGAATCTAGATCGGATCGTGGAAGGCGGTGGCGTGTTGGAAATCAAAACTGCTGGGTTACGCAGTCAGGGCCAATGGGAGGAAGGGGTGCCGCTGGCCTACCAGATTCAGGTGCTGCATCAGCTGGCGGTCACCGGCAAGGCATGGGCGGACGTGGCTGTGCTCATTGGTGGACAAGAGTTCCGTATTTATCGGGTCGAGCGGGATGAGGAGCGTATTGCCCAGTTAGTGGCCATGGAGAAAACCTTCTGGAACCACGTTGAAAAAGAAACAGCGCCGGAAGTGGATGGGTCGGAGTCCTGTAATAAAGCCCTGGCATTACTCTATCCCCGCACTGCCGCCGTCATGGTGGACTACACCGAACGGAAGGAAATGAACGTGCTTTTCAGCACCTTGCTTGAAGCCCGGCAGCGTACAAAGGCCGCAGAGAACAACGAGGCCCTTCTAGAACAACGGGTCAAAGAAGCTATCGGATTTGCTGAGGGAGCCATATTCAGCCAAGGCAAGGCCATGTGGAAGCTGAGCAAGCCCAGCCGGAATCTGGACGCCAAGAAGTTGACTCAGGAACACCCCGAGCTGACCGCACCCTATTGGTTTGAGAAGCCTGGCAGCAGACGATTCACCGTACAGGAAGGAGATTGACATGATTAAGGGATTAGCGATTACACCACCAGTCATTGGCCGGATTGCCATCGGCAAAGTGGTGGAGAAAAACGGCAAGCGTCTACCGGAGAAGGATGACGCCTTCACGATTACGACCCAGGTGCAGCAACGGGGCGAGTGGATATTGCATCCACTGCACAATAGTCTAATTGTCCAACAGGACGGCGGAAAGCTGAGGAGTATCCCGATCACCTTGCTGTTCAATGATCCGGACCTGAATCTTCGTGCGGAATACAGCCTCTTTGACCGGACTACGGGCAGGCCCGTATGTGTCGGCAATGGCGAAACAGCGAAGAGAAGCACACATGACGGGTATAAGAGTATTCCCTGCCCTAGTCCACAAGGCTGTGCCTTGGGCACGGAGTTGGGCTGTAAGCCGTATGGGCGGCTGAATGTACAGATCGAGGGGCAGGAGGATGATCTGGGCAGCTTCATGTTCCGAACGACGGGATACAACTCTATCCGGACATTGGCGGCACGACTGCAGTATTTGAATGCGGTCAGCGGGGGCCGAGCGCGGTATTTACCATTGTCATTAAAGCTGAGGGCGAAGAGTACCACCCAGTCCCATCGGACACCAGTCTATTATGTTGACGTAGTAATCCGCGACGGCATAGAGTCCAAGCAGGCGCTTATAGAGGCCAAAACGTTGGCTGAACAGTCTGGTGAGTACGTGGCCGACCTGGAGGCTGCAGCGAAAGCGGGACTCGGTAACGGGGCCTTTGAAGAGACGGAAGAGGAAAATGCTGAGGTAGTGGAAGAGTTCTTTCCGGCTGCGGAGAATGCGCCCCATCTGAATGAGGCTCGTGGGCTGACGGCAATGGAAACAAGACGCGTAGGTTGATGCGTTATCCCTAGGCAATTGCCCAGGGATAATCTTCATTAAGTTTTTTTGAGGTGATGGTAATGGCCGTTCGACCAGGCATTATGACGTTTCGCTGTGATAAGTGTGGATGGTCAAAAACAACCCATCCCAAAAGTGATGTTCTTCGGGATGGCGTTGACGCGTTTCTGACGTGTCCCAAATGCGGCTCAGATATTTTAGGAGCGACCAATGCCAACCCGGTTGCCCGAAACACAAAAAAATTATGGTGAAAATTTTGGTGAGGGTGGAAAATATGACATAACCTGTCACACCCTGATGATAGGATGGCCGTAACTGAGAGATAACAGCGCCCAAAGGAGGGCGTAATATGTTTGAGCCGCTGTTCGTAGAGAAGGCCAAAACGGAGCATGACAAGTTAGCATGGCGCCTTACGCAGATACTGATTCAGCTCAATCAAGGCGACTGTCTGGACCCGGAAACGTTGGCGGAGGGCTTCGGCGTCCACCGCCGCACCATCATGCGGGACTTCAACGAACGCTTTGCCTTTCTCCCTCTGAATAGAAGTGCTAAGGGCTACTCTCTGGATCCAGCCTATCTCGGAAGGCTAAGTTTTCGGGATCTTGAGCGCTTCGCAGCTCTAGCCGGACTTAACGGCCTTTTCCCTGCATTGACAGCGGAATTTCTGAGGGAAATATTCGATCAGCGACTTCAGGCAACTATGCTGATTCACGGGCCACGTTTTGAGTCCATCGCAGATAGAGAATCCGACTTTCGACGCATCAAGGACGCTATCGTTGCGCATCAGGAACTGCAGTTCACCTATAAAAAAACGGGTGGCTCCAAATCTGTACAGGTACAGCCCTATAAGCTGATCAATCATGACGGCATATGGTACATGGCCGCCGTCGATCAGGGGCAACCTAAGGCATATTCGCTAAGCCGTATGCTGCATTTGCAAAACACAACTACATCATTCATCCCTGATACCACCATTCTGGAAATGCTCGCCGAAGAAGATAGTATCTGGCTCAACAGGCAGAAACTAGAAGCGGTCGTTCAGGTTAGCACCACAGTTAGCCAATATTTCGAAAGACAAGCCATATTTCCGTGTCAGGTGATAGAAAAAACACTTGCCGATGGGGGTTTACTAATTTCTGGTCAGTTCGCGCATCAAAACCAGCTATTCCCGATTGTGCAGCAGTGGATTCCGCATTTGCGCATCATCAGCCCGGAGTCCTGGCAGACGGAGATGGAAGAACAGGTTCGGAAATATTTGTCATGAACATCCTGAAGGAGTGCCAAAAAGCTGACCGATGGGTTGCGAAGATGCTGATGAAGATATTTTTGGTCGGAATAGGCATCATCATTATCACCAGCGTCCTTACCTATCTAAGCATATGCTTAACCGTGAAGTTAATTTGAGTAAAATATCAGAGCAATGAATACCAATGGAGGAAGACGACGATGCCCATTTTAGTCCTGTTGATTATCGGGCTGCTGATATGGCACTTTTCCAAGAAAATAATTTCGGCAAAAAGCAATGAGCGCCATGTCATTGAGTCACGATTGTGCATTCTTGAGCATGAGATTAACCTTCTTAAGGATCAGGCCAACACTCTCAGGAAAATGGCACATGATCGGGATTGATGTGTCACAATAATCTGTTATTGCAACGCTTCACCAGAAATTATGCATAAAACACACAAGGAAACCATCATGTCGCTAATAGATATTATCAAAAAGCGTTTTAAACGGCTGATCATTCGTCTGGAATACAGAATAAGAAAGGCGAGAAAGTAGCTGGGGAAACAAGCCATGGATTCAGAGCCATATGGACTTCTCATGCCAATAAAGCCGCCTCCTATTAAAAATATATGTAGCAACTGCGGTTGGTCGAAAAATACCTACCTCAGGAGCGATGCAATGAGGATAGGTGTTGACGTTTTCACCTCATGTCCGAAGTGCAGGTCTGACGATATTAAGTATGCGCTCGTATCCAAAGATAATGAGGATGCTTCATGACCGGTTTCACTGCAATAGAAAGGGTGGTCTGAATGCATAAATCTTAGCCTCTTTCAGGAGATGACCATGACGGGGAAATGGCGTATAAAGTCAGAGATTCGGGTGCTGGCTTCGCGCAGCGAAATCATCGCGCTCCTGCGCTTAAGGACCGACAAGGAATAAACCGTGCAAGCCCCTCACAGTAAAGAAAATACTAACCACTAAAAGCACGAATCATAACAAAAGGAGTATGATGTGTCATTAAAAGATCTCGCGGGAAAAGCGCTAGGTGCAGCAAAAAAAGCCTCTACAGTTTATTCTGATAATGAGGATAAAATAGACGGGGCTATAAGTCTTGTAAAAAATTTTTCAACGGCGTCTGGACAACATTTAAGAACAACCAATAAGGATGTAAAATACATACTGCCCGCCACAATTGAAACAAAAATAAAAAAAGAAGAAATTGATGAGATAATAAATGCTAGGACTATTTTTGATGGTTCACCATTTATAGTTAGACTAACCAATGTGATTGGGAAGCCGATAGAATTAGGCATCAACAGCTTGCCTGAAGATGTACAGGAAAAAATAGCAAAAGCTACAACTACATCGTTAAATAAAGCTCTTGATGTTGCAGTTAGAACATTAGACTCCGAACAAAAAAAATCAAGAAAAGGACTTCATATGATGGCCGCGGCAGCTACCGGAGCGATTGGTGGAGCGTTCGGGGTATGGGCTATAGCAGTAGAGTTGCCTATATCAACGGCAATAATATTAAGATCTATTGCAGACATAGCAAGAGAGAATGGGGAAAATATAAAAGAAGAAGCTGTAATGCTTCAATGCTTATCGGTTTTTTCCCTTGGCGGTGGAAAAGAATCTGAAAATCTTGGTGATTCATCTTACTATGCAATAAGAGCTTCACTAGCCGGCTTGATAACTGAAGCGGCATCATATCTTGCTTCTAAGAAAGCAGCAGAGATGGCTTCACAGAAAGCAGCAGAGATGGCCTCTAGCAATGTTCCGGCTCTGATAAATCTTATAACTAAGATAGCTGCTAGATTTAACGTGCAAGTTTCTGAAATGGCTATGGCACAGCTAATTCCAATTATTGGTGCTGCTGGTGGCGCAACTATAAACACGCTATTTATAGACCATTATCAAGATATGGCTTCCGGCCATTTTGCAATCAGACGATTGGAACGAAATTATGGTAAAGAGGAAGTACGAATGGTCTATGAAAATCTAAAATCTATAGCTTTTTCTGATCATGGATGTGTTGGCGACAGTGCGGGAAGTGCATAGTCTGCTGAAAACGGGTCACAAACAGGTCGTGGATGCGGACTTGTCGAGCTATTTCGACACGATCCCGCACGCTGAGCTCATGAAATCGGTGGCGCGCCGGATAGTAG
>JAPTWR010000087.1 GCA_028065135.1 Acidithiobacillus sp.
CGGCCACAATGGTTCCGGCAAAAGCACCCTGCTGCAGATCATCGCCGGCATCCTGGAGCCCAGCCAGGGTCGGGTCATCACCCGTGGCCGCGTCGCCCCACTCATTCAGCTTGGCGTCGGCTTCCATCCTGAACTCAGCGGCTATGAAAACATCTTTCTCAACGCCAGCCTCTACGGCTTTCGCAACCGCGATACCCAAAAGCGCGTCAAGGACATCATCGAATTCTCGGAGCTGGCCCACTTCATCGACACTCCACTCAAGAATTACTCCTCCGGCATGCAGATGCGCCTGGGCTTCTCTGTGGCGGTGCATCTGCAGCCCGACATCCTCCTCGCCGACGAGATCCTCGCCGTGGGCGACCAGCCCTTCCAGGAAAAATGCCACGCCAGGATCGCCGAACTCCGCGCCCAGGGCATGACCCTCATCCTCGTCTCCCACAGCGCGGAGCAGATCAACAAGTTTTGTGACCAGTATGTGCGCCTGGAGCACGGGCGAGTGGTGGAGGCGGGGCGGATGGACAAAGGCCTGGACGCTTCGAACTCGGCCATGCCCGCAACCATATAATGGTTGGCAAAAACTATAAATCGCCCTAGAAACCAAAGAGCATGGCGGCGACAGTGCCCCCGCCCAGCAGATCGTTCTCAGCGCCAACGCCCAAGGGCTCGCCGTCATCGACGGTGGGCATGCCCCCCTCCGGAACAGCCCTTTGGCGCAATTTCTGGGCTATACGGAGCCGCCGTCTTTCACCAACCTTTTTGGCATGTAACTAGGTGTTGCCTACGGTTTCTGAAGATGATGCAAGGTTTGACATAAGGAGCTTGCCTCGCAACAATACCGCCAACTCCAGCAAGGATAGCTTACTCGTGCCCGTGATTACGCCATTTACTCCGCCGGAAACGCCGCCGATCATTCGTCACCTGTCGGCCTCTCAGTACGGCCAGAAGCCGCTGGAACTCAATAGTCACGGATATCATTACGTGCTCACCGGCAACACTCTCCTGCCCGACGCTCGTATCCGGGATCTCATCGCGGGTGCTTTGACAGCCAAGGGAGCAGTAACCGCCCTCAATGATGCCTATCACCATGAGGGCTATTTTTTGGTAGCCATCAAGGCCGATGTGCAAGGCAAAGTCATCCGGATCCAGATCATCCAGGGGCAACTCACGCAGGCACACATGGTCGACGATATCGCCGGGTTTTTCCCCTGCATCAAGTATCGCCCCGATTTGCGGGAGAACACCATCGTGTATCAGTCCGTGCTCGCCAACGCCTTTGCTCAGCGCAACGGCCAACGCCTGCAGATCGGCTTTGGACCCTCCAGCAATCCCGGAGGGAGCCGCATGAATGTGTCCGAGACACCTATTCCCGGCTATCAGCCGTTTACCGGTAACGTTTTCTTTGGGAATTACGGCAGCCGGTACTCAGGTCGTTATCTCACCGGCGGCAGTGTCAGCTATAACCCTGGTCTGGGTCTCAACATCAGCGTCAATGGCACGCAGGGGCTGCCCAGTCTGACTGCCGCCAGCAGGGGGAGCCAGTATAGCCAGGGGGGCATCAATGCCAGCAGTATTACCCCCTGGGGGATCTATAGTTTCAGTGCCCAGTGGGTCCACTACCGTCTCGGTAATGTGGCCTATCCCATCAACCCCACGGGCAATATCTTCACCTGGGGTCTTGGCGGCAGCCAGCTCGTTTATGCCAATGACCGCAGTCGCTGGACGGTCAATGAAGGCTATAATCATGTCTCCAATGACGTGAAGGTGTATCAGTCGGTGATACCGGGCGGCTATCCCCTGACGGTGCAGCACTACAACTATTTCGATGTGGGCACCCAGTGGAGCCTGTCCTACAATCTGCTCCATAAGCCCGGAAGCCTCAACACCTCCCTGACCTACAACCAGGGCGTAAACGGGAGTCATGGCACACTATACAATCGCACACCGGGCTATCCGGCGGCGCAGTTCCATTATTTTGTGACCAGTATCTCGGCCAGTCAGGCTTTGCCGCTAGGCATGTCGGCCAGCTTCAGCGCCTCCGGTCAGGGTGCCTTCAACACGCTGCCGCAACAGAACCAATGGGTGCTGGGCGGTTTTGGCAGCCTTTCGGCGTATTATCCGGGGGTCTTGGTGGGGGATAGCGGCTATAGCGCACGTTTCCAATTGCAGAGCCCCAGTTGGGCCTTTCATGGCTTCAGCACCAGTGCCAACCTCTTCGCCGAAACGGGTGGCACCAACTACACTTACCTTGCGCGCAACCAGGCGCCGTGGCAAAGCCTTTCCGATGTCGGCCTGGGCGTCAACATGCAGAGCCCATGGGGTACCAGTATCAGCGTGATGTCCGCCCTGCCGGTGGGTTGGAATCAGGTCTCCGCGAGTGTCCGCAAGGCGAGTCGTGTGGATGCCTACTTCGTTCTCAGCCAAAATTTTTAGGAGCCTCCATGCGTCGTTTTTTACCACTCCTCATTCTGGTGCCCGGTATGGCGCTGGCCGCACCTCTCGCCAACGTCAACGGCCAGCCCGTCACAGAGGGCATGGTCCAGGCAGCCAACTCCGCCGCAGCCAATAACCCAGAGGCCAAAAAGCAGACCGTCCAGGTGCTTGTCTCCCGCATGCTGCTGGCGCAGCAGGCAGAAAAAAAGGGCTGGGATAAAATCCCGGCGGTACGGGCAGCCCTGGCCACACAGCGTCTGACCATCCTTTCCAGTGTGGCGGCCCAGCATTATTGGGCCCGGCATCCCATTACCCACAGCCAGTTGGAAGCCGCTTACCAAAAAGCGTTAACCACCCTCCCCAATAAGGAATATCGCCTGCGGGAGATACTGGTCAGCGATCGGGCGGATGCCGAGCACCTCCTGACGGAGTTGCAGCATGGGGGCAACTTTTCCCAACTGGCGGCGCAGCATTCCCTGGCGGGCAATGCTGCCGTTGGCGGGGAGAGCGGATGGATTGCCGACAGCGCCCTCCCGGCATCTTTTCTCAAGATCATGAAAGAAGGCAAAATGGGCGAGGTTTTTGGTCCTGTTGCCCTGTCTCAGGGGTGGGCGATTGTGCAGAAGCTGGGTGAGCGGACTCCGCCCAAGCCCAGTTTGACGCAGGTTCAAGGTCAGTTAGAGGCCCCGCTGCGCAATCAGGATCTGGAACATTATGTACAACACCTGAAAAAATCGGCACATATCCATGTGGTCGGGGAGAAAAGCGATGCTGCGCACTGAAAAAACCGCACTGCGGTTAGCCTTTAGGGTGGCTTTGGCGCTTCTAGGGTTTGGCTTGGGGGCGTGCGCTGCCGGACCGCAGATTCAGGTACAGCCGGTGAGTCATCAGGTATTCGCACCCAGCTCTCTGGTAGAGACGCTCACCGCGGCGCCCGCCACCTCATACACGATCATTGCCCGTCTGAACGTCGAGGGAGCACCCAATGAAGACCGTGCCCAGATTCTCGCGGCATTGACCAAAAAGGCCGCCAGCCTCGGTGCCAATGCCCTGCTTCTCGTTAGCGAGCAGGAGCAGACGCTGGCCAGCGGTCCCGTCACCTTTAATCCCTCCGGTGGCAACTATACCCAGAAAATCCCCCAGCGCATCCTGCATGTTCATGCGGAAGCCATCCATCTCGCGGCGCCTGCAGGGGACCAGCACGGAGTGCCGCAACCTAAGGACAATTTGAATGCCCTCCATCATTGAAAACCCCAATCCACCTCAGCAGCGTCAGGTAAGCCTCGCCGAGGCGCTGCAGATTGCCGTAGCCCAGCACCGTCAGGGCGCCATCACGGCGGCGGAGGATCTCTATCAGCAGATTCTTCGCGTTGATCCCAATCAAACCGATGCGCTGCACCTGCTGGGCATTATTCGCTGCCAGCAAGGCCGTCTGGATGAGGCCGAGCCCATGCTGGCCCAAGCCACCCAGCGGATGCCCGACTCCTCTGCCTACGCTAATAGTTGGGGGCGTCTGCTCTTGCTTCGGGGTCGCCGCGACGAGGCGCTGGTAGCCCTGCGCCGCGCCCTCGACCTCTCCCCGCAGAACCCTGAAGCCTATTTTAATCTGGCCGAGGCGGAACTGGCGGCGCAGCACTTCGACGAGGCCATCGGCCTCTATGAACAAACCCTTATCCTCAAGCCGGTATATCCCGAGGCGCGCTTCGGCCTTGCCCAAGCCATTCGCCAGCGCGACGGCTGGGCGGCGGCCATTGCCCATTATCAGTTGGCGGCAGCGCAGGCGCCCGACAGCCCTGTGGCACATTATCACCTGGGTGTGGCCCTGCAGCTTTCCAATCATCTGGATGATGCGCTGCGGGTATTTACGGAGATCGCCAAGCGCTGGCCCGAGCACGTGGACGGCTGGATCGGGCAGGCGGCCATCCACTTCGTCCAGGGGCGTCTGCCCCAGGCCATCGCCGCTTACGAGAAGGCCCTGACGATTGACCCCAACCGCCTCGAAGCGTTAGATGGCCTGGTGGAAACCCGTCGCCGCGCCTGCGACTGGCGCGACGACATCGGCACCTATGAAAAGCGCCTCGTGGATTACGTGGAACAGGTCATGGCGGCCGGCCAGACGCCGCGCATGCGCATCTTCACCGCCCTCTACACCCCCTTCAGCCCCGCCCAGCAGCTCTATATCGCCCAGGCCAACGCCAACGGCGCCAAGCCCGTGGACCAGCACCCACGCTGGACGGAAAAAGCCCGGGAGGGTGGTCGCATCCGCGTGGGTTACATGATCGCCGATGTGCGCGACCATCCCAATGCCCACAACACCTTATTGCTCTATGGCCTGCATGATCGCGAACGCTTCGAGATATTCACCTACAGTTGGGGGCCGGACGACAGCAGCGCCTACCGTAAAAAAATCATGGCCGAGAGCGAACACTTCACGGAAATGAAGGGTTGGTCCGACGAAGCCATGGCGCGGCGCATCGCCGAAGACGGCGTGCAGATTCTGGTGGACCTCATGGCCCACACCGGCGACAACCGCCTCGGCGTCCTTGCCCGCCGTGCGGCACCCATCCAGGTCAACTACCTGGGGTTCCCCGGCACCAGCGGCGCCGACTATATCGATTATATTCTGGGCGATCATTGGGTTACGCCCCATGAGCACGCCGCCCATTTTGCCGAAAAGATCGTCCAGCTCCCCTGGAGCTATCAGATCAACAGTCACCGCACCGTGCCTCTGGGGCCTTGCCCCAGCCGCGCCGAACTGGGTCTGCCCGAGCAGGGCTTTGTCTACTGCTGCTTCAACAACTCTTACAAGATCGATCCGCGTGTTTTTGGATTGTGGATGGAAATCCTGGAGCAAGTCCCCGGCAGCGTGCTCTGGCTCTATCGCACCAGCGATCTGGTAGATCACAACCTGCGCCAGGCCGCCGCAAAGCACGGTATGGACCCCGCCCGGCTCATCTTTGCGCCTTTCCTGCCCCGGGAGCAACACCTGCAACGCCTGCAGGCTGCGAACCTCTTTCTGGATACGGACCGTTACAACGCCCACACCACCGCCAGCGATGCTCTCTGGGCGGGGGTACCTTTGCTCACGGTGCCGGGCCAGACCTTCGCCGCGCGAGTGGCGGCGAGCTTGCTGCGCGCGGCCCGGCAGGAGGACGGCATTCTGACGGACTGGGATCAGTATGTGCCTCGTGCCGTGCATCTGGCACAGCATACAGCCACGTTGGATGTCCTGCGCGCCCACCTGCGCAGCGCACCAGAAACTCTGCCGATCTTTGATACCCCTGCCTTGGTGGCGGCGCTGGAAAGCGCTTATGTCTCTATGTGGCAACGGTTTGAGGGTGGTCAGGCAACAGAATTTTTTGTGGTATCTTAATGGCAGGTACGCTAAGTCCAACGAACAACGGGGTAATGCCCTAGGCCTGAAATTGGGCTAGAATAACGCCATGGTTGCAAAAAACGATTGGATGGTTTTATCCACCATCAACGCCCCAAGGCGTATTCCCATCACTGGGGATGCCCTTGAGGCGTCTTTGCGTGCCCAATCCATAGATCAGGTGGATACCATGGCCTTGCAGACCTTTTTTTATGAGTGTGATCTGGGCGCGCAACTGGGATTTCTCAGGGGCCGGAACCTCCCGGTAGTGGTGGCTCTGTCTGCACTGGATCGCTTTGTGCGCCCCGGATTTGCCCATGGTTACCATTTTCCTCTTGATGCATGGGCCGCTTAACTATGCCACAACCCTGGGAATCCCTTTTTGATAAGGCGATGGCCGCCATAGATGCACTTCCGGCACATCTTCCGCCGATGGACTGGACTATGGGCGGCGGCACTGTGCTGATGTTCGAGTATCGCCACCGTTTGAGCAAAGATGTGGATATCTTCATCACAGATGCGCAATACCTGACCGCATTATCCCCCAGGGTTAATGACCGCATCGAGGACATGACGACACACTACCGGGAGGATTCCCAGCATGTGAAGCTGATTTTCCCGGAAGGTGAGGTGGACTTTGTGGCGGCACCGCGGTTGGTGGCAGGATCTGTCCAGAAAGCGACTATTCACGGTCGGAAAACAATGCTGGATATGCCCATCGAAATCATGGCGAAGAAATGCTTTTACCGGGCGGATGGTTTCACTGCACGGGATGTGTTCGACATGGCGGTTTTCCTCACGAAGAGCCCCACAGTGGTCAAAGAATATCTGGATATTTTGACGGCCAGGCGCCCTGACATTCAGGGCCGCCTGGCCTTCTACGCCAAGAGTGCCCCAGTATGGGAACGAGAGGCCTATATGGTGCGTCCTATGCCCGGGTTTGATCACTATCGCCAAAAGGCGCTATCCATGGTCACCCGTTTTTTTGACAGCCCGGAAAAATGGCTAAAATCCCAAGAGCAATAACAATAACCCCCTATCCTACCCCTCTTCACTCCATCCCCAATGTTGAAGTTCGCCTTGGGTTTTTCATGTCGTGCATGTCAATGAAGACCTCTCGAGACGGGATACTAAACGTAAGGACACAAAAGGGTTTGCTGATAATGGAAATATGGGGTATACTAAAAAGAGCTTCTCGAATCAGTATCTCTAGGCGGAGATGGCGAAAGCGATTGCCTGGCGGCCCTTCAATTTTTTGGAGGGCCGTTGTTTTTATAGACCTTTTGCCCAATCTGTGGACTATGCGCACCCTATTTGATCGCCTCCTGGGCCGTGGCGATGCGCGCCAGGCTCACCGTTTCTTCGTAGATTGTGACGTTCACCGTACCCCTGTCGCCCTTCTTCCGCACGGTTACGACGACTGCGGGACCGCTTCGCCGACGTGAGGTTCCGGAAGGATTGTCGGCCAATGAATCTCGACAGGTCGATCGACTGGGCGCCGCTTTGGTATTTCAGCAAATACTTACGTGCCACAATTGATGGTAGCTCAAGATTTAGAGTGTCTTGCACACTTTCCAATCCCTTCTTTTGCTGCTATTATGCAACACAGGTCTTCCTGTGAGGGCTTGATTTTGGTATGCAGGTAATCCGCCTATCTATTTGAGATACTAAGGAGTATTGAAGCATGGACACTAAGAAACAACAATTTCGCGTAAAACCCATCGCCGCCGCTGTCGGGCTGGCGATGGTGGTTCCTTTTATGATTTCCAGTGCGTTCGCCGTGACGCAGGGCAACTTGCCGGCGAATGGTATTCAGGTGACTGGTACTCCGACTTATACTTCGGTTATCCCTACCTACTTTGGTGGCGCAACGAACGCTCAGACAATTACGATCAGCGGCCCAACCGTTATCGCTTGGGAAGGGTCCAGTTCGGCTACCATTAACGGAGCAGCGGTTTCGATTAACCCCAGCGCAACGTACGGTGGATTCAATATCGGCGCCCAGGGTACCAACTCTGATGCGTTGACCTTCAACGGATCAGGGACTGTGCTCAACGTTGATGGAAGTGGTCTTCCATCTATAATCTCAGGAAGTCTTACAGGTGTAGCTGGCGTCAATGTTTTCGTGGCCAATGCTAACGGTATCGTGGTAAATAACGGCGCCGTACTTAGCGCTCCGGTCCTCGGTCTGTTAGGTAGCAATACGACTCAGTTTGATGCAGCTGGAAATATTCCGGTGGGTTTCTCAGGCACTACAGGCACCATTACCATCAATGATGGCGCGAGTGTAACAGGAACTACAATAATCGCTGGGTCTGGCATGGTTAAGGTCAGCGCGAGTAACCCCGGAAATATTAGTTCTACACTCACTGTTGACGGTGGCGTTGGTGGAATTGTGAGTTCAACTGGTCTATTTACACCCGGATATCAGGATAAAATTGGCACCAGCAATGTGGTAATGACCAATGCGGCTACTAATGTCAATCTCGCTATTGGTACTGCGACTAATCCTATCCAGGCGGGTACTATTGCTAATGTTTATGCCTATGGTGATATCGTAAACACAGGTGATATTGCTCAGACAGGAACTATTCAGTTCACAGGTACTTTGAGCAATAGCGGTATTCTCCAGTCCAGCGGTGTGAGCGGTAATGCTGGTACTAGTACATCCGCCATTGCCACAAGCACAACCTCCTACGCCCCAATGGGGAATGTGGTTAATAGTGGCACTATCAGTGCTCCCAGCGGTTTTTCCCTCGATATCGCTGGTGACTTCACCAACACCGGCACGTTAAACCTGGGTGGTACCGGAGCAGCGACCCTTACCAACAGCTTCACTGAGGCCAATTTTAATAATTCCGGCACGATCAATCTCGTCACTACTAAGACGGGAACTAGTGGCTTTACCGTGAACGCCACACAAAGCGCTACCTTGGCGGGCACTTTCAGCGCACCCACCTTGAATAGCTTTCGCTTTAATGCGGGTACGGCAGCCGGCAACCTCGCCAGCATCAACACCAGCGCCATTAATGTCAGTGGTACCGGTGCTAATGTGACGGTCACCGGCTTCAACGTGAATCTGGGAAGCAATATTACTGCAGGAACGGCGGTCGACACTGGATCTGTTACTCTGAATGTTGGCGGCAATAGTGGCATCAGCATTGGCACACTGACCATCGGCTCGAGCGCAACCATTATGGCTACCGGCCCGAAATCCACTGATGGAACGAGCACTGTGGCCGCCAACGGTACTGGCCATTACAATGTCTCACTGAACGGTACTCTTGCGGCAGGCAATACTATTACGGTAGGCGGCGCTAATAACATCCAGGGAGCTGGCGCGTTCAGCAACATGGGTACATTGTCCCTCACCGCTGCTGGCAACGTGAATAATCCCAATGGTGGCGGCGCGGCTTCCAACGGCTACCTGAAGAACGGCCTGATCGTCAATGCGCCTTCCTCCGGAACGCAGGTTTCAGTTGATGCCAACGGAAATGCCGTGCAGTACTGGAACATCAAGGTCGTTGGTGACGGCACGTTCACGAGTGGCACAAGCAACTTCGCTGCCGGCGGCGTGAGTAACAGCAGTCGTTTATATAATTACAATATTCCCGCTAACAATGCCGGTAGCCATTTGATTATGACGGCTACTGGAAACTTGGTGCTCAATGGTGGTACTGGCAATGGAGTCGGTGGTCAGAGTGCCTTCGACTTCCCGGGCTTGATTGTTGCCGTCAGCGGCAAGGATATGGCGGTAAACGGAGCGCTGGATAACGCCTTCGGTGCAAATGTTCCCGCAGGTAACGGCATCTTGCTGAATGCCGGTGGCAGCTTGACGGTGAATGCACCCATCTACACGAATGGAAACTCTCTGTTCAACTACTGGGCGCCGGGCGGATTGAACCTTAACTCCGTCTTCTACAACACTGTTCTGGCCAACAACACCTCCACGGGTGTCCAGAGTTACGTGCCGGTGGTATCACCCTTTAAGCCGCGCAACATCAACCTGATCACCTTCGTAGGTGGTTGATCGTTCATCGGCGGTCGTAGTTAGTTAAAAGAAAAAGGGGCTTCGGCCCCTTTTCTTTTGTCGAATCGCAGACATTAAAGTTCAGCAGGGATCACCCAATAGGATCCTCGTGGCGGTTGCCTGTAGTTTGCGAGACGTGCTCAGAAATCCCCGCTCTTTTTAAGGGGATGGGTACTACCCTTCTTTTCGCATTATGGAACTCTTTCTTATGAAAACACCCAGTCATACTCCAGACCTCGTCGTTGTCGTGGGCATGCACCGCAGCGGGACAAGCGCGATCACGCGTGGCCTCGCCACGTTGGGCTGCACACTGGGGGATTCGCTCATTGAGGGCATCCCGGGCATCAACGATAAAGGTTTTTGGGAAGACGTCGATATCAACACCTTTAACCAGCAGCTGTTGGAAGAAAGCGGATCGGACTGGTCCCACTGTGTGTATTTGCCTACAGATTATTTCAACGCACCGATTTTAAGAAACCGGCAACATGAGGCTCGTACGTTATTAGCGCATAAGCTACGCCAAGGCCGACCCCTCGCCCTCAAAGAGCCGCGCATCTCCATCCTCCTGCCTTTTTGGCAGCGCGTGTTCGCGGATCTTGGTCTGGATGTCGTTTACCTGCACGCCATGCGCAATCCTTTTGAAGTCGCGCAATCCCTCCTAGTGCGCGATGGGTTTTCGCAGGAACGCAGCATGCTCCTGTGGTTCTTCTACCATCAGGCAGCATTGCGGCATACGCGCAATGCGACCCATGTGGTGGTCGACTACGCCGCCTTCCTGGAAGATCCCATCCACCAGCTCTCCCGCATCTCCGGTGCTTTGGGCCTGGAACCTTTCGACCCGGAGCGTCCGGACAGTCAGTATTACCTCCGCGAGTTCCTGGACAGCAAACTCCGTCATGCCCGAAGCGACCATCCGTGGTGGCAGGAAGACGGTAGCCTTCCCGCGCCGTGGAAACAGCTCTACGGGTATCTGGAAGCCCGCAGCCGAGATGCGGACGCGCCGGACATCTTTCCGGAGCTCGACCGTAATCTGGATGATCTGCGTTTGCACCAGAGGCTCATCGAGGAACTGGAATTTTCCCTCACCGGTCATCGCAAGACGATCGGCCAGATGGCGGCGGCGCAAAAAACGCTGGAAGCCGAACAGATAGAGCGGGCCAGGCATCTACAGGAGGCAGCTCGGCAGCAGAAAGACCTGCTATCGGAGCAGCGACAGGCCCTGGTACCGCTGCAAGAAGACCGGGACCGACTGCAGCAAGAACTAGAACTCATGCTCAACAGCAAGTCTTGGCGAATCACTCTCCCCATACGCCGGGGGCGGATGGCCTTGACGATGGTCCTGCGCCAGAGCCTCCGGATACCCAGCGCACCGGCACGCTGGATCTGGCGACGCCTGCCGCTATCCATGCAAACCCGCGCGCAGATCAGGGCGCAGCTGCTGCCCTCCACACGGCTGTCCATCAGCACGATCATGGAGCAGACACCGCCCACGCCGGTGCGCTGCCGCGACCAGGCACTGCCTCTGCCGACCCCTGTGCGGATGATCGCCTTTCATCTGCCCCAGTATCATGAGATCCCGGAGAACAACCAGTGGTGGGGGAAGGGGTTCACCGAATGGTCCAATGTCCAGCCGGCAGAACCGTTGTTCCCCGGCCATTACCAGCCCCATGTGCCCCTCAACGGATACTATGACCTGACCGACCCCACGGTTTTACCGCGCCAAGCGGAACAGGCGCGGCGCTATGGGATCGAGGGGTTCTGCTTTTACTTCTA
>JAPTWR010000082.1 GCA_028065135.1 Acidithiobacillus sp.
GGGCGCTTAAGGAGAAAGTTCAGTGAGTGCACAAGATACAGTGTTAGTCGTAGGTGCAGGTCCAGCAGGCTTGTCGGCAGCCGCCACCATAGCCTCCATGGGGAAGAAGGCCGTCATCGTCGAGAAAGAAGATATTCTCGGTGGGGCGCCCATCATCTCCGGCTACGCCAAGCTGGTACCTTCTGGCGAATGGGCCAAAGATGCCATCGGCCGCATGGTCAGCCGTGTGGAAGGCGACGGCAATATCAGCATCCACAAGTCTGCCAAGGTCACCCAGGTAGAGGGTGAGGCCGGTAACTTTACGGCCACCCTGAGCAACGGCGACAAGGTGGAAGCGGGTGCCATCATACTGGGTACGGGATTCACCCATTTCGACTCCATCAACAAGCCGGAATGGGGTTTCGGTACCTACGAGGACGTCCTGACCACCACGCAGATGGAGCAGATGGTGACAGCGGGCCAGATTCGTTGTCCTTCGGACGGCCGGGTTCCGGAGCGCGTGGCCATCCTGCTTTGCGTCGGTTCACGTGACCGTCAGATTGGTCGTGAATGGTGCTCCAAGATCTGCTGCACCGTTTCCACCAACCTCGCCATGGAGATCAAGGAAATTTCTCCGAGTACCGATGTGTTCATTTATTACATGGACATTCGTACCTTTGGCCTTTACGAAGACAAATTCTACTGGAAGAGTCAGGAAGAGTTCAAAACCAAGTTCGTCAAGGCGCGTATCGCCGAGGTCACCAAGTCGCCTGACGGTCGTTTGCTGGTCAAGGGTGAGGATACCCTGGTCAAGCGCCCAATCGTGATTCCCATGGATATCGTCGTTCATGCCATCGGTATGGATCCCAATGCATTGAACCCGGAAATTGCCAGGACTTTTGGTATCGGTCTGGAAAAACACGGATTTATCGACCGCGCGGAACAGTACACCAACAGCCAGGGTACGACGCGTAAGGGGATTTACGTGTGTGGTGCGGCGACCGGCCCGGAAGATATCGATTCTTCCGTAGCGCAAGGCCAGTCCGCTGGTGCGCGTGCTGTGGCGGATCTCTATGGACAGCAGAAAATTGCCAGCTGATATCCACCACAGCGGGAACGGCGAACACATCGTTCCCGCCTCGCTGCCGATCGATCTCGATAAGGGACTGCTCAACAGATCCTTTTATGAGCTTGAAGAGGCGTTCGAGGGACAGCAGGGTCTTGCAGATCTGGTCGGTAGCCTGACAGAGAAGACGGCGAGTTTTCGCCGTCTTCTGCTGGAGGACAAACGACCCTTGACGGAAGCACAGATGGCGCATCTCGTGGAGCAGATGTTTACCGCGAGACGCAAGATCTGGCCCGTCATAGAGGAGCAGGGCGCGGCGCGGGTAGGTGAAATGATGCGCGATTTGCTGGAGGGCCATGGTGATCTGATGCAGCGTATGACGCGTTTTGAAGAGGCTTTGCCTGCTACGGGAAAGGCGAAACGCGTTATCAGGGACATGGGGGCTGAGATTCTGCACTTCAGTGATCCCGAACGCTATCCGTTGATGACGCGCTGGGTCTGGGATCAGGGCACCACTTCAGGCGCGGTGCGGGAGTTCATCCGCGGGGGCGATTACCTGACGGCTTTCCCTTTCGGAGAAAGTCCCGAAATGTTCGAGGGTCTGCGCCAGTGGATGCGGGAAGCGCTGCTGGAACTGGGAGTGTATCGTGATGTGCCATATATGGTCGATATCATCCTGGCCCACCAGTATTCACAGTATGTGCGCGCTATGGCAGAAGGCTTTTTGCGTTCGGATTTTGGCGGCCAAACAGACTTTACGGAACAAATTCGTAAATTGCTGGGCGTGGAAGTACACCGGCGGATGGGTGGATCTCGCATCAAGAGAGACGCCATTCATTGATGAATTAGGGTATAGGAGCGGCTATGGCTATTCATGAAAAAACACTGATCGATCCCGATCGGATTTTGCAGCACGATCACCTGGTAATAGACGGGGTGGACGTTTCAGGTTCCTGGAACACCATGATTACCCCCCGCACGCTGACGGACTATGAAGAGCATTTTGAAGAGATCATTCAGAGCTACAGCGGTGGCGAGAACGTGCATCGTTGCTGGCAGTGCGGCTCCTGCACGAATTCCTGCACCATGTATGCACAGAATGTGGATTTTAACCCGCGTTACTGGATTTATCTGATTCGCTTGGGCCTGAAGGCCGAGTTGATGAAAGATAAAGACATCATCTGGCAGTGTGTTTCGTGTAACAAGTGTACCAATATCTGCCCCAAGGATGTTCGTCCTGAGGGGGTGATGAAGGCGACAGCGCATTGGTTGGAAGATAACGGCCTGACCCCGAAAACGCTTTCGACGCATTTCGACGAGGAGTTCACCCATCAGTGCATCGAATTCGGGCGTATCGAGGATACCGAAGTCATGGTGGGGTTCTTCAAACGTGCCGGGCAACCCTTGGTCCAGGCCTGGATCGTGGAGTTTGGCAAACGCCTGACCAAACATATGCCCTTGGGTCAGTTGGCCAAAATGGGCATGAATGTGGTGTTCCGTCCCAAGACCAAATCCTGGGGTAAAACCGGTGAAGTCCTCGCTGAATACGTGAAGGCACAGAAGGAGGCCGCGCATCATGGCTAAGGTTGCATATTATCCGGGCTGTGCGCTGGAAGGTTCCGGCGGACCCTATGACAAATCCACCCGCGTTCTGGTGAAGGAACTGGGTCTGGAGATGGAAAACCTCGAGGACTACAACTGCTGTGGTGCGATGGAGGTAAAGAACATTCATCCCATGCTGCAGACCTATATGTCGGCGCGAAATCTGGCCATCGCCAGTAAGTTGCAGGGCTGTGACACGGTGATGGCGCCTTGTAACGGCTGCTATCGTAATCTGAAGCAGACCGAATATGAGTGTGCAACGTCAGAAGAAACCATGAAGACGGTGCAGGAACTCGCCAACAAGTCGGGTGACCCTGTTTATGAAGGCGACGTGCGCAGCCTGCACGCGCTGGAATGGTTCATGGAGGAAGTGGGTGTCGATGGCATCAAAAGCAAGGTCAAAAAGAGTCTCAACGGCCTGAAGATCGCCAACTACTACGGCTGCATGTACACCCGTCCCCGGCAGATTTTCCCGGAAAAGGATCAGGGTCCCGGTTCGGAATCGAGCTATGCGCCGCATTTCATGGATGACCTGCTCGCAGCAGCCGGTGCCGTGAGCGTGGATTTCCCTTTGAAGACGGCATGTTGTGGCGGGGCGCATACGTTGTCGGATTCGGATACGTCCACCCAGTTGGTGCTGAATATCCTTCAGGCGGCGGAAGATGCCGGTGCGGAGGTGATCGCCACCGAATGTCCCACCTGCCATTCCGGTCTGGAAATGCATCAGATCCGTGCGGAGACGGAGTTCGGCATCAAATCGAGCGTCAAGGTGATTTATTTCACCCAGTTGCTCGGTTTGGCCATGGGTCTGTCTGCGCGCAAGGTCGGCATTCCCGACAATGTCAGCGACTCGATGGATCTTCTTGCCGCCAAGGGCATTATCTGAAATGGTATGGGGAAGCGCCCCTTTGCGGGGCGCTTTTTTTTACCTGTCGCTGACACCAGGGGAAGGCCATGGAATGTAACGGTTGCGAATTCCGCGCCGAATTATATTACGATCGGGAATGCCAGATCTGGGTGCGACGCGAAGGCGATGGCACGCTTACGGTGGGTATGACCGACATATCTCAGTCGATTGCCGGAAAAATTCTGCATGTCCGGGTACGCCGACCAGGGACACGTCGTCCGCTGGGTAAGCCGGTTGCCACTATCGAGAGCGGAAAATGGGCAGGTCCGGTTCCGAATGTCTTCGATTGCGTGATCGAATCGGCCAACGAAGATGTCCTGGAAGATCCCAATCTGCTCAATATCGAACCCTACGAAGCCTGGATCGCCCGGGTACGCCCGGTGGCTTCGGTGGACGCTGCGCTCAAAAAGCTGTCTACTGGGGACGCCGCCTTTGAGTTGTACCGGCAGCGCTGTCTGCGTGATGACATTCATTGTGAGCGAGGAATGCGATGAGCGACGACCATTATCTGGAAGATCAGGGCGAAAAGTCGGTAGTCATCGTCATGACCAGCGGGCCGAGCACTGCGCATCGCTGTGCGACGCCGTTTTATCTGGGTGCCCTGTTGTCTTCCATGGATGCGGAGGTTAAGATTTTTTGCACGATGGAAGCGGTCCGGCTGATGCAGACGGGCGTCGCGGAAAATCTTTCGGCGATGGCTGGCGGCAAGCGGATTATCGACTTCATTCGTGACGCAAAAAATGCCGGAGTGGAAATCCAGGTCTGTCGACCGGCGCTTCCCGGCTATGAGATCGAGGCCGACAACCTGATCGATGAAGTGGACGCGGTGGCGTCCGCCGGTGATCTAGCCGATCTGATTCTGTCGGTTGACCGACTGCTGTTTTTTTAAAATCCTGCTTGGCAGCGGGGTCTGTTTACTGGAAATGCAAACCAAAGGAGAAAATGATGGGAACTGTACGTGGCTGTGAAATCCCCGAAGATCTGCTGTACAACGTCGAGAATAACGTGTGGCTGCGCAAGGAAGACGATGGCACTGTGACCATCGGCATGACCTCCTATGCCTGTGCGTTGGCTGGACAGATCGTTTCTTATACACCCAAGGGCGCTGGCAAGGAGATCAAGAAGGACAAGTCCGCAGCAACGGTGGAGTCCGGCAAGTGGGTTGGCCCGCTGAAGAGTCCCGTCAGCGGTACGGTGATGTCGAGCAACGACGATGTGGCCAAAGAGCCGGGCCTCATCAACAAGGATCCCTATGGAAGCGGCTGGATTGCCAAGCTGACGCCCGCCGATTTTGCAGGCGACGCCAGTGAACTGAAGACCGGCGCCGATGCTTTGGCGGCATTCGAAGAAAAGATGACGGCGGATGGTTTTGGCGGCTGCTGATTGGTGCAATCCGTCATGATTCAGGAAGACGGCTGCATTTCGCGGCCGTCCGGCCTTCTCTCTGCATAAAGGATGGAAATTCATATGAACCCATGGTTGAACGCCGTTGCGCAAGTAGAGGCTTTGGAGGATCTGGTCCTCAATGCGGATCTAGTGGACTCTATGCGCGAACGGTGGTCCGGTCTGTCCGGTAGTCAGGTGGGTCGTATCAATTTCTATACGCCTTCTTTCAAGCACCATGAAACGTCCGAAGTTTCCGCCTGCGGGAAGAATGCTTTCCCGGCCATTTCCATCACCGGTGGTGATTGCAAGTTGCAGTGTGACCACTGTAAGGCGAAGATTCTGGAGCCGATGATTCCGGTGCGCACGCCGGAAGAACTGGATCGTCTGGTGGACCGGATCGTCCTGGATGGGGGCCGTGGGCTGCTGCTTTCAGGAGGTTCGGACCATCAGAACGTGGTCCACTATGAACCCTATTTTCCGACGGTACGCAAGATCAAGGATCGCTATCCGAATTTACAGATCGCCATGCATACGGGTATCGCCACCCCGGAGTTCGCGCGTGGGATGGAGGATGCGGGTGTCGATGTGGCCATGATGGATGTGATCGGTGCCCAGGACACCATCAACCAGGTCTACCATTTGCGCCGTTCGGTGGATGATTTTGAGGCGGCGCTGGAGGCATTGGTGGCCACCAGGATGAAAGTGGTGCCGCATATCGTCATCGGATTGCATTACGGGGAGTTGCTTGGTGAATGGAACGCTCTCGAAATTATCCAGCGGCATCTGCCCAGTGCCCTGGTGCTGGTGGTGATCATGCCGCAATACGCCGCTTCGAGTCGGCCTTTCGTGACGCCAGCGGCGGGTGAAATTGGTAAATTCTTTATGGATGCGCGGGCTGCGCTGCCGGAAACACCGGTATTGCTGGGCTGCGCACGGCCTTCCGGCGTGCATCGTTCCATCACCGACACCTATGCGGTCATGGCGGGACTGAACGGGGTGGCCTTCCCCTCTGATGGCATGCTGGCCCTCGCCAAGCACCTGGAACGGGATGTCTTTGTGACACCTTCCTGCTGCTCCATGATTGTCGGTGAAGAAGTCCTGGCACTGGGTGACGAGACGACCACTATGCCTCTGGATTATGTCCCCGCCGCGCCGAAACGTCGCCCACAACTGCGGGATATCCCGATTGTGTTTACGGCCTGAGACTGCATTGTTTCTTCTGGGCCTCACGTTCGTCCGGTTGCATACGTTATGACAACGTATAACGCCAAGGACTGGCTCGTGGTCGATACCGGCTTGCGCCCGGCCGACGAAAATATGGCCTTGGACAAGACGTTGCTCCTGGCAATGTCCGAAGGACAGATTCCCAGCATTTTCCGTTTCCTGCGTTTTGAGGAATCTGCGCTGGTCGGTTATCACCAATCACCGGAGCAGGAACTCAACCTGGAGTTCTGTCGTGAGCAGGGGATCGCCGTGCAGCGTCGTCTTACCGGCGGCGGCGCACTGATTTTTGATCCCACCCAGATAGGCTGGGAACTGGTTTGTCGGCGGGACGCGCTACCCCAGGGCGATATGGCCTCGTTGTCGCAGAGAATCTGTGAAGCGGCGGCGGCTGGCTTATCGCTTCTGGGGGTGAGCGCACGGTTTCGCCCGCGCAACGACATCGAGGTGGAAGGGCGGAAAATTTCGGGTACCGGCGGGATTATGGATGGCAATGTGCTGCTCTTTCAGGGGACGGTGCTGGTCGATCTGGACATCCCGCGGATGTTGCGCATACTGCGGGTGCCGCTGGAGAAACTGAATGCCCATGCCATCTCTTCGGTGGCGGAACGGGTGACCAGCTTGAAGGCCTTGTTGGGTAAAGCGCCGGAGTTGACGGCGGTGCAGAAGGCCTTGCTGGATGGTTTCCGCGCGCATTTGGGGCTGTCTTTCGTCCGGGGCGACCTGCCGGATGCCGTGGCCGCGCTGTTGCCGGAGGCGTTGGCGGAGGTGCGTGACGCGGACTGGCTTGGCATTAACCGCCGCGCGCGCGACGATATGGCGTTGCGTAAAGCGACCTTGCGCGCCCCCGGTGGCACACTGCAGGCGGAAATGCTCTGGGATAGTTTTGGAAACCGAGTGCGGCAGGTTTACTTCAGCGGTGATTTTTTTGTCCAGCCCCGGCGCGCTATCGTCGATCTGGAGGCGGCGCTGCGTAATGTCCATCTGAACGACGTGGACGGTGTTATCGAGGGATTGTTCGAGAAGCAGGCTGTCGATGGCTTCGGCTTACAGCCGGAGCATTTCGCGACGGTATTGCGGATGGCGGCAAAAGACGCGTGAACCCTTTAGCCATGGATGTACTGGTGATTGGCGCCGGTCCGGCCGGCGCGGCGGCAGCGCGTGCCGCTGCGGGCAAAGGCCTTGCGGTGATCTGTGTGGATCGCCGCGCCGAGGTCGGGGTCCCGGTGCAATGCGCCGAGTTTGTCCCCATGCCGCTCTTGCGTACGGTGCATGAAACGGATTCGCGGGTGCAGGACGTGGCAGGGATGTTGACGGTGCTGCCCTCCGGGTTGCAGCATCACAGCGTTTTCCCTGGCATCATGATTGACCGGGCACGTTTCGACCAGGGACTGGCAAAGCTGGCGCAGGCAGCCGGTGCTCAGCTTGAAACGCGTTGCCAATTCCTCGCCTGGGATGGCGAAGTGGCCCGCCTGCGGCGCGGCACCGGAGAAGCATTCACCGTGCGCCCCCGCCTGCTGATCGGCGCCGACGGGCCACACAGTCTGGTGGCGGAGGCCGTGGGGTTGCCGCATCAAGAGGTCGTTTATACCCGTCAATATACGGTGCCATTGCTGCGTCCCTATGCGGATACGGATATTTTTCTTTCGGATGCTTTTCCGGGAGGCTATGGCTGGTTGTTTCCCCGTGGGCCGGTGGCCAATCTCGGCTTGGGTGCGGATCGGCATTTTGAGAACAACCTTAAATTGCCGCTGGAGCAGTTACATCGGCAGATGGTGGCGCGTGGCATCATCGGCGAAGCCGTCCTCGGGCGTACCGGTGGCGCGATTCCCGTGGGTGGCATTCGACCGATGGTGCATGGCAACGTGGTGCTTATCGGAGACGCTGCGGGGCTTACCCATCCCATCACGGGGGCGGGTATCCCCGCTGCGGTGATCAGTGGTGAAGGCGCAGGATTGGCCGCTGCTGGTTATCTGGCGGGCGACGGGGACGCGTTGGAGAGCTACGCAGAAGATATGCAGGATCAGTTTGGTCCGGCCTTGGCGCGGGCCGTGCAGCGAAGAAAATCTTTGGAAGCCGTGTGGCGACAGCCTGCGGCCCAGGAAGACAGGGTGATGCGATCCGGCTGGATCGCCTTTGATGAATACTACACCGCCTGAGGCGGAATGACAGGAGGAACTTCCATGAGTGCGGTAGCCCAAGAAAATTCTCAGCCCTTGAACTTTTATCGCCCGGATTATTTCGTCAAAACGCCAACGATGCGGTCACCTGAATATGTGCAGCTCAGCACCGCGGCGGCGATTACGCTGGGTCTGGTGCCTGGGGTGATGCACCGCACCTCCTGTACGAATTGTCTGAATCTGCTGATGACCTACCCGGAAGGCTGTCGTGCCAACTGCACCTACTGCGGTCTGGCCCGGCATCGGGAAGAGAGCCGCGATTACGCCGACCGCAACTTCATCCGGGTGGACTGGCCGACGGTGCGCGTGGATGAAATGCTCGAACGTATCGCCAAGAACAGCGACAAGGGTCAGTTCCAGCGTATGTGCATCAGTATGATCACCCACCCCGATTCAGACCATGATACCCAAGTCATGCTGAAGCGCTGGATGGAGGTGGCGCCCCATATCCCCGCTTCCATTCTCTCCAACCCGACCACCATGGACAAGCAGGATCTCATCGACCTCAAGGCGATGGGCGCGGATATCTTTACCGTCGCCCTGGATGCCGTGACGCCGGAAATCTTCGAGCGTACCCGTGGCAAGACGGTGCAGAGCCCCCATTCCTGGGACAAGTACTGGCAGACCATCGAATGGGCGGCAGAGATTTATGGCCCCGAAAAATTCGGTGCGCATCTGATCTGCGGCATGGGCGAGACCGAGCAGGAAATCCTCGCCGTTTGTCAGAAGATGAAAGACATGGGTGGCCATAACCACATGTTTGCCTTCTTCCCCGAGAAAGGCTCCATGATGGAGGATTGGGACGCCGTGCCCCAGGACCATTGGCGCCGGGTGCAGTTGGGCCGCTTCCTCATCGATTATGCGGGTGGCCGCTATGAGGATATGGAGTTTGATCAGTATGGTCGCGTACTGAGTTTCGGTTATCCCCAGGCGGAGTTGGAAGATATCATCGACTCGGGTAAGCCCTTCCAGACCTCCGGCTGCCCAGGGAAGGATGATGAAGAAGTCAGCGCCTGTAATCGGCCTTATGGGGATTCCTCGCCTTCGGACATCCGCTCCTTCCCCTTTGCGTTGAACAGGGAAGATGTGGAAATCGTGCGTCGCCAGATGCGGTTGCAGGACTTGCGGTTTCCCGGATAAAACGGGCGAGGTGCGGAAAAGGGGCCCCGGCCCCTTTTTTTATCAGTCACGCGACAGTAAATTCCAATAATATTTATTGTTGCTAATAAACCAATATTTTACGGCTTGATAAACCGATTAAAAAATTTACGGATACAATATCTTGCAACACTGTTTCCGTTCCGACACAATCAACGTGTCATCAGCGATACAAACAGGGGCGGAGAAATTATATGAAAAAATCACGGATCTTAGGGATTGCGGTCGGCGCGACGTTGGCGATGGGCATGTCGGCCAGTGCGCTCGCTACAGATGGTTATCAGTTGATCGGTATCGGGCAGTATGCGATGGGTATGGCGGGCGCCGTGGTGGCAGCTCCGGATGATCCCTTGTCTGCGGCTATCAGCAATCCCGCAGGGATGGCTTTCCTGACGCCGCAGGCGGCATTTTCTGCCGAAATTTTTAATCCAATAAGAAAGGCCAATCTGGGCGCGGGTGAGATTGGTAGCCATAGCAATGTATATGGGATTCCTGCCATCGGTTGGGTTGCGCCGGCCTTTGCCAAGAATTGGGTGTTTGGTGGTGGCATCTACGGCACGTCTGGCATGGGGGTGAACTATTTGCAAAATCTTGGCGCCAGTGGATATGCCCAAGGCTTCAGCAGTATCAGCTTTATGCAAATGGCGCCTTCCCTGGCGTGGAAGGTGAATCATCGCTTGGCCGTCGGCGTCACGCTCAACGTGGCGGCAGAGCAGGTTTCTTTTCAGCAAACCATGACACAGTACATCCCCACTGGCATGCCTGCTCCTTATTCGACGCTGCCGGTGCAGGGAGGGTTGAATCTGTCTACGCCAAACTGGTCGTACGGTGTGGGCGCCACCCTAGGTGTCCTGTACAAGGTGAATGATATGGTAACGCTGGGCGCAACGTACAAGTCGCCGATGATCTTTACACCGGTTACCTGGCAGGCGGGGATCCAGAACCTGGGACCTGGGGCTGTCGGTGGACCAGGCCAGTACAGTGCCCACTTGAATTACCCACAACAAGTTGCTCTGGGCCTTGCCATACGACCCATTCCGCAGTGGCTCATCAGCGTCGAGGGGCAGTGGATCAACTGGCGTGACACCATGAACACATTTAATATCTATGGGCCATGGCAAGGGATGTCAGACTACGCATTGCCCATGCACTGGAAGAATCAGTGGGTAGCCAATATCGGCACACAATATACGGTCAACAACTGGTTGCAGGTGCGTGCCGGTTACACCCATGGAACGAACCCGATAGGCAATGAAAACATCAGCAATAATCTGATTCTGCCGGCAATCATGACCAATGCCGTCACCGTGGGCTCTACCCAGAAACTTGGGATGGGGTGGAAGCTCACAGAAGCATATATGCACTCGTTTGCTGTTACCAATACGGGGCAGCCGGGTACGGCTTTCCTTGCGCCAGGAAATCCCAACGTTTCTCCAAGCACAACCATGTCTGAGAACTCCTACGGCCTTCAGCTCGGTTACGACTTCTGATATATCTGATACATCCCTCCTCGGGTTATGAGGGAGACGGGCGACCGTCTCCCTTTTTTATGGGCGCCTTGCATGGAGATGAGGTTTTGGGGGAATATATAGCCGACCATATTGCTAGGGATTGCCATGAAGTCCATACCGATCACCGATGTGAGCAGTCTGAAAAACGAGCTGAAGAAGTACAAGATGGGGAAGAAGCTGGAGATCCCCCGTTTCAATCAACTGGCGCGGATGGCTTATCTGGGGCGCCTGGTGATGACACCGCTGGACCCGGAGGATTCGTCCTGCAAGTCTTTTCTGGTGCATATCCAGGAGCCGCAGGGATTGGCGGCACATTTTATTGATCTGGATGAAGACTTGCAGGACGGTATCCTGATTCTCGACAGCGAGCAGTCCATGGCCATGGCTGGGATCATGCAGGCGGGCGTGGAAGAGCGGGCGCGCTGGCACCAGGCCCTCAATGAGCGCGACTTCTATTTCTCATCCTTTTATCGGC
>JAPTWR010000183.1:0-11010 GCA_028065135.1 Acidithiobacillus sp.
TTCCGACCAGGAGATCAAAACCTTCTGGACGGTATACGCCGACCCGGATGCCCGTGAGCGATTGCCACTTTCTACAGCGATGGCGTTGCGCATGATATTGGTGACGGCACAGCGTCCGGGAGAGGTGTCCAGCATGTGCTGGAGTGAAGTGGATGGGGATTGGTGGAACTTGCCAGCCGAAAGGGCGAAAAATGGACTAGCACACCGGGTTCCCTTGTCCATAGCAGCGTTGAGTATTCTGGAGCGAATGTCAGAGATCCGATGCAGCGACTATGTATTCCCTAGTACACGTTATCCGGGTATTCGGGGAAACAGTATGAATGAGAGTACGTTATCTGCCGCCGTATCCCGGCAGATGGCATTTACGCCGTTGCCCTGGTTTACCCCGCATGACCTTCGGCGAACCGCTGCATCCCACATGGCATCCATGGGTACCTTACCCCTGGTTATTTCCCGCATACTCAATCATAAGGAAGGCGGGATTACCCAAATATACAACCGGTACAGCTATGACAAGGAAAAACGGGAAGCAATGGAGGCGTGGGGAGAGCAATTGGTAAGGGTGGTAGGATGATGGGTGTCTGGCATCAAACGAAGGTACCCGTATGTCCTGCTGACAACCGGTGGTTTCCCGTGTAGCCTTAATAAGCAATGGATAGCATCACCAGAAAGAAAATCAGATGACTGTAACCAAGCAGGTTGTCATTAGCCACCTTACGGACACCACGGGCCTTACCGGGAAAGAAAGTAGACAGGTCGTGGAACTATTCTTCAACACGATCCGTGAAACACTGGCGTCTGGTGAGGAATTGAAGTTGTCAGGTTTCGGGAATTTTCACATTAGGGAAAAGGTTGTTCGCCCTGGCCGGAATTCCAAGGATGGCACACCATTTGAAATCAAAGCCCGGCGAGTGGTGACCTATTCTTCCAGCCCTATTCTTCGGAGACTGTGTAATGAGCCAGAACGATGGGGTATCTATGAATGATTAGTGGTCTTCGGGCAGCTGATTTGTAGGGTGAGTAGGATTTACGGGAGCGATCGGCGGTCATGGGGCAATGATGGCAAAACCGAGGAATCTGAAAGAAGACAAAGAAGACAAGGAAGCCATAGCAAGAGTCGTTCACTTGGCCTTTGCATCCTTCCATGAATACCAAGTAGGAGCTGAGCTTGCCTTGGTCCATGAAGTACGGGCGCTTCTTGCAAAAGACGACGTGAACACGATCAGTACGGCGATCATGACCCTGAAGATCAAGGACAACAATACTGCAATGGCCTTCATGCGTCTTTGTTATCGCCAGGCATGTACTCGTGATGAAGACCGTTATCCAATGCAAAGCACTATCATGGGATGGGTGGGTGAAACAGGCTGACCCGGTGAAAATGAGCAGGAAACAGATTTTCAGGCTCACTGAGTTGGCACATGAATCAGGTACCATCTGTCCGGATGACGGTATTTATTTCTATCCCGTTACGGTCAGTATGGAAAAACTGATAATGGCGCATCCCTGCGATATTGCCAGTCTGCACGATCTTATCCCGGCACAAAAGCGACTACCCAGGCACTTCACTAAGCACGCTGAACCCGCCGCTGATATACTACCGGTACAGGTTCTATTGATGGTGAGCACCGCACCCCATGGGCGAGTTTACTGCTGGGAATTGGACCCAGCAGATGACAATCGAATGGCGGCCTTTGCCCTAACGGTTTCTGAGGTGTTGCCCAAGGACATAGCGGAGGTCGCCCCACCGCTTCTGCTATCCGATGTTGTGTCGAGCATTATGGATGATGAGAACATGAGTTCAGAGGTTCCAGATGACAAAGAGGCTGAGTTTTCCGAAGCCATCCTGCAGCTAATCCTTGATCTGGGTACTTCCAACTTGGGTGCGGATATTGAAGAGCCGGATGTTGGAAGCCTGGAAATCACGCTCAGTAATGCAGAAGAGGATTGCCGCAGTCTTGTCATGAAATACAAAGCGGCGGGATTGTCCCGGCCAGAGGCGTTCATGATGGTTTATGACGTACTGAAAAGTGCCGGGGTTCTTGGGAATATGCTGAATGAAGAGGAGGATGATGATCTGGGCGGGTTAGGAGATTTTCCTCCGGGTGATATGGTGAACATTGACTTAATGTGGGGTAATCAGCTTGTTTAAATCTATTTTGGTATTAGAGTCACCCTGGGAAGAAGACTTCTCCGAGCAGGCATACTCTGTATATCCATTTGTAAGCGAATTTGCCAAAAGTCAAGGTTTAACATCGCATCACCGCATGTTTTATGATGTGAAATCGTTCTATCATTGGTTGGAGGCGTTCAACAATAAAAATAAAGAGTTTCTACTCTATATTGCTGGGCATGGAACGAAAGGTATGATTAATGGATTGTGAAGCAATTTGAATCTCAAGGCAATTGCTTCTGAAATAACTAAATGCGACAACATAAAGTATGCACATTTTAGCACCTGCGGGTTTGGTGGTGCAAAAAATCTTCATTCCCTTATGGAGCACGCCGGGGTTTCTTCCATCCACGAGTATCAAAGCGAGGTTCTGCATGCCCTCCGGGTAAAAAAACCAACATCGTCTCAGCAATTGACGCTGTTGTAGTGGAGCGTTTTGAAATCGCTATTAGCAATATCAATTAGTTGAGAGATTGACTGTCGAACTCGGGGGAGCTATCTTGCTGATTACAACGGCATACAGTCGCCTTTTAACGCTCTTCGCAACACTGGACTACAATTGTGCCAAACCTTCAAAAGGTTGTGATGATTTTTGGTCGCATGGTGCTTTCAAAAATCAACGGGTTACGTAAAGCTTTGGCGAAACCATGCATCCCAATCGGTATCATGATGGTCAATTTCTCAAAATCAGGTCTTTTCTTTCAGGCACTATTTATCCCGATCGGCCACGGCTTGATGAAGGTTTACAATCTGTTTATCCCGATCGGCCACGGAATGATGAAGGTTTTGTAACCGCCCTGCCTCTGTTGTCTCATAGCGTAAAGCTATTCTCCTCGCTCTTTTTAGATCTCGAGCAAGCCTGTCGTTCTCCATATCTGGAGTCCGCAACGGTGCATATTTTCTACGGATATTTATTAACCAGTCTACCGTGTCCTCTGTGTAACCACTCATTAGTAGCAACTCATGCGCACGGTCCTCCACTTGGTTAAAAAAGGCACAATCTTCCTTGAAATAATGCCCTTGAGGAATATGGCAATCACTGAAATCAACTTCTGGCACTCCAAGCGAATTGAGGCAAGCTTCAATATCCTGATTATAGGCGCTAGACTCACTTAGACAATCTATATTGATCATCAGGTCTGCATGTAGATGGCCTTCTAACAGGCCAAGACACCATAATATGTAAAAAACCAGATAACTATGCTCTGCGGACAGTGGTCGTTGCTGAAAGTGCCCGAGCTCTTCATTGATGTTGTCATCATGAAATTGTTCATAACTAACTTCTTCTCTTAATCGAAGAATAACTGGTGGAACATTTTGGGCGTTGAGTATGAGCAGGCATGCAGTGTTAAAATATTCGCCGATCTTAAATGACCACCACTGATCCCAAGGGTTGCGCCATAGGTAAAGATGTGTTCCGCCAACCATTTTTCTAATAATGCCTATACGGCTTGTTGTGCGGCACTCCTGTATAACAGGTCGAGATTTTGCGGAAGCAATCAATACATGAAAATAGTTTTTCAATGGTTCATTAGACGTTGCTCCAAAGTAATCATCATAAATAATCCGCTTTTCTAGGACTCCACGCCATGCTGCATGAACCTGCTGAAGTTCGTAGAAGTAGGGCAAGTCCAGATGTGGGTGGCGGAGTTGTAAAGATTCGCTGGTAAAGTCGGTCAAGCTATCTGGATTATCTTTAGCGTAAAAAGCGGCTTCGTGTATAGGCTCCTGGTAGGGCCAGTAGCCTGCTGGCGATCTTCTGAATGCCTGAAATACATATGTACTTCCCGCTCTCCAAAGAGAGTGGATAAAAATAGGCTGATCTGTAGTAGGCATTGAACTCACCCCACTTTTTCGTCAGCGATAGCCTTCCAATATAAATATAGGTGCATACGCCAAGTTAGCCAGGACGGCCCCAAAGACCGACTAGTCGGTACAGCTCCGCAGTGCCTCCATATAATAAGGTTTAATCTATTCATCGGCGGCGCAGCTCGTCCAAGATACGGCGGTAAACAGCTTTGGTGCCCATACGGCGGTAGTAGTTGTGGGCACGACGTGCATTCCCGAGATAGTGGTTTGGACGACGCAAGATATCCCGCAGCAACACACTAACCACATGAAAGTGACGACGTGTAGAACTTGTTGATATTGTGGTACCATTTTTATGGTTACCAGCCGACAGTTTCGTATTGATCAGAATCAATCGATCCCTCATCTTCTTACCCACCACCTCTGCTCCGCTCCAGATTTTGATGTCGCGCTGGGCTGCATTTCCTAGCCGCATTCTGAGCGCGAGGTTGCTGTGTGTATCACGCATTGCTTGAGCAGCGGCAGCTATATCAGGTTCAGCCCATGGACTTCCTTTTGCGTAAGGACCATGATCTTCCTGTAATATAACGCGCTCGTAAGGGATACAGAAACTATTTCCAGGATGCATATAATCGGTGTTGCCACCGTATGCTGTGGCGATGACTGTTTTTCGCTCGGCCATTGCTTCAGCGATACCTAGACCGTAGCCCTCAAGCCGATGTAGCGAAACGAAAGCGTCGCAACTAGAAAGAAGAATTTGAAAATCTTTTCTGGATAGCGTGCTGTCTATTAGCAGAATGCGAGGGTCTCCTCCACACAACTCCAGTAACTCCTTGTGTGCTTTCGGATGGTGGTGTGAGGACAAGGTTTTCAGAACGAGGCATACATTGTTTTCGGAGAGGAAAGCATCACGAAAGGCAGTAATTACTGCATGCGGGTTTTTTCTGGAGCCAATACTGAGATAGTCGAAAGCGAATAGAAAAGCTGTATAGTCTTCGCCTATACCGTAGCGCGTACGATCAGGAAGAGCAGTGTGCGACTCGATAACATGAGGCATGACTATGACGGGGCAGGAGGCATATGGCGCAATAGCATTAGCCATAAAGTTGCTCCCCACCCAAATTTCATCTAGATAAGTAAAACGATCATGCCAGTATTCTGGGAAGTACTCTGATTCCCAAGCCCATATACCTATGTTATAACGACCAACGAGAATACTTTTTCCGAGGTAATCTAGTACACCCGGTAGCGCATCAGCATTGATATGAAATATGTTGATACGATGGTTAGCTGGCGGCCTATTTTCAGGATTTCCATGGAGGCCTAGACTGTTATCTGCGTTGTCATACACAGTCAAATGGGAAACATCCAGAAGATTAACTTCTACACTACACTCACGTAAAGCTTTTATGTATCCTCTGGACGCTTCTCCGACACCCATTTCGCTGCGTAGATAGCCAATATAATTTACTGCAATATGGCCTGGTAAGGTGTCTTCTTTAGGTAGTAGACCAATATGTTGCAGCAAACCTTCAGAAAGCTTCATTTGCCGTATTCCATCGGTTGCTATCCAACGTGCTATAGAATCGGCATGTTCTCCCTCAATATTTGGATATTGTGCAGGAATATCAGGCCGAAGAGAGAGTAGAGCATGCACATATCGGGGCCAACGGCTGCCAACCTCTATGCTGGTTAGCCAGTCAAAAAAATGGTCGTGATCATCGCTATCAAAGGCAAAAACTAGATTTCGTTCTTCGGCAATACGAAACGCATGTCGAACTACTGTGTCGCAGGATAAACCATTACTAAAGAATGGCTGTGGAAGCGGAAAGTTTCGATATGTATTGTGACCATTCGCTACCAAACGTCTCGCATAGAACGACAATAGTTCAGAAAGACCTTTGATGTCATTTGCACGAAAACGATCCTGATGTTTTGATACTTTCTCTTGATTGGAAGGGTCAAAACCACTGAAATGAAAAAACCGTAGCGGTTCTTTATTGATATACCATAGCCCGCCATCATGAAATAACTTACGTTCATGCAGATTCCAGTATGCCACATCGTAGCCCATATGACGACACACAGAAATCCCAGGCCATAAACAAGGTACATAGTCCATCCAGCGCTGGTCGGTAAATACACCAGTTATTGGATCTGCCCAGCAGTGTGTGTGTAACCATGCATCCCACCACTCTAGAAACTTCTCCGTCTCTGGGCATGCGCGCAGAGCTAAGAATCCCAAGTTGAAAACACCAGATTTGAGAATAGCAAGGTCATCGGGATACTTTTTGTCTTTGGGTAACGGGGTAAGCATGTGTGGCAGCACGCAACCTGCGGCGCCATTCGCCAGTAGAGACTCTATTTCATCTAGGCGCGAAAAAAGATAAATGTCGGGATCGAGATAAACAACTTGTTGGGCACCCTCAGCGAATAGTTGCATAAAAGCTGATGCCTTGACTGACGTGGATAGTTCCAGTACATGATAACGCAAGGTCCTCTGCCGCCATGTTCCCGGTGACATGACACTCTTAATCGGGCGTAGATGAACGCCAGACATGGGTGGTATTTCATCGCCTATGTCTTCTTCCATTAGCCATATAGTGAATACCGAATCACCATATAGAGATAATACTGATTCTGCTAATGAGTAAGCTAGAGCCAGATAATTTCGAGCACAAATAGTAAAAAACAGCATATTATGTCCCTTGTGTTATTTGTTATAGTGATAAGTTAGCCATAGACAATCATGCTTGAGACGGCATAGTGCGAAAAGTAATATACTTGTGCGCGATGAAGCTGGTGAACACAGGCACGGATATGCCCACAGCGGATGCAATCGCCTTGTCGAACTGATGAACTCCAAGGTCCGGCAGCACGTGATATGCCAACCCCATGCTAACAAACCAGGTTTGTGCGAAGGCGAAAACATTGACCAGGGTAAATAGGGCTGCGGACTTTGCTGTGGAATGTGATGAATTATGGAATACAAAAAGCTTGGCCAAAATAAATGCGGTCACCATGCCGGTGAGATAGGCGAAAGTGACCGCCATAGGAAAATCCACGAAGGTGTTGTAGAGGAATCGACTGGCAAAATTGACCGCTGCGGCGAGGCCACCCGTAAGTATGAACATGATGAACTGGCGGGAAAAAAAGATACGCATATATTTCTGCCTATAGCATCCTAGCAATATAGCGGCCCATCTGGACGCTCTCGGAAACGCCACGATCTTCGGGATAGTAGTATGAAGTGTCCGCCACATACAACCCTTCTATAGGTAGCTGGATGGGCGGCAAGGTGTCCAGATAGCCTGGGCCGCAGATGGGCTGAGCATAGCGATAGCGGTTGGTGTACATGGCCAGGATATCTCCATCTGCCAGTTCGGGGTTGATGGCTTGCAGATAATGGCGCACCTTGCTCACGAATGCTTTGTCCGGCTCCTGATACTTCGGATGCTCGCCCGGCATATAGAATGGCACATAGACCACATGCTCTGACAATTCTCGAAGGTTTGAAAATTCCACTAGGCCGGGGATATCCATCTCAGGATCATTGATGTTGAGCCAGAAGTTCGAGGTGATGGGCTTGGCGGCTTTGACGATCACGCAGACGACGGCGATATTCTTAAGCGCCCGGTACTGATTGAGTAGGGACTCGGGGAGGTCGGGGATCAGCCTGGGGACGAAGGGTACCGGCATAGTGCTCACAACAGCGTCGAATGGCGTTATCTGCCCCGCCACCTGTACCCCGGTGACCTTGCCATGTTCATGCCAGACGCGCTCGACTGGTGTGCCCAGGCGAATAGCGCCTCCAGACTGTTCAATGGCTTTCTGCAGGGCATTCAACAGCGTTTCCGAACCGCCATCCAGAAAGCCCAATTTCTCTCGCATCATGCTGTAGCGCGATGATCCGACCCGCTTGATGCGTGTCCATATCCATGCAGCGGATAATGTATCAGCATAGTCATAGAACTTGAGATCAAAGAGTCGGCGCCAGAGAACATCAAATGCCTGGGTGCCAACCCATTTGTGAATCCATTGGGTAGCCTCCAGTTTATCCAATGGTCGCCAGTTCTTGCGCTTGGTGGACAAGAAGGCATGCACCCCATAGCGGATTTTGCTGACCAGACCGAGACCAGGGAACTTTAACAAGGCGATGGGGTTTCCCCAGGAATGCACAACGCCCTGGTAATAATATCCCATGCGCGTTTCTTTCCAGCGCAGCTTGTCTCGAATGCCCAGCTCGTCCAGCAAGTTAAATAAGGGTTGGTCCGACGTGCAGATGAAGTGGTAGAAGCGCTCGATGGACAGGCCATCAAAGTCAAAGGCGGCGGTCATTCCGCCGATGCGGTCATCCGCCTCGAAAACAGTGACCTGATGACCATCCTTCACGGCCTGATACGCCACCGCCAGCCCCATGGGACCCGCCCCGATCACCGCTACGTTTTTTAAATTTATCATGAGAAGGGCTAGAACTCCAATTCGATCTTGCTGTAGGTGGGGTCCAGGAAGGTTTCCTGGATCGCCTTTGCGAATGGCGTAGCCTTTACGCTGAATATACCGGGCCAGTCGATCACCTCGAACACATCCGGGGTCACCAGCGCCTTGAGTTGAGCCACGGTGAAGGGTGGATCACTATCGAAAACAGCCCAGGTGCGTAAAAGTGCCGCAAAGAGCCAGTAAGGGATGTGTATGATTGTGGTTTTCGCCCTAACGGCTTTGCGGATGGTACGGATGATATCAATGTAGTCGATTTTCTCCATGCCGGTAATATGATAGACGCTACCAATCCGATGCTGCTCGACACAGCTAACGATGATGTCGCAAAAGTCGCCTACATACAGGGGTTGCCGCAGATATTTTCCATCACCGGGAATGGGGAACACGGGTACCCGATTCATGAAGCGGGACAACCACCCCAGATGCTTGCGATCAAACCAGCCAAACATCAGGGTTGGTCTCAACACCACATTGTCCACACCGCTCGCCAGGACCATATCTTCCTGCTCTTTCTTGGTCTGGGTGTAATAGTCATCTGCCTTGGATTCCAGGACGGAAGAGCTGATATGGACGATATAAGGCACCTGATACTTTTCTATCGCATCCAGCACATGCCGAGTGGATGTCACCGTGTTCCGGACATAGGTTTCCCGTTCTTTGGCCCCAATTTGCGCCTGCAGCATGACCACCGTATCTACGCCCTCAAAGTGCTTGGACCAAGGTCCAGGTGCGGCGAGATCAGCCCACTCCGCCGTGATGTCGGGGTGCATCTGCTGCAAAACATCTAGGTTATGTCTATGCTTATCGAGCACCACGATGTTGGTGTAGCCCTTGGCCTTAAGTCGGGGGATAAGGTTCTGACCGACGAGACCTGCCCCACCGGGGAGGATTATTTTGTGATTTTTCTTATCTATTGGATTCATAGATTGCCTTGTTAATCTCTAGTGAATTATACGTTTTGGTATGGGCATGCATCAAATCATTTGAGCCGATTGAGCATAGATTTATACGCTGGTTGAAAAGGACGTAGATGGACAGCATCGGCATCAGTAGACGGAACACTAATTATCGCCCATTGAAGAAGTGCCGCATATGAAGCAGAGGACTTCAGGGGAAATGCCTTCTGCAAATCCGGTCGTGCAAAGTAAATTTCGGACAACTCATTCCAAGCTTTCGTATATTCGCTGTTATTTTCTATTTGAGTTGCCAGTATAGAAGGCAATTGCAATTGTGCAACTTTCCAACGGTACGGAGGATTGGTTGCTAAAAATCTTGTTTCGAACTCTTTTGAATAGTCTAACGAGTGGCTCGCTGTTGTCAGCTTGAAGGCGGATATCCTTTGGAGTCCTGTGGCATCTTTTGCAAATAGTCTATTTGCATCCTGCTGTCCATTGATGAAGAATTTCACAAACAAACCATCGTCGCCTAGCGGATAAATAAATCTATATGGGCCTTTGATTGAGCCATCAGACAGTCTGAATAGAATATGAACTTGATTTGGCTTGTATAAAATATTCATTAGGTGGCCCATTACGGTGGTGTGCACACCCACATTGACATAGCTCGAATGTTCTGGTACAGCCACCCATTTATTAAACAAATTACGGGTTACTCCAACGACTGTGGTCAACTTTTGCTTCACGCACTGACTACGGTTAAGAACAGTGTAAATGTTGCCGGGATACTGTGTCTTATAGCATGTCAGAATCGCTCTGAATGTTGCCGGTTCATCAAATATCGGGTACCTACCATCAATACTTGCAAAGGTATATATAACTTTATCAGCACTTCTACCTTCCCAAATCTGCCGTGCGTTCACATGATCGAGATATGGCGTGTACACCGAATACGTTTGGAAGACAGGGCTTGCAACAAGATTCATATGGTAGCCCTGGGTCATCATGAGATTCCAGGGTATAATGTTTACTGACTGATTCTTACCGGCACTCAGCAGTGCTGGATTGAGACGAAACTGACTCGCTATTGCGCGTGTTTCCTCATGTTGTTGCACCTCTCTATGCTCTTTTGAAGAAACTAAGGAGATAAAATTCTTGTAATTATCTATCTCATTAACGGAAAACATGGATGCGCCGGGCAGTGAGAACATTAGAGCTAAAAGATATATACCCGCGACATTGATTGTGGTGCTTCTTAGAGATTCATCGGAGAAAAGTACCAAGCCTACGACAGCTACAAGCAGCACGGTTCCAAAAAACGCCATGGCATGTCCCCCACCGAATCCCGGGTCATGCCGAGTAAATCCTTCCTTCCATGCCCAAAATACCATAACTCCGAGAATTAAGCTCTGAGACAGACGAGTATGTTTCTTTTTAATAAGAAGTATTAATGTGGCAATGATGAACAATAGAAGAATGATTAATGCGGCTACAGTTTGGAGCCCCTTGCCATGAATGGACATGGCAGGTGTGTATCCACTAGCGATAGCCCATGTTCCTTGAACATATGCCAGAAGGTGGGTGATGTCCTGCCCAGCGAGCGCCCACAGTGCGCAAAACGAGATTATAAAA
>JAPTWR010000183.1:11020-11474 GCA_028065135.1 Acidithiobacillus sp.
CCACCAGAGAATCGGATAGCTAAATAATATAAAAATGGCAATAATGAGCGATGTAGATTTAATTAGAGATCCAAGCGCTAGGAGAATGCCAACAGTTAGCAAGGAAATGATGACTACTTTTTTATCCTTATCGCCGAGAGCAAGTACCAACAGGAGTATGCCGATAAAAGCAGACTGGGTCGCGAGATCTACCAAAGAAGCGCCGACCAACCATGCAATTACTACAGGCAATGCAAATCTAGGAAATATTTTTGACTCAGGTCGCAAGCGTGAAAGAATCAGGACAAAGCCCAAACCGAAGATGATCCAACTTGCCATCCTAGCTAGGGCGGCCATACCCCACAGCATATGATCTGAGTAGAAGTATGGATTTGCTAGAAAGCCGAGTGGGCCGTAGGTGAAGAGAATAGATTGACCCCATTGCAGATGGTGCTGTAAGCCATAGCCTAACATC
>JAPTWR010000097.1 GCA_028065135.1 Acidithiobacillus sp.
TTTAACGATATTTGGAGGCTGGGCCCGGAATCGAACCGAGGTACGCGGCTTTGCAGGCCGCTGCATGACCACTCTGCCACCCAGCCTTAAAAGAAAGGGGAAAGGCTGAATGCTTTCCCCCGATTGTGGAGCGGGAAACGAGGCTCGAACTCGCGACCCCAACCTTGGCAAGGTTGTGCTCTACCACTGAGCTATTCCCGCATGGGCGAAGAGACTACCGGGATCACCCATCCTTGTCAAGACGGACGCCGCTGGCCATCAGGCTGGGCCAGGCGGCGCGTAAGTAACCTACCATACTCCAGAGTGTCATCGCCGCCGCCACGATCAGGAGGAGAATGCCCAGGTTGCGTCCCGACAGGCCAAACAAAGGGCGTTCGTAGACCAGGAGCAGAATCGAAATCATCTGCGTAGCCGCCTTCGCCTTGCCCAGCCAGGAGACAGCCACCTTCTTGCGCTCCCCCAATTCTGCCATCCACTCACGCAGCGCTGACACGGTGATTTCCCGGCCAATAATCACACTAATCAGAATACCCGCCAGTATCTTTGGTATCTCTCCTGAAGACGCGATGAGCACCAGTGCAGTGATCACCATGATTTTATCGGCAACAGGGTCCAGAAAGGTACCAAAGGGGGACACTCCATGATAGCGTCGGGCCAGATAACCATCGGCCCAATCCGTAATCGCCGCTACCGCAAAAACGGCGGTGGCGGCGAAAGTGCGCACATCGCTCCCCCAGTAAAAGAGCGCCACAAAAATAGGCACTAGCAAGATGCGCAGAACCGTCAGGAAATTGGGCAGCCGTTTTATCACAATCAGGCACGTCCTACGTGGAAGAAATCATATATCCGCTGCGCGAGCTCCAGATGGATACCTTCTACGCGCTGCAAATCCTCTATACCGGCGTCACGAATCCCCCGTAAACCACCAAATGCGCGCAACAGCGCGACTCGCCGTTTCGGTCCGATCCCGGCGATGCCATCCAAATCAGACTCCTGTCGTGCCTTGCCGCGCCGCGCCCGATGACCGGTAATGGCAAAACGATGCGCTTCGTCGCGTATTTCCTGAATCACCAGTAATACCGGGTCATCATCGTCAAACTGTCGCGCGGCGGCCCATCCGGGAATATGCAGCATCTCCAACCCCGGACGCCGCGTCGTTCCTTTCGCCACCCCACACAACTGAATACCCTCTATCTCCAATGCGTCCAAAGCCACTTGCGCCCGGGCTACTTGACCGGGACCGCCGTCAATAAAAACGATCTCTGGCAAGGCCAAGCCTTCTTTTTGCAGGCGCGCGTAGCGGCGATACACAGCCTGCTCTATAGCCGCGTAATCGTCCCCACCCTGGATGTCACGGATATTGAAGCGGCGATACGCATTCTTCAGCGCCCCATCTTCACCGAAAACCACACAAGATGCCACCGCCGCTTCACCGCGCGTATGGCTAATGTCAAAGCACTCTACACGCTGCGGCACCTCTGCGAGGTCAAAAAGTTCCTGCAACAGGAGCATACGCCGCCGTCCGGCAGTGGCGCTCTGCGCGCGTTGGCGCAACGCCCCCACGGCGTTGGTGAACGCCAATGCCATCCAGCGCCGGCGCGGACCGCGCTGCGGCTGATCAATCATGACCCGGTGTCCGGCTTCGCTGCTCAGAGCCTCCGCGAGTGAAGTCAGCGAACGCGGCAGCACATTGACCAGTAGATTCCCCGGCACCTCTTTATTACTGTAGAACTGCATGAGGAAGGCCGTGAGCACATCTGACGCACGCACTTCTTCCGTATGGCGTGGAAAAATTGCGCGCCCGCCCAGTTGTCGTCCATTGCGGATAAAACTGACATACACCACCCACTGCCCATTCTCTTGGGCGGCCGCCAGCACATCAAAATCACCCCCACCTGCCTGCGCCACATACTGACGCTCCTGAATTTTGGACAAAGCGGCGATCTGGTCACGCCGCCGCGCGGCTTCCTCAAAATCGAACTGCTCCGCCGCAGCCTGCATGCACGCGCTCAGTCTGCGAATTGCTTCGTCACTCTTGCCCTCCAGAAAGCGAATCGTGTCCGCCACATCCCGCGCGTAGTCCCCTCCGCTGATATGCCCGACACAGGGACCACTGCACCGGCGAATCTGGTATTGCAAGCAAGCCCGGCTGCGGTGATGAAAGGTATGATCCTCGCAGGTCCGCAAGCGGAAGGCTTTCTGTAACAGCACCATACTCTCACGCAGTGCAGTAACGGCCGGATACGGACCGAAGTAGTGCCCTTTTCCCTTCTGGGCACCCCGGTGCAGACTCATGCGCGGCGTGTCGTGACTGGTTTCTATGAACAGGTAGGGGTAACTCTTATCATCCCGCAGCAGGATATTGTACGGCGGGTGGTGGCGCTTAATGAGATTCGCTTCCAGCACCAGCGCTTCGGTTTCAGTGTGAGTCACCACCACTTCGACGCGTTTTACCCGCGCCAGCATCGCCAGTGTTTTTGAGCTGTGACGCTGCTTTTGAAAATAAGAGCTGACGCGACGTTTGAGATTGCGGGCCTTGCCCACGTAGAGCAGACCGCCACCTGGGCCAACCATCTGGTAAATACCGGGCTGACTGGTTAATGTGCGCAGAAAGTCGCCAAGAACGAAAGACGTTTCTGCCGTCTCCATATCTCCCTGAGTATTTTCTATGGATTCAATATCCATCAGATTTCAGAAATTTTGAACAACCCATAGCGCTCATTCACTATCCAACATACGCAGATACTCCCACGTGAAAATGCCGGTGCTATGACCATCACTGAAATGCAGCTGCACCGCGTAGTTGCCCACCGGGGCCACCTCCACAATGCTCACGTCCTCTTTACCAGTAATCACCCGCGCCTGATCGGGTGTGTGCCCCTTACACTCCGCGCAGGGACACTCCACCCGCAGGTGTTCAAAGGTCAGACGGCTGGTGTGACCGTCGGCCCAATCTACTTCCATGACGCGGCTGATCATGAGGGGACGAATCTCCAGGGGCTGGGTACGGGGCTCAGACATGATTACCTCTCAGGGACCGGGCTGGTCAGAAATAAGCCTCTAGGGTACAATTCACGCCCTCTAAAGGGAATGCCCAGAAGGACCACAGTATGAAGATTTCCGCCTTTGATATCCGCCCCGGCAATATTCTGGAGCATGAAAAAGGACTTTGGCGTGTACTCAAAACCGATTTCGTGAAGCCCGGCAAAGGTGGTGCCTTCGTGCAGATCGAGATGAAGAATATTGAGACGGGCACCAAGTCCAATACACGCTTCCGCTCTGGAGAAAGTATAGAGAAGGCCGTCGTCGAGCCGCGTACCATGCAGTATCTATATGCAGATGCCACCGGCTATGTTTTTATGGACAACGAGAACTTTGAGCAGCTCATTCTCAGTGCGGATCTGCTCGAAGGACAAACCGGCTATCTCTTGCCCAATACCGAAATCCAGATCAACCTGCATAACGACAGACCCATTGGCGTTGAATTGCCGCCTGTGGTTGTTTTAGAGGTGAGTGAAGCCGATCCCGCCATTAAGGGACAAACCGCTACCGGATCCTACAAGGCCGCACGTATGGAAACCGGCATTACGGTTATGGTCCCGCAGTTTGTGAATAAAGGTGAAAAAATCCGGGTGAACACGGTAGACGGCAGTTACATCGACCGCGCCTGACCGACCATGCAGGATGGGTTGCCGGACCGGCGCAACGCCCGGTACAACTCAAGACACTCGGGTAGTTGTCTTGATACGGTGGTTGGGAGTGCCCTTGGCCGGAATCACCCAGACAAACACCTCGCCTTTACTGACCATCCCCAGATGACGTCGGGCCAGTTCTTCAACAGCGTGGCTCCCCGTTTGCAGGCTCGTCACCTGCGCAGTTAAAAGATCATTGCGATCTTTTAACTGCTTTAAAATGACCTGCTTGTTTTCCAGTTTCTGGTGCAGTTCCACAACATTCCACCAGCTTCCGGAAGCAAACCAAAGTGGATATTGCAAGACGCACAACACGGCGAGAAGCATAAAATCTACAAGACGCACGTCCGCCTTAGCAGTGACTACGCTATTTCTTACGCGCGCCCAATAGCCCATGTCGAAAAATCCCCGAAAATTTAATGGACCAGAAAATAGCTCATAAAATTCCTTTTAATCCAGATTATAAAAAGTTGCAAGTCCAGGATAACGGGCCGCGTCGCCCAAGTCTTCCTCTATACGCAACAAACGGTTGTATTTTGCAACCCGATCCGTACGCGACAAAGAACCTGTTTTAATCTGACCGCAACCTGTAGCCACCGCGATATCGGCCAACGTGGTGTCTTCGGTTTCTCCTGAGCGGTGCGAGACGATGGCTGTATAACTATGGATTTTTGCCATTTCAATGGCCGCCAGGGTCTCGGATAATGTACCAATCTGGTTGAGTTTAATGAGGATGCTATTGGCGACCCCACGCTCAATACCTTCGCGCAAAATGGTCGTATTCGTCACAAAAATATCATCGCCCACCAACTGCAAACGATCGCCGAGACGATCGGTCAGCATGATCCAGCCTTCCCAGTCGTTTTGATCCATGCCATCTTCAATGCTGATCAATGGATAACGATCGGCCAGTGTCGCCAGGTAGTCTACGAATTGCGCGCTATCGAGTTCGCGCTTTTCACTGGCCAGATGATAACGCCCATCCCGATAAAATTCACTGGACGCCACGTCCATGCCCAGCCAGATATCTTTGCCCGGCTGATAACCCGCCTTGCCGATGGCGTCCATGAGCAATTCCAGCGCAGCCTCGTTGGAAGGCAGATTCGGGGCGAAACCGCCCTCGTCGCCGACGGTCGTTGCCAGTCCGCGCGATTGCAGTACGGCTTTGAGGCGGTGGAACACTTCCACCCCCATCTGCAGCGCCTCTGAGAAGGACTCCGCACCCGCCGGGATCAGCATAAATTCCTGCATGTCCACGTCATTATCGGCATGGGCACCGCCATTGATGACATTCATCATGGGGACGGGTAACTGCAGCGGACCCAAACCACCAATGTAACGATACAAGGGCTGACCAGCGGCGTGGGCGGCGGCGTGGGCAGTCGCCAATGAAACGCTCAGGATCGCGTTGGCGCCGAGACGTGCCTTATTTTCGGTGCCATCCAGGGCGCAGAGGGCGGCGTCAATATGCTCCTGCTCTTCGGCTTCCATGCCGAGGAGTAAATCCTGGATCTCACCGTTGACGTGCTCCACGGCTTTGCGCACCCCCTTGCCACCGTAGCGCTGGCCCCCGTCACGCAATTCTACGGCTTCGCGCTCACCGGTAGAGGCGCCACTGGGAACAATAGCACGACCCATAGCACCATTTTCCAGATGGACTTCGGCTTCCACCGTGGGGTTACCACGCGAATCGAGAACTTCACGGGCTTGTATGCGGACGATGGTGTTCATGCTAACTCCTCAGGATGGTTTTCAGGAAAATCTTGGTCTTTCACGAGATGATCAATCCGCTGGAGGACACGCAACAGGCTCTCCATACGTCCCAGCGGCCAAGCGTTGGGGCCATCGGACAAGGCCTGCGCCGGATCAGGATGCGTTTCCATAAAAAGCCCTGACACACCTGCCGCCACGGCTGCGCGCGCCAGCACCGGGATAAATTCACGCTGGCCCCCGGATCGATCGCCCTGACCACCCGGGAGTTGTACCGAATGGGTTGCATCAAAAACCACAGGGCATCCGGTCTGGCGCATCACTGCGAGGGAACGCATATCCGACACGAGGTTGTTATAGCCGAAGGAGGCACCGCGCTCACAGACCATAATCTGGTCATTGCCGGTGGCTTTGGCCTTGTTGGCGACGTGCAGCATATCCCAGGGCGCGAGGAACTGGCCTTTCTTGATGTTGACTGGCTTACCGGCAGCAGCGACGGCCTGAATGAAATCGGTCTGCCGACAGAGGAAGGCCGGGGTTTGCAGCACATCGGCCACTTCCGCCACGGCCGCCACATCTTCTTTTTCATGAACATCCGTAATGACCGGCACACCTGCTTCCCGGCGGACCTTTTCGAGAATGCGCAGTCCTTCGTCCCTACCGGGTCCTCGGAAACTCTGCCCCGAAGAGCGGTTCGCCTTGTCATAGGAACTTTTATAAATAAAGGGGATACCGAGGCGCGCACAGATATCGCGCAGAGCCTCCGCCGTGCGCAACGCCAGGGATTCGCTTTCGATCGCACAAGGTCCGGCAATCAGAAAGAATGGGTGCTGCAGACCTGCCTCGAAGCCACACAGCTTCATGCTGCAGTCTCCCGTTCCCGATGCGCGATGGCGGCGCGCATAAAGGCATCAAACAATGGATGTCCCTCACGCGGATTACTGGTGAACTCCGGGTGAAACTGGCAACCCAGAAACCAGGGGTGGTCCGGCAACTCCACTACTTCCACCAACTCGGTATCCGCAGAGAAACCCGTGTAACGCAACCCCGCCGTGGCCAACGAATCGCGGTAACGGTTGTTGAACTCGAAGCGATGGCGATGTCGCTCGTAAATCCGCTCCTGCCCATAAGCTTGTGTCGCCAGACTGCCGGGTTCCAGTCGGCACTCTTGCTCACCCAGCCGCATAGTGCCGCCCAGATTACCGCCCTCCTCCCGATACGCCTTATGACCTTCGGGATCGGACCACTCGGTCATCAGCGTAATGACCGGCGCCGGAGTCTGGGGGTCCAGCTCTGTACTGTTGGCATCCCTCAGCCCGGCGCAATGCCGGGCGAACTCAACGACCGCCAACTGCATGCCGAGGCAAATACCGAGATAAGGCACCTTCTGCTCCCGTGCGTAGCGAATGGAGGTGATTTTGCCTTCAGTGCCACGTCCGCCGAAACCGCCGGGCACCAGAATAGCGTCTGCTTCCGCGAGCATCTCCGTCCCCCGCATCTCAATATCTTCCGCATCCACATAAAGGAAGCGCACACTCCGTCGCGCCCGTAAGCCCGCGTGAAGCAACGCTTCGGCCAATGACTTGTAAGACTCGGTAAGTCCCACATATTTGCCCACGAGGGCAATCACCACCTCACCTTCCGGATGTTCCAGGGCATCTATAATGCCATTCCATACCGAAAGATCGGGGGCTGGCACCTGCAGGCCGAGAACCTGCACCACCAAATCATCCAGACCCTGCGCATGGAAAAGCAATGGAATACGATAGATGCTATCGGTGTCGATGGCGGAAATGACCGCCCTTTCTGGCAGATTAGAAAAGAGCCCGATTTTAGCCCGGTGATCGGCAGGTATAGGCCTGTCGGCACGGCAGAGCAACACATCCGGCTGAATACCGATGGCACGCAGTTCGCGCACCGAGTGCTGAGTCGGCTTGGTTTTCATCTCTCCGGCAGATGCCAGGTAGGGTACCAGCGTCAAATGCATGAAGAGGGTGTCACCATGTTCCTCCTCCACCGCCATCTGCCGGATCGCCTCCAGAAAGGGCTGCGATTCAATGTCACCGACGGTACCACCGATTTCCACCAGCGCCACATCGGCATTCGCCGCACCCAGCCGGATGCGCCGTTTGATCTCATCGGTGACATGCGGGATGACTTGCACCGTACGTCCCAGATAGTCGCCGCGCCGCTCTTTTTCAATAACGGTCTGATAAACCAGGCCCGTGGTGAAATTATTGCGCTTGTCCATCCGCGTCGAGAGGAATCGCTCGTAATGGCCCAGATCCAGATCCGTTTCCGCACCGTCGGCCGTGACGAAAACCTCACCGTGCTGAAAGGGGCTCATGGTACCTGGATCGACATTGATGTAGGGGTCTAACTTGAGCATGGTGACCTTCAACCCACGCGCCTCCAGCAGTGCACCAAGAGCTGCGCCAGCAGCACCCTTGCCCAGAGAAGAAACCACCCCACCTGTTACGAAAATGTATTTGCTCATAGGACTCGCAGTGCGCGCATTTAACCTGCGCATGGTAGCCAATTCGGACGCGAGGCACAACGCGAACCGCCCTTCTGCGACAGCACGCGGGTAGCTCCTGCTGCCTTGACGTTTTTCACCTTGAAACAAAAAACACGCCGGACTGTCGTTTATCACTTCAGCCCGGCGTGCCCTTCACTCTTCTGGCAATCTGGGCCGATCATCTCCGGCCCTGGGGAGATTATTTCAGCGTCGCCATGTCAATCACAAAGCGGTACTTCACATCGCTCTTCAGGATTCTTTCGTAGGCGGTATTGATGTAGTCCATGGGGATCATCTCGATATCCGACCCAATCCCATGCTGCGCGCAGAAATCCAGCATCTCCTGCGTTTCCCGAATGCCACCAATAAGGGATCCCGCAAGTTGCCGGCGCTTAAAAATCAGGTTGAAGACTTCCGGTGACGGATGGGGCTCTGCCGGCGCACCCACCAGCGTCATCGTACCATCCCGCTTGAGCAGGTTCAGGAAGGCGTCCAGATTATGAGACGCCGCCACGGTATTGAGGATAAAGTCGAAGCTGTTGGCATGGCTGGTCATTTGCGCGTCATCTTTGGAGATGCAGACCTCATCCGCCCCCAGCCGCTTACCATCCTCCACTTTGCCGGGGGAGGTGGTGAACAGCACCACGTGGGCACCCATGGCGTGCGCCAACTTGACGCCCATATGACCAAGGCCGCCCAGGCCCACAATGCCGACCTTTTTACCCGGTCCGACACCCCAGTGGCGCAGGGGCGAATAAGTGGTGATACCGGCGCAGAGCAGCGGTGCCACACTCGCCAGATCTTTTTCATCATGCTGAATCTTCAGCACAAAGGATTCTTTGACCACCACACTCTGGGAATAGCCTCCGTAGGTATTTTCGCCGCCGAATACCGGGCCATTGTAGGTTCCGGTGAATCCATTATCGCAGTACTGCTCCTCACCCTCGTCACAGGACGGACAGTGCCCGCAACTATCCACCATGCAACCGACACCGGCGAAATCACCGACTTTAAAATTTTTGACATCCTTACCAACGGCAACGACGCGACCCACAATTTCGTGACCGGGAACGGAGGGATACAGCGTGTTTTTCCATTCATTCCGAGCGGTGTGCAAATCGGAATGGCAGACACCGCAAAAGAGTATATTTATCTGAACATCATCAGGACCCGGCTCACGACGCAGGACTTCGTAGGGCGCCAACGGACTGCTGGCGGTCTGAGCAGCATAGGCTTTAGCCTTAATCATCATGTTCTCCTGTCGTTGCATACCGTCCGGTTGGTTTACAGGATAGGCAATGCCCTACGCGGCGTCAAGTTGCAGGGCGTGCTTTTGTCCTTATGAGTCGCACTTCAGTCCTCTTCCAGAGATACCGGCAGATCGGTGCCCAGCAGACGGGTCTCCAATTTTTTGATATCGTCCCGCAGCGCCGCCGCCTGTTCAAACTCCAGGTTGCGGGCGTGACGGTACATGGCCTCCTCCAGCTCCTTGATTTTCTTGGCAACAGCTTTGGGGTCATTGAGCACGCGGTAATCCGCACTTTTTTCCGCGGCGCGCGCGGCGGGTTGCGCATTGCGCCGATAGACCCCTTCAATCATGTCCGACACCGGCTTGATGATGCCGCGCGGGGTGATGCCATGCGCCGTATTGAACTGCAACTGCTTCTCCCGGCGGCGGTCGGTTTCAGCCATGGCCCGGGCCATGGATTTGGTGATGCTATCCGCGTAGAGAATGGCCCGTCCGTGCAGGTTGCGCGCGGCGCGCCCGATGGTCTGAATCAACGACCGCTCCGAGCGCAGGAAGCCCTCCTTATCCGCATCCAGAATGGCGACCAACGCCACCTCCGGCATATCCAGGCCTTCCCGCAGCAGGTTAATCCCAATCAGCACATCGAACACCCCGGCGCGCAGATCGCGAATGATCTCCACCCGCTCCACCGTCTCGATATCAGAATGCAGGTAACGGCATTTGATACCCAGTTCATGGAGATAATCGGTCAGATCTTCGGCCATCCGCTTGGTCAGCGTCGTCACCAGAATGCGCCAACCGGTACGCACAACAATGTTGATTTCACTGATCAGATCATCGACCTGGCCTTTCGCCGGGCGGACGTCCACAGCCGGATCGACCAGACCAGTGGGCCGTACCACCTGCTCCACCACCTGTCCAGAGTGCTCCAGTTCGTAGGGACCAGGCGTTGCGGAAATAAACACGGTCTGCGGCATCAGCGACTCGAATTCAGGGAACGTCAGGGGCCGGTTGTCCAGTGCCGAGGGCAGACGAAAACCATATTCCACCAGGGTTTCCTTGCGCGAACGGTCGCCCTTGTACATTCCCCCGAACTGCGGGACGGTCACATGGGATTCATCCATAAACAGCAGGGCATCCTTGGGGAGGTAGTCCATCAGGGTCGGCGGTGCTTGGCCGGGCACCCGTCCCGAGAGGTAGCGGGAGTAATTCTCGATCCCCGAGCAATACCCCAGCTCGGCCATCATCTCCAGATCAAAGCGGGTGCGCTGCTCCAGCCGTTGCGCCTCGACCAGCTTGTTGGCGCGGCGCAGGTCGTCCAGACGCGAGCGAAGTTCATCTTTAATAGCGTCCAGCGCCGCGAGAATGGTCTCGCGCGGGGTGACGTAGTGGCTTTTGGGATAGATGGTGTAACGCGGCAAACGGGTGATGGTCTTGCCGGTCAGAGGATCAAAGAGCGAGATACGCTCCAGTTCGTCGCCAAAAAGCTCAATCCGAACGGCTTCGTCCTCACTTTCTGCGGGCCATATGTCGATGACATCACCGTTGACGCGAAAGGTGCCGCGCTTCATTTCCAAAGGATTGCGGCTGTATTGCATCTCCGCCAGACGCTTGAGGATAGCGCGCTGATCCATGGTGGCGGACTCGCGCAGATGCAGAATCATACCATGGTAGGAGGCCGGATCACCCAAACCGTAGATAGCGGAAACGGTGGCCACGATGATGACATCCGGCCGTTCCAGCAGGGCCTTGGTGGCGGAGAGGCGCATCTGCTCGATGTGGTCATTGATGGCGGCGTCTTTTTCGATGAAGGTGTCGGAGGAAGGAACGTAGGCCTCGGGCTGATAGTAATCGTAATAACTGACGAAATACTCCACGGCATTGTGGGGAAAAAACGCGCGCATCTCCGCGTAGATCTGCGCCGCCAGGGTCTTGTTGGGCGCCATGATGATGGCGGGCCGATGAGTGCTTGCGATAACGTTGGCCATGGTAAAGGTCTTGCCAGAACCGGTCACCCCCAACAGGGTCTGGAAAAATTCACCAGAGGCAAGGCCGTTCACCAACAGCCGTATGGCCTCCGGCTGGTCGCCCTGCGGTGGGAAACTGCTCTCCAGGGTAAAGCGCTTATCCATGCTCTGCTCCGATCGGCCTATACCACCAACCATACACGCTGGCAGCCGTCAGCGAAAAGGGGC
>JAPTWR010000131.1 GCA_028065135.1 Acidithiobacillus sp.
TGAACCCTGGAAACTGATGGCCTTCGGGGCAATGGCTGTGTGTCCCCCGTGCACGCGGGGATGAACCGTGGGGGTAGGCAAGGCCTTGCACCTGTCCGTAGTATCCCCCGTGTGAGCGGGGATGAACCTTTGGCACCGCCACATAGATGCGGGCGACCCGGTATCCCCCGCGCACGCGGGGATGAACCGTACGAACCAGACAGAGCCAACCCGTTAAACGTGTATCCCCCGCGCATGCGCGGGGATGAACCCCAGGGCTACGTAGGGCAAACGCGTTTCCGGTAGTATCCCCCGCGCACGCGGGGATGAGCCGTGCCGGAGCAACCAATTTTCTGGAGTCTTGCGTCTCCCCCCGTGTATGCGTGGATGAACCTGAAGAGCAAATAAGGGCAGATGGCTGTTTCTGTATCCCCCGCGCATGCGGGGATGAACCGGGCGCCCTTGAAATAAGTTCATCGCTCGAAGCGTATCCCTCGTGTGCGCGGGGATGAACCGTAATACCCAACAATATTAGATGGGCAATCCGCGTATCCCCAGCGCACGCTGGGATGAACCATAGGTGGCATTGATTTCTTTCTGCCAACCTTCGTATCCCCCGCGTACGCGGGGATGAACCATCCTGCTGAATATTCGTATGCGGACCACCCCAGTATCCCCCGCATGCGCGGGGATGAACCAGAACATGTTAGAAATATGCTCCTTGTTAGTAAGCACCCCCCCCCGCGTGCGCGGAGATGAACCCGACGTCATCAACCCGTCAGCAAGCTGGGGATTGTATCCCCCGCGCACGCGGGGATGAACCATGGACAGTGTGGGTGGGGACATGCTCCAGAAAGTATCCCCCGCGTACGCGGGGATGAACCGTTGGCCGACAAGCTGGAGTCCTTGGGTTTCAAGTATCCCCCGTGTGCGCGGGGATGAACCGGCGGCCTTCGTGGTGCAGAATTCATTATCCTCGTATCCCCCGCGCACGCTGGGATGAACCACTTATTATTCGCTTGTTTCCCCCGTATATGCGGGGATGAACCATGGGCTGGCTCATGCCGGCGCTGGGTGTGTGGTGTGCCCCCCGTACGCACGGGGATGAACCGTACGGCAACGCCCCCGCCGTCTTCGTTATGGAGCATCCCCCGCATGCGCGGGGATGAACTGTTACTCAAGTCGCGTAGAACAAATATTTGAGTGTATCCCCCGTATGCGCGGGGATGAACCGGCGCGGATCGCCTGCTCGCGTTCCACGATGATGTATCCCCCGCGCACGCGGGGATGAGCCTGTCGATGTCGCCTGACTGATGGCCTGGTTGGCGTATCCCCCCGTACGTACGGGGATGAACTGCGTCAATGGGACACGTGCGAGATCTGGAAAAAGTATCCCCCGCGTGCGCGGGGATAAACCGCAGAACTATTTCGGCGTAGGCAGGCAAAAGAACCCCTTATGTACGGCGGAAACCCAAAGTCCGGGATCAAATTGATCCCGGATTTTTTTCGATCAAATCATACAAATAAACCTCTTTTTTACCGTCCTCATCCATGCGCGAAAAATCCAGAATAGGCGGAGGCGTTTGCTAATGTGTCCTGATAGCGAAGGAAAGCAAGGGGGTCGTCATGGATTTGCTAGTTGTAACGACAGAAACAGTGCCAGGTTATCGCGTCCGCGAAGTGCTGGGACCGGTGTATGGCACGATGGTGCGTTCCCGTAACGTGGTTGGGACCAGCCTGGGCGGTATCGCGGCCTTTTTTGGCGGCAAGCAAAACGGCGATCGCAATATGGTCAACCAGACCCGCGACGACGCGCTGACCGATTTGCGAACCAATGCGCAGGATTTGGGCGCAAACGCAGTGCTCGCCATGCGTTTCGATTCTGGGGAATTTGATTCAGGGCAGGGCACAGTCATGGAAAGCATCACAGCATATGGCACGGCGGTTGTGCTGGTGCCGGAAGGACAATGACGCTGGTTGTAGGTCAGCATCCACCTCTGGGTGCATTCTTTAACGCCACCCCGTTCCCCTGGTTGGGCGGGAAGACCGCGTTGGCACCCCGTATTATCCCGTACTTCCCGCCGCACGCGCTGTATGTCGAGCCATACGGCGGGGCCGCGAACGTGCTGCTGAACAAGAATCCGGCCAAGGTCGAGGTCTATAACGACGCCTCCAGTTTACTCGTCAATTTCTTTCGCGTGCTGCGTGACGACGAACAAAAAGCGGCGCTCATGCATAAGCTGGAATGCACGCTGTATGCCCGCGAGGAATATGCGCTGGCTCTGGAACTGTTGGAGGACGATGACCCCGTCCTGCGCGCCTGGGCCTTTTTCGTGGCGCAGTGCCAGGGCATATCCGGTGCTGGATCTATGGATGGGAACACGGCATCGAATTGGGGCTATTCCCGCGTGTCCGACCGGCCTCGTATTTTTTCCGACCACGTTGAGAAATTGCACGCCATCGCCCATCGCTTCCGTCAGGTGCAGGTCGAGCATGATGACGGCGTATCGGTAATTCAACGGTGGGATTCGCCCGATGCCCTTTTTTATGTTGATCCTCCCTATGTTGATGAAACCCGTTCCGACAAAAGTGGGCGTGCCCGCTATAGGGATGAGATGGGCGACGGCGGACACCAATCGCTGATTGAAGCACTACTGAATTTACAGGGTGGCGCCGTACTGTCTGGCTACCGTTCAGACCATTACAAACCTCTTGAAGAGCAGGGATGGGAACGTATCCAATTTACCGCCCGGGCGGATTCGGTGGCGCGGGTGCGGGGACACGATATCGCGGGAACCAAGAAAGACCGTGAGCGGGTGGAATGTCTTTGGCTGTCGCCTTCCGTTGCCGCCTGGCACCGCCAGGGGTCGTTGTTTGGATGCCTTCTGGATACTACCGCGGACAGCCCCCAAGAGGTCGCAAGCTAATGCGTTACGCTGGCCAATTCATCTATCCAGCCACCGGGCAAGCCATACGGGTGGTGATGGACGAGGAAAGCGCACCACTTTGGGTGGTTGTGGACTTGTGCAAGGTCTTGGGCCGACCGCGTACCCAGGAACTCATGGCCCAAATTCCAGAATCGGACAGAAGCAGAGTTCCAGACCGTTTGCTGGGCGCGAAATACAGTCAAGTCATGCTGCATGCGATTAATTACCGCGGGTTGATGGTGGTTAAGAAAATCGAATCCGGGCCGATGGGCAAGGCCTTTTTCTCCTGGATGAGGACCACGCATTTTCCAGAACTGGTCAAACTCGGCTTTTTGATGGACGAAATTTCTTCTCCGGCGCATTTAATCGTCGCGTTGGACCCCGGCTTGAAGGCGCTGACGCTGAAGTTCGGCAAAAATCGCACTCGGATTCTTCGCGACAGAAAAGGGGATCCCTGGTGGGTGGCGGCCGATGTCTGCGCCGCCTTGGAGATTGCGAATGTGACACAAGCCGTGCGCCGGCTGGATAAAAAGGACTTTCTGCATGTTGCTGATTTGATTGATGACGGTCAACTCTATGTTGGCGACGGTTACAATGGAAACAACAACTTGGCATTGCTGGTGAACGAACCCGGTTTGTACGGTCTGATTCTCGAAAGCCGCAAGCCGGAGGCCCGGAAGTTCGTGCATTGGCTGACGCATGATGTGCTGCCGAAGCTGCGGGAAACCGGAACCTATACCGTGCCGGACGCAAAGCCCAAACCAGTTCAAGAGGTGGACCAGCTTTTGCCGGTGCTCTCCATAGATTGGGACGACCCGGAACATATTGCCCAACTGATTCATCAGTGCCTGGAGCGGATCGCGTTGATCAACGACCAGTTGAAGGACAGCACTCCGCGACTGGATGCATCGCTGTTCTATAACGGGGTACGCCCCTTGCTGCAGAACCCCGCCGAAAGAATGCTTTTGCTGTTTTTCCAGCAGCACAAAGTGGGCAAACGCATTCGGGAGGCGGGTTATAGCGGACGACTGAAAGAGGCTGTTGCGCAAGCGACGGGGTTGACCACGGCCTCTATCCAGCGCGCCACCGAATTCGCAACGGCGTATGAACGGTTGCGAGCCATCAGCGAGGTGGCGGCGGCGAAAGTGCTGTCCGGTTATGTCAGCGACGCGGTGTCCGGCCTGTACAAAACCAACAAACTGGACGCCCGCGCGTTCAGGCGTTTCGCCGAAGCGGTGGACCAATGCGGCCGACGCTCAAAAATCGCGGATTTGACGGGTGGTGTGCTTAGATGATGAGAGTCATCCACGGAATTGAGTGAGGGATATATGGCACTGATCAGAGCGCGGGATATCGAAAGGGCGCCCAGACATTGGGCGTTGGTGGGCAGCCGGCTGGCTGGGAAAAGCACATTTTTAACGGCCATGTCCAAAACCATTCTGGTGGTGGACACGGAGGGCCGCGGACGCGAGATCGACGGAGTGAACGGCTGCGAAGTCTTCATACCGGACGTGCCGGATCGGCAGGATCCACTGGCCATATCTCAAGTATTACGACGGGATGCGCAGGATATCCGGGATGCCAGAATCCAGTTGATCGCCATCGATTCCTTGACGCCTATCTACAAGCGATTGTCCGCTGAGGCGGTCGCCAAGAACGAGCGCAAGACGAACAAAAACCTGTCTATCGCCTACGTGGACAAGGCGAACGCCATTCGACTGTTTCAGGATGCGGCGGTTTCCCTGGGTACAGACGTGGCCATGATCTGGCACTACGAGGCCGGGCGCGACGGGAACGGGAAAGAAGTGGTCAACCAGACGATTTCTGAAGTGGAGCGCCAGAAACTGGCCCGCTCATTGAACGGGATTATCGAACTGCAGGCGGAGAAAGGGCGACGGGTCGCCAGGATCGTCTGGTCCCGTGCGGGTGGAAACTTGCTGCGTGGCGTGGAAATCGTGGATGAGCGTGGACACTGGAAAGGGGTACCGGAACAGATCGACGCGCTGTTCGCAGAGGCGGGTCATCGCAGGCAGGAAGGCGTGGCGAATGACGGTTAAGGAATTAGCTATTTTTTTGGAGGGCACTTCCAATGCGGTTAGACCAAATTGATTTTGTTCTGGTAAAACGATTCATTGCAGAAAGGCTGAAAATTAAGGCAAAAGACATCGATTTCGAGCGAGATGAGGCGCAATTGAAGGTTAATTTCTTCATCACATGCTTCGGCGAAGACTTCGTCGGTAGGCTAACCGCTCATATGACACGAGTCGCCATTAACGCGTGTTATGGATACACCATATTCATCGAAGCCGACGATGCATATGGTTACGCGTATACGCACGAACAGATAGATATTGAGATGGAATCCATGGTTCCACTATTTCTTGCTCGAAAGGTCAGTAATGATATCGTTCGGCACATAAGGGAAGCCCAAAACCGTCGAGCGGAGGTTGTTGAATGCGTTGCAAAAGGCGAAGAACCACCGTTTGATGAAGACGATGATGAGGAAAACGCACTAGAACTTGAAGAGGCTATGGAATATGGTCAAGCGCAATTCGATGAGAACGGAATATCTCGTCATCGGAGTTTGCCTAACAGTGACATGTTTTAACGTGTAACGTACTAGTGCTCGCGATATTTCTATCAGTTTGCGGCGTCCAAAGGACCTGGCCAATGATGTGATTGACGTTAGTTCTGAACGGTAAGGTAGGTAAGGTAGTTGAGTTGTATTTGTTCGTGTTTTTTCAGAGGAGAAGTATTAATGAGTGAAGCAAAAGAAGTGGTTGGCAAGGCTGATTTGGCAGTGGCCGTTGAGGAATCGCTTGTAATCAGCAAAAAGAACGCAACGGAAGTTATCAATGCGGTGTTTGACCATATCAGCCGGTACGCCGCAGGCGGCAAAAAAGTGCGCATTCACGGTTTTGGCACTTTTCAGGTCAAGCACAAGGAAGCCCGCAAGGCACGCAATCCGATCACCGGCGCGGAAGTGGATGTGCCGGCGAAAGATGTGCTGGCATTCAAGGCGAGCAAGTAAGTTGGATCGCCGCTCCAGATGCTCTGGGGCGGCACTATACAAAAGGGAGGGAATCATGTCCAAAACGATGGTTGGTTTGTTCGCTCTCAGCCTCTTCCCTGCGATGGCTGTGGCGGGGACGGTCGCTGCGAATCACTCTGGTTCTTTAGCTGGGGGTGTGGGTGTCGCCGTATCCGACAAGGGGCATTGCGTCTACGCGAGCCGCGTTGTGCCTCCGGGCGGGGTTATTATTCAAAAGAACAAGCAGGGCAAGCCGGAGTGGAAACAAGTTTGCGTTCTCACGCCCACCGGCTGGGGCAAGTTTTCAAAGCCGGTTCGTCTTCACGAAAAACCCTCTGCACTGTCTGCCAAGTATACCGTGTCTTTGGGTGGCAAGGTGGTCTACTCCGGCAAAGTGCATTTAACTCCCGCCAGTGCCCCGGAACATTTCACGGTGACGGTGACCAAGGCGGGCAAGGTGGTGGGCGGTGGTTTTAGTGGGGTCACGCTCCCTGGTACGCCGATGAGCAATGGCGATGTGACGCAGATCAGTTATGTGAGTGGCGCCAGCAGTGCGGACAACAGCCGCACGGTCAAATTGCACACGGCAACACTCACTTACGGCAAAACCTTCATCCTGATTGCCGATAAGAACAACGTCGTTCAGTTCATCGGAGATATTACGAAGTTGACTTCCCTCAAGGCCCATCACGCCCATGGTCTGGTCGTTCAGACGCCGGCGTTCCAGGAGCTACAGGCCAACCAGACGGTCGTGCTGGCGCCGGGGCAATCGACGATGTTTTCGATGGGTAAATATCAGGTAAAGGTAGCGCGGAGTTAGCCATTCCGATTTGGCCGCCAGAATTTTTCATCTGACACACATCTACTAACGCGAAGGGGACATCATGGAGATTGGTGCTGAAAAATTAAAGGATCTCGCCCGCAAGTTAAAGGCGGCCGGATATATCCCAGGACAAAGCTACGAACAATGCCGGAATATGGCCTTGTGGCATCCCGGGATGGCCGATGTCATGCGGTCGATAAACAGCCAAGCCCTGTTTAGTCTGGTTACGCAGTTGCTTGCAGAACCCAACCAGATACATCACCGGGTCGTATTGGGGAAAACAGGGAATGGCATGTCTGGTTTCTTGACGCCTTCGAATAAGGGCGTTGGCAGTTTTGGCAATGTATCGCCAGAGGAAGCGGAGCGTATTCTGGGCAATACGTCTTTCCGTATTTCTTTGCATGGAGAGGATCGGCAGCGCACAGACAGCGAAGCGGAACACGCCCCTGCTGGGAACCACTCTTTCCGCAACCAAGGCACCAAGCTGATCGAAGCGGGTTATGTTCCCGGGATGGAATATCGCCATGCGTTGGAAATGGGCAAGTGGAATCCCGAAATGGAGCGGTTTTTGGCGGATTTATCTGGACGAGTGGGTGATCCAGGCCATCAGGAAGCCTTTAACCACGCGAAATCACTGGCTGAACTGGAATTAGCCTGCACTGCGAGCAAAATAGATGGTGATGGCAGCTACCACTCGCTCGTTTTGGGCACAACAGCCTTTGGAAAAAGGCCCATTCCGTTGCCATTCGTTACTGGCCTTTTCCACAAAGAAGATGCATTAGGTCACAGCGTTACCTGGGGCCGCACGGCGGACGGCATGTCCGACCCCTATCAGGCATTTGTGCAGGATCTGCACGAATTGCTGGTCAAACACGCCGATGTGATCAATCGACCTGGAGCACGGGGCGACGGAATGCAGATTGCCGTGTCTCGTGGAATCGTTGACCGGCTGCTGTCGTATTCAGACGCATCGAAATACATCCAAAATTTGCGATTTTTTGATGTCGGTCAGCGCACCTAATCATGTCACCATTTTTCAACCACAAAGGAGTAACCCAATGGCCGTAGATTTGCACAAGTCCAGCGAAAAAGCTGGCATTCAACTGAAGAAACACGGGGTTGACACGTCCCGGTTGCCCAACATGCGAGTCGGCGTGTGTCTGGATATTTCTGGATCCATGAACGAGGAATACCGGGATGGGCACGTCCAGGACGCGCTGACGCACTTGCTGGCGCTGGCCATGCACATGGACAAATCTGCCAAGATCGACGTGTTCATTTTCAACCATGGCGCACAGCAGATGCCGGAACCGGCCACGCTCCAGAATTACGCGGGCTATGTTGACCGTTATATCAGCGATCATGTGGGCGGCGGTACGGATTACGCACCGGTGATTCACCTAACCTACCAGCACTACTATCCGGCGCTGGATCACTTGCATAGCGCGGCGAGTGCTGCGCGTCACGTAGCCAGTCTGGCCCACCATGGACACGGACTGTTGGGCAGCTTGTTCGGGCATCACAAACACGATGAGCCGCCTGCTGCTCCCACTGTGGTCAATCCCGCTGACCATGATCCGGTGTTCATGCTGTTCCTGACGGACGGCGATAACGGGGATAAGGAAGCCACCCGCCATGCGGTACATGCGGCGACTGGACTGCCTCTGTTCTGGTCGTTCGTGGGCCTTGCGCACAATTCCCGGTTTCTTGAAGAGTTGTCCCGCGAGACGGACGCGGAGTTTGTCCATCTGGAAGACGGAATCCGCATCAGCGATGACGACCTGTACCGGCAACTGATCAGCGCCAAGCTAGGCGCGTGGCTGCGGAATCTGCACGTCTGACGGGAGGTGCGATGTGGGCAAGGAAATTGACGAGTTGGTGGACTCCATCAGCAATATCGGCAAATACATCATCAAGCGTGTCGTCGCGGCAGCGCATGAGGCGGAAGGCGTGGTGGCTACCTCCGCATCCACTAATGCAACCTCATGCCGGGGTGCAGCCCCTTCGCAGGCCGGGCAGGCTGCCGTTGATTTCCACCTGGGCGAGTGGCGGCGTTTCACGGAAGGCGGGGAGGCCTATCGGGTTATGGCGCCGCTCCGCCAGTCGGATGGTGACTGGATTATGCGCATCCAGACGAAAGACGGCACGCAAGCCGAGTATCCGTTAAGCAACATTCTTCGGAATCCGCCTTTGGTGACGGAAGTCGGCGAAGCAGAGTAGTCGCAGTAAGCGCCTAGCCGTCATGCGTCATCATTGGAAATGGCGGCAAATGGTTCATCGCAAAAAAGAGGAAATCAGCATGGCAATACAGTTGCAGAAGGGAAGCGGTATCAATCTGACCAAGGATCACGGTCTGGATGATGTGGAAATCGAAGTGACCTTTGACATTGACCCGACTCACCCGGTCAAGGCGCACGAGATGGACGTGAACGCCTGTGCGTTCGCCATCACGCACAAGGATGGCAAGGCCGTCGCCCCGCGCGATGAGGCGTTCGTGTTCTACAACAACCGCGATTACGGCAATGGCGCATTGACGCACGACGTGGACGGCGGCAGCGTCGGCGACGACAAGATGTATTTGCATTTCAGTAAACTGGAACAGTCACCGGATGGTATTGATGAAGTCTCCTGTATTGTGGAGATTTACGAGGGACTGGCGCGTGGGCATCACTTTGGCCAGTTCAGTCATTGCACAGCGCACATCGTCAACCCGGCAACCAAGGAAGTCATTGCCGAGTTCAAGTTGACGGAAGAGGACAGCAACGCCACGGCGGTGCAGATGGGTTCTTTTGTCAAGGAAGACGGCCACTGGCACTTCAAGGCGGTCGGTGCAGGGTACCAGAAAGGCCTGGCGGACTTCCTGCATGTGTATGGGCTTGTGGAGTCTGGCCCGGAATAATGGGCCGCGTGGTGCAGAGGACTACGGCCATGACCGCCACTCTAGTTATTGGCTATGCCATATGGGTGTCGGCCATGGAATCCTGCTGGCCACTCGTCGTTTGTTTGCTACCTCTCCCTGTCGTGATGATGGGGATTGGTTTTTTCGCGAATTAGGAGACACGCATGCTTTGGTTGTTGGCAGTTATCGGTATTCCCATTTTGGTGGTCATGCTCCTGTTCTTCGCCGCGGCAGATGATTTTTGGCAGGTCATTACGTTCAGGATCAGCTTTTCGCGTTTAGTCGATGATCTGGCGCATATTTTAGCGATTGTTGTTTTGGGTGGCATAGCTGAGTTATTCAGCCTGTATATGCTGTTAACGCATTTTCTTTAGCGAGGAGTATTCCCATGTCAGCAGAAAAAGAGCGTCAACTTTTTGACGCAGAACCAGATGGTCTGGCATTAAGTCTGTTTACGCCGCTGTCCGGATTGTCGGACGTGGAAGCGGACCATTACCTGGTGCGCCGCTGCGCCGAGCACATGACTGCAAAACTGGCCCTGTCCCGCGCAAAAGGCCGGGGCGGGTGGCATACGCCGAGATGCGATGTCGATCATCTGCATAGGATGCTACGTGAGCATGTGGAAAAAGGCGATATGGTGGACGTGCTTAATCTGGCGGGGATGATTCTCGTGCGGCAGTCCTGCGGACGACAGGAGTCCTACGGACAGCAAGGGGCAAGCGGCCAACAAGCGGCCAGCAAACAGACGTCACTGCCGGATCACCAAGCCTGTTTGGGGCCGACGGGCGGACCTGGCACGAAAGCGGAGAAGGTTAAAGATATGCTCGAATCGTACAACTGGACCACCCAAACGGCGGGATGTGCGGATGAGGCCAGCGGGGATTGATGCGCATGGGCGGCTTGTTCGACGATGACGTGGCAAGTCATGACCAGCCGGACGCACTTTTCCCGGTGGATAGCCAGGCACATCCCGCTGGACTTGCAGGCTGCGAAAGCCCAGCGGTCCGCGGTGGTCCGACGGCACTGTTTGCTGATGATGCGGTAAACCAATCCGTCCCACCGCCAAAATCTGTCGGCTGCAAGCCTGTCACCGCATTGCCTTTGGACGAGATGCCGACAGCAATTCAACAAAAGCCATCGAGCGCGGCAGCGATTGCTGCACCCTTGCCACTGGATGATTTACCGACAGCCCCGCAAGCGATACCAAAGACCATCATTCAACCCGTGACCTTAGCACCCGCTGCAGCCACGGCGCCTCAGGGTACAGTCACCAGTACGCCGCAGCCGCAAGAGCTGTTTCAGGAGCCGGAAGATCCTCTGGTTCATAAGGCGTTGCAACATGCCCAAGAGAAGTATCCGGATGTCTTCGAACGTAAAAAACGCATGTTGAAAGCGCGCTTCGAAACCCTGTTGCCGCTGGACTTCGACAAGATCAGCGCCTTTAGTGCCGGTACCCTGCCTCATGTGCAGGTGGTCCTGCGCGAGGTATCCGAAAGCAGTCAGAATCTCTCCGCGCTATCCGTGTCCACCGCTATCCAGGAAATCACGACGGCGGCGCGTGACGCCGCTGCGCGGGCCAACGCTGGAGGGCATTCTTCGTCTCACGGTATTGGCGGACTGCTGAAGCGGGTTGAAAGCGCCGTCAGGCACTTCGATCC
>JAPTWR010000051.1 GCA_028065135.1 Acidithiobacillus sp.
GTCGTAGCCAAATAGCAATCCACCGAGCCCAGCGACAATTGCAATCAAAATAAATCGCCAGTCTTTCTTGGGTTGGCGTGTCTCTATCTCGCGCATCCGACGAATCTCCTCATGAGAACTTATAGGATATTTCAATATATTTTTGTATGATTACCAGCTAGTTGCAGAGGATTCAATAACGCTTGTGGACTGGATAATACCACACAGAATTGTTGCAAGAAATTTTATTTTACGTGCAACGCCTAAGTGCAGTTCGATAGCGGTAGAGAAATTCGAAGAGTTCTGGAACGGTCACTTTGAAATACAGGTCGCCGCAAAAAACAGGGTCAGTATGGAGCACGTCCATGGAGAAATCAACGCAAGTCCTTTTCAGGTTTACCTGTCTCAACCCGGTTCTTCGCCATTTCAAACCCCGGTCTTCATCCACATCCGCGATACCGTTCGCTGCGCCGAGAATGAATTGCGAGTGGCAAACCAGGTCCTACGAAATCTGGGACTGGAGCTTGTCACTCTCTCAGCATTACCAGAATTAACCGCATTTTTAGAATTACTCACCGAACCTAATGCTGGTGTCCGGGGTCGGCTTAGGATATTGGTCCCGCTTCTCGGCTCAACGGTCTGCAAGACTAGCCAGCACCTTGGGATGGGCGTACCAGCGCAGCATACCGCTCAACGCGCCGTCCTCATCCAGGTCCACCGCCAGCGCCGCTGCGGTCTTGATCGGCAGCACGGCACCAGTGAGGCGTTCTGCCCAGCTTCCCAGGTGGGGCTGATGACCGACCAGGATCAAGGCCTTGGGCTGGGGATCCAGATCCCGCCAATCGCTGGCGAGAACCTCCAGATCGCCCGCCGCTATGGCGTCGTGCTCCCGAACCTTTTTCGCCTTAAAGGCATTGGCCAGGATATCGGCGGTTTGGCGAGCACGTGGCAAGGGGCTGGTCCAGATCACGACCTTCCCTGACACGCAAAGTCGCAATCCTTGCGCCATCCCCTTTACCGTCGAACGTCCTGTAGTGGTCAGTTCCCGCTCAAGATCAGACGACCGTGCCGCCGGGTCTTCCGCCTTGCCGTGTCGCACCAACACGAGTTGCATAACTATTCCTCCTCCGAACCAGAGCGAACCACGGCGAACGGAAAAATCCACGAAGCCATTAAAAGAAAAGGCGCTCGTGAACTTCCACGAACGCCCACCTACTTAATAATGGTACCGAGAGTCGGTACCAAACCTGAAGGACAGACTTATATGTCTGCCTTTTTTTTCAATATATTGGACAAAATATTTTGCAATCATAAGTGGTCCATGTGCTGTAAGTACCCACACAAGTACCCACACAAAAATTTCTTTAATATTCCCTGACAATCCGTCCGAAGATTAACACAACTTCAGCATTGCCAGCCACAGCCAAAACCGTCCCTTCGCAGTAAAGTTGTTCCAGCCATTTTTTCCGCTTTGATGTGGCAGACGCGCTGCTGGAGGACTGGGCATGGCTGTTCCCACCGGATCTGTCCGATGGTGCGGCGGCAGCCTTGAGTCAGTTCGTCACCGCATTGACCAGTCCGGTGGAGAGTCGGTATGGGCGGCAAATCAGCCGTCACCGGCACCAACCCCCTCAAGCACAGAAAGAGCCCTTCTGAGGGTCACCACTCTGCGTGGGATCGCCGTCGCTGGCCCGCGCTTCTCCAAGAGCGTGTACTCCCGGAACAACCGTGGGACGCCCCCGCCGTTTCAACCTCAAATAGCTCGGGACATGGCTCCTACATTTTCGCGAGACGTAACAGTAGCAGGAACTACCAAATAGGCTTATCTCTCAACAGGGGTGCCAGCACGTTCCCTGATTTTCTGGCTCGCCTTGAACGTCACCACCCGTCTGGCCGTGATCTCGCACGGTACACCCGTCATGGGATTCCTGCCCGGTCGGGCGTTTTTTTCCCGTAAGGTAAAATTCCCGAAGCCGGACAGTTTGACATCCTTACCGGACGCCAGGGTTTCCCTTATCATATCAAACAGGCTGTCCACCAGTTCCAGACTGTTCCGGTATGTCAGACCTATTTCATCCACCAAATGATGCGCCATTTCTGCTTTTGTGACGGTCATGGTTCTTTCATTACCTTATTCAATGCGCGTTGCGCCGATGCCAGTTCTTTCATCAGATAGTTATGAGCGTCCATGCGTACCCGGCAATCCTGAATTACTTCCCGGTAGGCATCCTGAAAATCGATCATCATTATTTTGCGCTGATCTCTACGGGTCTGGATAAATCGCGCATCATAGTAGTCCAGAAGTGCCACGGCAAAATCGCTGACCACCAGCATGGCCGCGTTGGTGGCGTATTCCGCCAGCATGTCCGGGCCAAAGCTGTCCGAAGAAAGAATGAATCCATCCTGTGGAAGCATTTCATCCAGCTTGCGAATCAGCTTCTGCATGGCCTTGGCCCGCTGAACCAGCCCATCGACGGATTCCTGATCCATCAGTTCCCGGTATTTCTTCGCTTGATGGATCAGCACATTGGTCGCGTCCGTCAGCGCATTCATCCCCTGGATGGTACGCATAAACTGGGCGCTGGGTGTGTCTTCCAGCTTCTCATCAGGCCGTGCATCGGAAGGCGAGAGGTACAGGCTACCCGCCTGGATAATCCTGTCGAGCACGTCTATCGGATGGTCGTCGATGCCTTGCAGCAGCAGTTCCGGACCATGGGCAGCATGGTTGCTGTTGGCGCGACGGTCATTCTTGCGAATGGTCTTGGCGGATTTACCGCCTACTGGGAATGGGTGCACATTGCTCATTGCGGGAATCTATCACGATGAAGCGGTTCAGAGAATAATGGTCGTCAAGATCATGTATCATAAACTGAATTATCCACATCCAAGAGGTGCGCCATGTGCGGACGCTACGCCATTGATCCTCGCAAACTGGAAAGGCTGGTCAGGTTGCTATCCTTGCCAGAGCCAAAATTCACGGCCCACTTCAATATCAGTCCCAGCCAAACCGTGCCGGTAATCCGGGATGCCGGAAATGATCCGGAATGGGCGATGATGCGCTGGGGACTGATTCCGCATTGGGCCAAGGAAGCCAAAACTACTTTCAGCACATTCAATGCCCGTATGGAAACGGCGGCCCAAAAGCCTGCCTTTCGGGATGCCTGGAAACATCGGCGCTGCATCATTCCGGCCACGGGCTTCTATGAATGGCAGGCGCTTGAGTCGGGCAAGAAACAGCCCTGGTACTTCGACAGCGCCGATGGGCAGGCTTTGGCACTGGCGGGACTGTGGGACCACTGGCAGGACGGCAGCACCTCTGTGGACAGTTGCACCATTCTGGTCGGGCCACCCGATCCTGCAGTCACCGGCATTCATGACCGCAGCCCGGTCCTGCTGGGCGATTCCGCCTTGCCGCTGTGGACCAGTCCGGCATTGCTGACCCCGGACATTCCCAAAGTGTTTGCCTTGCCTCATGCCGGATTGAAAGCGCAGCGTGTGGATAGGGTGGCGGGCGATAGGCTGCCGCTGGCGAACTGACGATGAGGGAGTTCTGTGCCATAACCACCCAAAGAATCAAAAGGGGACACCCTGCTGAGATCGCGGTAGGGACGCCCGTTACCGCTCACTTATTCGGCGGGTTGGAGCGCGTGGCGGTAGTAGATCCACGCAATGGCCCAGGTGAGTACCATCAGGGAGGCCACCATTCCGCCCAGGGTGCTAAAGTCCAGATCTTGAATAAAGGTCCAGAAGATTCCCTGCCAACGAAATTCCGATGCGAATAGTTGCAGCCATTCGGTGCTGCCCACCACAAGTGCCACCACGACCCCCAGGCCGGTGATGATGGTATTAAAAAAGAGCTTGCGTACAGCGTCGATCATGGCCCAGTCGTAGATCTTTATCATGACTAGCCCGTCCATCGTATCCATCAAGCTCATGCCCGCGGTGAAGAGCAGCGGGAACACCATGACCCCCCATAGCGGCAGCCCGCCATGCTGGGCCATGGTGGCCGAAATCCCCAGCACGGCCACCTCGGTGGCCGTGTCGAAGCCTAATCCAAACAGGAAACCCACGGGATACATCTGCCAACTATGGTCAACGCGTCGGTAGACAGCACGAAAGATGCGGGCCATGAACCCCCGTTGTTCCAGCAGATCGAGCACATCGGCGCGCTCAGCAGCCGCCCGGTCACCCTGGTGGCAACGACGCAGGACTTGCCACAGGCGAAAGAAGATGTATAGGTTTATGAAACCGATCAGGGTGAGGAAGGCCGCTGAGACGGTGGTGCCGAACACGTCCCCGAAGCGCTCAAGGATCTGTATGTGACGCTCGGTCTCACGCACGGCCAGCGCCACCCCCAGAGAAAGAAAGATGACGATGCTCGAATGGCCGAGTGAGAAGTAGAGTCCTACCCCGACGGGCTTCAGGCCATCCTGGCGCAGCTTACGGGTGACATTGTCGATGGCAGCGATGTGGTCGGCATCAAAGGCGTGGCGCAAGCCAAAAAAATAGGCCAGTGCGCCAATGCCCAGCAGGGCAGCGTCGAGACGGCGCAGTGCCAGAAGGAGGCCCCAGGCCAAACCATTGAGCAGAACCACCGTCCCCAACGTGCCCATGAGGGGCCAGGCCGGTAAGCCCTTCCATACCGTTTTCACTTCCCCACCCATCAATACCCCCTCTGAGACACTGGATCTATGCCGTTGGCATATCCACGATTCATTCATCTTCACTTAACTGTCGAGCTTGCGCCCAAGCCCATAACGCTCCACTTTGCTGCGCAGGCCGACCCGCGACAGACCCAACTCAGCGGCCGCTCGGCTCTTGTTCCAACCATGGCGGATCAGCACTTCCTGTAAGATATGCGCCTCGATCCTCTCAACCCTCTCCTTGAGGCTGCCATCGGCCAAAGGACTCGAACACAATCCCCCCCCTCTTAGTCCCGACGCGCAGATCGGGGCGGAGAGCAATTCCTTCCCCAAGGAATCCCCGTCTGCCAGCACCAACATGCGCTGCACCTCATTTTCCAGTTCCCGTACATTGCCCGGCCAGCTATAGGCCTGCATGCAGGCGATGGCCTCGTCCGTGAATCCCTTGATCGGCTTATCGTGCAGCTTCACGGCCCACTCCAGCGTCCTTTTGGCGAGAAGTGGAACGTCCATTGAACGTGCGCGCAATGGCGGCAAGTGTAGATGCATCACCGACAGCCGATAGTACAGGTCTTCGCGGAAACGCCCAGCACGGACTTCCTCCGCCAGATTCCGATTGGTGGCGGCGACCACCCGCACATTTGCCTTCCTGCGCTGGTTGCTGCCGAGGGGACGGAACTCGCCGCCCTGTAGCACCCGTAACAGTTTCACCTGGAAGGCGGGGGAGATCTCACCGATTTCATCCAAGAAGACGGTACCGCCATCGGCCTGCTCGAACAGGCCCACCCGGTCGCATATGGCGCCGGTAAACGCCCCTCTCTTGTGGCCAAACAGTTCGCTCTCTAGCAGAGGATCGGGAAGAGCACCGCAATTCTCCACCACGAAGGGCTTGTCCGCCCGCAGGCTGTTATAGTGCAGGGCCCGCGCGAACAACTCCTTGCCCGTGCCCGATTCCCCCGTGACGAGTACGACGATGTCGTAGCTGGCGATACGCAGGGTCAGCTCGCAAATCTCGTCAAGGGGACTCCCCTCCGCCCGCACGATCTCGTCCATATGAAAAACACGTTTGAGCTGCTCCCGTCGCTGCGTCAACTGGCGCTCCAGGACCGGGGCAACGACCTTCGCCTCTACTGCCAAAAGGTTATACTCGTGCTGGAGTTGATACAGTCGCGCGGCGTTACGCACCGCAAGCAGAAGCTGATCAGGGTGCCAAGGCTTGGTAATGTATTGATAGATGCCAGCTTCGTTGATGCCTTCGATAATGTCCCCTGGGTCCGTATAGCCGGAAATGATCATGCGGATCACCTCCGGCCAGCGTTCCCGCACTCCCTTAAGGAATTCGATGCCATTGATGCCAGGCATGCGTTGATCGGAAATAACCACCTGGATCCAATCCTCCGCCAGTATGCGTTCGGCCTCGGCCGCGCCACTGGCGGTCCGTACGTTGAATTCATCATCAAGGGTACGCTCCACAGCCTCCAAAGAGCGCATCTCGTCATCGACAATCAGTACGGTTGACCGATTGCTCATGGCTTATCCCTCCCGGATAAAGCCTTTAGTTCAGAGCATTGCCCTGGAAAACGACAGTCGGCAACCATTAGCAGATCCGCGGCAACTGCTCGCCGGTGAGCCAGTCCACCATGCGTCGACCACCGAAGGCCGTCTCCATCTCCACGAAGTGATGGCGGTCATCAACCACCTCGCCGATGATGGCGGCGTCGGCGCCGAGGGGATGTGCCTGCATTGCGGCCAGCAGGCGCTCCGCCGCCTCCGGTGGGCAGATGGCCACCAGTTTTCCTTCGTTGGCCACATAAAGTGGGTCCAGTCCTAAAAATTCACAAGCAGCCCTGACCTGGGGCCGGACAGGGATAGATACTTCCCGGATCCGCATCCCCACCCGGGATTGTTGGGCCATCTCGTTCAGAGTGGTGGCGAGCCCACCGCGGGTGGGGTCTCGCAGGGAATGGATGTCGGGCACTGCCTCCACCATAGTCGCCACCAGGCCATGCAGGGCAGCGGTGTCGGAAGCCACAGTGGTGCCAAAACGCAGATCCTCCCGCAACGACATGATGGCGACGCCGTGATCCCCGATGGTGCCGCTGAGCAGGATACGATCACCAGGCCGTGCCCGGTCACCCGAGATGTATAGCCCTTCGGGAACCACACCGATACCGGTGGTGCTAATGAAAACACCGTCGCCCTTGCCCTGTTCCACCACCTTGGTATCCCCGGCAATGACGGCGACCCCTGCCTCCCGCGCCGCCGCCGCCATGGAGTCCACGATCCGCCGCAGATCGCTCAAGGGGAAGCCCTCCTCAAGGATGAAGCCCGCTGTGAGATACAGCGGCTTCGCCCCTGCCATGGCCACGTCATTGATGGTCCCATGTACGGACAGGCAACCGATGTCTCCCCCTGGGAAAAAGAGGGGGGAGACAACGTGGCTGTCGGTTGCCGCCACCATGCGTCCTGACGACACCAGGAAGCAGGCCTGGTCGTTCAATGAGCGCAGCCAGTCATTGTCAAAAGCGCGCAGGAAGAGTTCCTCGACGAGCTGCGCGCTGGCGCGGCCGCCGCTGCCATGGGTCATGTCCACCCGCCCCTGCCGCCAGTCCAGGGGCCGCAGATAACTTCTTTTTTGCGTATCATCCATCAATCACCGCCTTCTGGGTGGGGCCGACGTCCCGATAATCGCGGTAGCGGCCATAAGTGTAGTGGGCCGCGCAGGCGCCCTCCGAGGAGACCATGCAGGAGCCCACGGGATTTTCGGGTGTGCAGGCGGTGCCGAAGAGCCGGCAGTCCCGGGGTTCCTTGACACCGCGCAGAATGGCGCCGCACTCACAACCCTTGTGGTCGGGCACCGCCCGGTAAGGGATGGGGAAACGGCGCTCGGTGTCGAAGTCGCCGTAGGCGGCGTTGATGCACAGCGCGCTGTAGGGAATGACGCCCAGGCCGCGCCACTCGAAGGCGGGCCGCAGATCGAAGACCTCAGCCACCAGTGTCTGGGCCTTGTGATTGCCGTCGCGGTTGACGGCGCGGGTGAATTCGTTCTCCACTTCCGCTTGTCCGGCATTGATCTGGCGAATCAGCATGAGGATGGACTGCATCACATCCAGGGGCTCGAAGCCCGCGATCACCACCGGCCGATGATACTCCTCCGCGACAAACTCATAGGGTCTGCTGCCGATCACGGTGCTGACATGGGACGGCCCGATGATGCCGTCCAGCCGCGCCCCCTCCGGCGCGGTCGAATCCAGGATTCCGCGAATGGCGGCAGGGGTCAGTACGTGGTTACAGAATGCCGTGAAGTTTTTGAGCCCCAGGGCCTTGGCCTGGCGGACGGCCGCAGCAGTGGGCGGGGTGGTCGTCTCGAAACCGATAGCAAAGAAGACCACCTGCCGGTCCGGGGTCTCCTGGGCAATGCGCAAGGCATCCAGACTGGAATAGACCATGCGGACATCGGCCCCGGCCGCCTTGGTCTGGAGCAGGCTCCGGCGTTCCGAGGCCGGAACGCGCAGCATATCGCCATAGGTACAGAGGATGACGTCGTGCTCTTGGGCCAGGACGATGGCGCTGTCGATGCGGCTGATAGGCAGAACGCAGACCGGGCAGCCGGGCCCGTGAATCAGACGGACACTGGGCGGCAACAGATCCTGAATGCCATAGCGGGAGACCGCATGGGTATGCCCACCGCAAAATTCCATCAAATGATAGTCCCTGCTCGACCGGACCTCGGCGGCGATGGCGCGCGCTAGACCGCAGGCCAGGGTACCGTCGCGAAACTCGTCGACATATTTCATGGCCTCACCTCTCCCAGGCCATCCAGTCGGTTAGCCAACTCGGCGAAGAGCGCCAAGGTCCGTTCCGCCTCCGCCGGGTCCAGGCGGGTCAACGCATAGCCCACGTGGAGGATGACATAATCGCCCTCCCGGACCCCATCCACCAGGGCCAGGGAGATCTCCTTGCGCAGGCCGTCCATCTCGACCACCGCCATCTCGTTATCCAGCAATCGTTCGACCCGCACGGGGACCGCCAAGCACATGATCTCACTCCTTTTGCAGCAGGACGGCCTGCGCCACCCAGGCCTGCCCCAGGCTCAGGCCGCCATCGTTGGGCGGCAGCCGCCGCGCCTCGTATACCTTGATGCCCATCCTTTCCAGCCCTTCCCGCACCGCCGTCCGCAGGATCACGTTGACAAAACATCCTCCACCCAGAGCCACCCGTCGGATTCCGGAATGGGCAGAGGCCTGTGCCGCCCATTCAACCAAGCCCCGTACCAAAGTGGCATGGAAGAGGGCTGCCCCGAAGGGCGGGTCGTCCAAGTCGGCCAGATGATCCAACAACGGCAACAAATCGAGGGTTCCGTTCTCCTCCAGCATGTAGCCACCCGCCAAGGGGGTTACCATCCCCCCGCGCAAGGCCAACCCTTCCAGCAGCGAGGCTGCCTGCCCCTCGAAGCTTGCACAGTCCTTGACACCCAGGAGCGCGGCGGCGGCATCGAAGAGCCGCCCGGCGCTGCTGGTGGACGGCGCGTTGATGCCTCGTTCCAGCATCTGGACTATCACCGCCGCGCCCTCATGCGGAAAGCGATGGATAATCTCGCCGCCCCGGCCCAGGGCGTGCAGTGCGCTCGCCGCCATGCGCCAGGGCTCCCGGGCGGCCCGGTCGCCGCCCGGCAGGGCTAGGGGACGCAGGTGTCCCAAGCTCTGAAACCCACCTTCTTCCACCCGGAGCAGCTCCCCACCCCACGGCGCTCCATCGCTCCCCAACCCCGCTCCGTCCAGGGCCAGCCCGAGGCATGGACCCCGCAGAGCATGCTCGGCCATGACGGCGGCGATATGGGCGTGATGGTGCTGAACGGCCACCGCCGGCAGGCCATGAGCAGCGGCGAACGCTAAGGCAAAACGGCTACTGTGGAAATCCGGATGGAGGTCATGGGCCACCCGCTCTGGGCGGATGTCAAGCACCTTGAGAAGATGCGCCACCGTCTCTTCGAGGGCCATGCAAGCGGCGACATTGTCCAGGTCACCCAGGTGCTGAGAGACGAAGGCCTCATCGCCACGGGTCAGGCAGACAGTATTCTTGAGAGCCCCCCCCAGAGCCAGAACCGAAGGGCCGCTGGCGGGCAGCTTTATGGGTGCGGGGGCATAGCCCCGAGCCCGGCGAATAAAGACCGGGGCGCCCCGATTCGACCGCAGCACACTATCGTCGCAACGGACCAGAATGTCGCGGTCGTGCACCACATAGGCGTCGGCTAGTCCGTGCAAACGTCGAAAGGCCTCGCCATTGTCCGTCACCAGAGGTTCGCCGCCAGGGTTGCCAGAGGTGCAGACCAGGACCATATCCTGGGGTTGCCGCAGCCAGTCCAGGCCGCGAGGGCGCCCTGCGGCCTCGTGAAAGAGCAGGTAATGGAGCGGCGTATAAGGCAGCATCACTCCGAGCCAGGCAAGCCCCGGCGCCGCACCGGGAAAAGCGGCGTCACAGCCCGGCCCCTTGGGCAACAACACGATGGGGCGGGCTGTGGATTCCAGCAACAAAGCCTCCTGGTCGTCACAGTGGACCCAAGGATTGAGGGAGGCACGGTTTGCCGCCATGACGGCGAAGGGTTTTTCGGCCCGGATTTTGGCTGCACGCAAGCGCGCCACCGCTTCCCCCTGTCGGGCGTCACAGACCAGGTGGAACCCCCCCAGGCCCTTGATGGCCAGGGTCCGGCCGGCGCGGATCAGACCCAGAGCGGCGGCGAGGACATCCGGCACTGCCAGCGCCCGCCCTTCCCCGTCGTGAAGCTCGAGTTGGGGGCCACAGGCAGGGCAGGCGACCGGCTCGGCGTGAAAACGGCGGTCCAGCACTTTCCCATACTCGCGGCGGCACTGGAGGCATAGCCCAAAGCCCGCCATGGATGTATTGGGCCGGTCGTAAGGGAGGGCACCGATGATGGTATAGCGGGGACCACAATGGGTGCAGTTGATGAAGGGATAGCGGTAACGGCGGTCGGCGGGATCGAAGAGCTCTTCCAGACAGGCATCACAGACCGCCGCATCTGATGAGATGCCGGTGCGGACCATACCCGTGCGGCTTTTCTCAATCAGGAAGTTGGGAGAGGCGGATCGAAGCGCGATCTCTCGCACCTTGATCCCCTCCACCCGGGCGAGTGGCGGGGCCTTCAGCCGCAGGTCCAGGATGAGGCGTTCCAGGTCCGGGACCGAGCCCTGCACCTCCATGTCCACCCCCCGTCCATCATTGCGCACCCATCCACCGAGCCCTAACTCCGTCGCCAGACGGTAGGCGAAGGGCCGAAAACCCACCCCCTGCACCTGCCCCAACACCCGCAGGCGATAGCGGGCAACCCTTGCCACAGAAGGGCTGCCGACAGGCAACATCAGTGATCCTCTCCCCGACGCGATTGCAGGGCGGCCAACTCTTGTTCCAAGGCCGTCCTTCGCTCCCGCAACGCCTTTTCGCGCGCGTTACGGGTCTGTTCGGCACCACCCTCGATCCAGTCCAGCCACGCGGTCATGCCGTCGCCGCGGAGGGCAGAAACCTGTAGGACCGAGAGTTTTGGATTGATCCGTCGGGCATAGTCGATGCAGACGTCCACATCGAATTCCAGATAGGGGAGCAGGTCGACCTTGTTGAGGAGCATGAGGTCGGCGGCATGGAACATGTCCGGATATTTGAGGGGCTTGT
>JAPTWR010000137.1 GCA_028065135.1 Acidithiobacillus sp.
GTACCTGGCCGCTGACCTTCATCAGGCCCTGAATCACGGCATTCAACTGACTGTCGACCTGATCCAGCCGCCCCAGTGTGGCGACGGTACGCTTTTTGACCTTTCCGGCATCATCCCGGTAGGACTCAACAAGCTGGACATAGCGGCGGCTGCCGGAGGTGGTAATCTTCACATGCATGCCTCCACTTTATCAGCGTTCATAGGCATGTCAATAAAAGAGCATAAGTGACATAACGTGCCACCACAGAGGTTTTAGAAAATAGGCGCTGAAACCCCTATAAATGCTGGGGCAGCGTTACGAAATTGACGATTTTTGCCGATGAATTGTCGAACTCGGGAGGCAAGGACATTGCAGAGGTCGAGAAGCGTTTGACGCTGTGGAAGAAGACCAGGAGGCAGCGACGCGATTGATGGCTATCCCCGTGTGGGCTATTGACGGCAACCTCCATTTACTGAATGCAGGATCAATGGGTTACAGCCACCTTGACAGAAAATGATGATGGACTAAATAGCAGTACACGCAGTGCCGCATATTTAGCGCTCCAAGAAATGGAGTATGACCGTGAATAACATCAAGAAAGGAATGCTACACCAGAATGGATGATACCGAAATTATTTATCACGGCGAAAAAATATCAAAAAAAAATCCAGAGCCGGCCAAATTCCGGCGATCTTTGGCGAACATCGTCGGGAAATCCCCTGTCTGGGTCACGATTCTCAATGAGGTGACGGCGCTATCCCATTCTCCATCGACGGTTACGGTGCTCCTAACCGGCGAGACGGGCACCGGAAAGGAAGTAATTGCCCGCGCCATCCATGAAACGTCCGATCGCGCTGGCCATCTGTTCATTCCCATCAATTGCGCGGCCATCCCTGGAGATCTGCTGGAATCCGTACTGTTCGGACATGAAAAAGGAGCATTCACCGGGGCCTATGCTAAAAACTTAGGCAAATTCGAGCAGGCCGAAGGCGGGACAATACTGCTGGATGAGATCGGCGAGATGCCCCTTTCCCTGCAGGCCAAACTGCTGCGAGTGCTGCAGGAGAAGCAGGTCGATCGGATCGGCGGACGGGAGCCGGTCCCAGTGAATGTTCGCATCATCGCCGCCACGCATCGCGATCTTCAAAAAAAAGTGATTCACCGGGAATTCCGGGAGGACCTTTATTACCGACTGAACGTCTATCCCATCGAGCTTCCGGCATTACGTTCACGCAGGGATGATATCCCTTTGCTGGCGGCCCACGCCGCTGAAAACCTGATAAAGCGGGGATACCCGGAGGTGCGGTTCGCGGCGGACGCGGTGGAAGCGATGATGGGTTACGCTTGGCCAGGCAACGTGCGCGAATTGGTGAATCTGGTGGAGCGGATCGCAGTCCAGAGCGCGCATGATAAGAGGGAAGAAACCACCGCGGCGCATTTGCCATCCCATTTATTGGGTGCGGCGGACGCCGCCATCGCGCAGGTGCGCCCCCCTTGCACGGCGGGCGCGACCAATTTGCCTGACGGAAAATCCCTTCCGGAATATCTGGTCGATATCGAACGTGAAATCATTAGCGCCGTGATGCGCGAGGCTCTCGGCAACGTATCGCATGCCGCCCGGAGGCTGGGCATGCCCAGAAGCACGCTGCTATCGCGGATACAGTCGCTCTCGTTGCGCAGGTTCGGTGGGGTCGCTTAATTGACGTGACCACCATACATGATTGTATTTTATCATGAAACAACGTGGCACTTTAATTGCATATCATACGTTTATCATTGATGGCGACGAGGGAATCACCTTATGCTGGAAGGCATCACCTATTTTGGCAAGGCGCTGGCTTTACGCAACGCGCAGTTGGACGTATTGACCAGCAACCTTGCCAATGCGTCCACGCCTGGATACAAGGCGAAAAACCTCAATTTTCGGGAGGCGTTCGCTCATGCGTTACACGAGTCAGGCAACCAGTTGGGCGATTTGTCTCGTTATACCCAATACGAGCGCGGAAATCCCGTCGGACTGGACGGAAATTCCGTGAGCCCACAGCAAACCATGATGCAAATTACCCGTACCGCCCTGAACAGCGAGGCTGATGAATCGTTCGCGGCGGGCTCCGCGCAAAGCATGATCGATGCGATCAACACGTCAACGGTCTACTGAGAAAGGAATCCACATGTCCATCATCAACGCCCTTACCGTCGCCGGCGCCGGAATGTCCGCGCAGAACCAGCGGCTGGCGACCGTCGTGAGCAATCTTGCCAACGCCGACAGCGTGACATCCAGCACCGGCACACCGTACAAGGCGCGCGAGATGGTATTTGCCGCCGTGCCGCTACGGAGCGTCGCCGGCGACGTGCCGCTGGAGAGTGTGCGGGTGGCCGGTGTCGTGCAGAGCAAGGCGCCAGCGCGGCTGCTGTATGAACCGGGCAACCCTCTGGCGGATAAGGCGGGTTATGTGAAGACGTCCAACGTGAATCCCATCGAGAGTATGGTGGACATGCTCTCCGCTTCACGCGCCTACCAAGACGACGTCACCGCAGCGAATGTTCTGAAAACCGTCGCCATCAAGACGCTAGCTCTTTAATCAACAACACAGGAGAACCTTCATGTCCATCACTTCCGTTCTGAATAGCGCACAGCCGGTTTCCCAGGCGGTACCGGCCAGCGCCGTGACCAATGGTGTATCTTCGACCGCATCCGCTTCGGGCGCATCCGCATCCGGGCAGATGTTGACGGAGCAGGATTTCCTCACCCTGCTCATCACCCAGCTACAGAACCAGGATCCCACGAAGCCCGCGAGCGATACGCAACTGGCGCAGGAGATGGCCGGTTTCACCACCGCTAACGGTATGTCTAGCGCGGATACCTTGCTACAGCAAATTAGCACGGAGATGAGCAGTCTGAATACGGCATTGGGCATCGGAACATCCGGTATGGCGGCACCCGTCTCGTCATCTTCCACAACCACCGCCGCCTGACAGGGGAACAAAGACATGGGATATAACACTGCCGTTAGCGGGCTGGACGCGGCGCAAACCGATCTCAACACCATTGGCAACAACATCGCCAATGTCAATACCGTGGGGTTCAAGGAATCCAACGCCCAATTCGGCAATTTGTATGCGGCATCCCTGGCGGGTGCGGCGGGATCCAGCACCACGCCCGGCATCGGCGTGTCCACGGTGGACCTTTCACAAAGTTTTACGCAGGGCAACGTTCAGACCACCGGCAATCCCCTGGATATGGCCATCAATGGCGGCGGGTTCTTCGTCGTCAACAATAACGGCACCATGGATTATACCCGTAATGGGCAGTTCCATGTGTCCGCCAACGGCACGTTGGAAAACAATGGGGATCTTCCGGTGCAAGGGTTTCAGCCGGTCGCCGGCGGTTCAGGCGGGTTCTCGACCATCTTGAGCAACCTGACTATCAACGAGTCCGCCATGCCGCCGCAGGCCACCACCCAGGCGAATCTGGTGGCGAATCTAAACGCTAACGACACGCCCATCAATACGGGCACCACGCCGTTCAGCGTCAGCAATCCCGCAAGCTACAACAGTTCCACCACCATGCAGGCCTATGACAGCCTGGGCAATCCTCAGGATGTCACCCTGTATTTCGTGCAGGCGTCCGGTACCGGCGGAGCCAATCAGCCCAACCAGTGGGACGTTTATTACGGCGCAGGTAACGGCAGCGGGTCCACTGTGTCATCCGGTGCCCTGACCACGTTGACCTTCAATAACAGTGGTCAATTGACCTCGGGAGCGACTGGCACCATCAACGTGCCCGCATGGGGCGACGGATCCGCAGCCAGCAGCATTGGCGTCAACCTTTCCGGGACTACGCTGACCAGCGCCTCTTTCGCCGTGACATCGGAAAACATCAACGGCTATGCGCCCGGCACCTATTCGGCGATATCCGTGCAGAGCAACGGCACCATCGACGCGAATTACACCAACGGGCAGAGCAAGGCCATCGGCAAGCTGGCGCTCGCCAATTTCGCCAATCTCCAGGGGCTCTCACCAATAAGTGGCAATCTGTGGAGCGCCACGGCAGCAGCTGGCAACCCGCTGGTCAACGCGCCCGGCACCGCAGGGCTTGGGGTGATCCAGTCCGGCGCCGTGGAGGCATCCAATGTGGGGCTGTCCTCGCAACTGGTGGACATGATCGTCGCGCAACAGGCGTATCAGGCCAACACCAGCACCATCAAAACTCAGCAGCAGGATACGCAATCCCTGCTACAACTGTAATCCATCTGCACGAAGGCTATACGGAGGCTGAATCTTGGAAGGATCGCAATACATCGGCATGACCGGTATGCTGGCCGCCGCCCGCAGTCTGGATGTCACCGCCAACAATCTGGCGAATTCCAGCAGCACCGCCTTCAAGGCGGAGCGGGCGGCCTATCGTGCGGTGCCGTTTTTTTACCAGGGATTGCCCAACCGGGTGGATACCGTCGCGCAAGAGAACGGGGTCAACTGGCAAGAGGGACCGATTCAGCAAACGGGCCGGTCGCTTGATGTCGCCATTAACGGGCCAGGGTTTTTCGTAGTCCAGGACGCAGGCGGCGCTCAGGCGTATTCCCGTGCGGGCAATCTCGACGTTACTAGTCAAGGTATGCTGGTCAACGCCAATGGTCAGGCGATTCTGGGCACAGGGCAGGCGCCCATCTATGTGCCACCCAACGCGCAGGTTAGCATCGCTCCGGACGGCGCAGTTTCCGTCATTCCGAATACGCCAAATGCGCAGGCGGCCGTTGTGGGGCAGATTTTGGTTATGAACCCAAATCCGCAATCCTTGCAACTGGCGGGCAACGGCACCTTCGCCCCAGCGAACGGCGCTGCGATCAATCTCAAGAACGGTATTGCCGCGAATCTGGTGCCAGGGGCACTGGAGGGCAGCAACGTGAATCCGGTCACCAGCATGGTCAACATGATCAGCGACTCTCGTCTGTTCCAGTGGGAGACGGAGGCTGAACAAACCATCGCGGCGGATCAGAAGGCCGCCGGCAATATTCCGACCAATCTCTAATATCAGGAGGAGCACGATTTCATGTTAGGCGCACTTTCCACCATCCGTACGGGGCTTGAAGCCGATCAGACACAGATCAACGTCATCGCCAACAATCTGGCCAACGTCAACACCACAGGTTTCAAGCGCCAACGGGCATTGATGCAGGATTTACTGTACCAGCAGGCGCAGCAGCCGGGCGCGCTATCCTCCACCCAGACCAGATTGCCTATCGGATTACAGTTGGGTACCGGCGTGCAGGTTGTGGGTACGCAGCCTATTGAAACACAGGGGAGTCTGTCGCAAACGGGGGACAGTCTGGACGTGGCCATCAACGGCAACGGGTATTTTCAGGTGTTGGAGCCGAACGGCACGATGGCCTATACGCGGGACGGCTCGTTTCAGTTGAATCAGAACGGGCAGATGGTTACAGCCAATGGCTATCTGGTGCAGCCTCCCGTGACCATTCCCGCCAACACGCAGTCCATTACGGTGGCCCAGGATGGCACCGTCACCGTGCAGTTGCCGGGGCAGGCCGTCGCTACGCAGGTGGGCCAACTACAGCTGGCCACCTTTCAGAATCCCGCGGGGCTACAGCGGCTTGGAGACAATCTGCTGATCCAGACGGGCGCATCCGGTGCGCCGAATGTCCAGCAGCCGACCATCAACGGCACTGGGGCGGTCATGCAAGGCTATCTGGAATCCTCCAACACCAATGTGGTGAACTCCATGGTGGACATGATCACCGCGCAACGGGCGTACCAGTTGGGCACCAATCTGGCGAGCACGGCGAACCAGATGTTGGGTTATCTGGCGAACATCTAATGGCCCGCCCCTTTCAGGAGGCAAACCTCTTAAGAACGGCCATTTTGTCCGTCCTGTTCGGTGGCATCATGCTTGCCGGATGCGCGCCGGGCATGCCCTTTCACAAAAGCACGCCCTTCGCGCCATTGCCTATGCCTCCCATGTCCATGCCGGGCAAGGCATCCATTAATGGCCAAGTTTACCAGCGAGATACCGCTGAAAACTGGTATTCCGACCACCAGAACTGGCGGGTGGGTGACGTTATCACGGTCAACATCCAGGAGAACGCTACGGCCAGCAACGCCATCAACAACACCACGAGCCGGAAGAGTTCCATCGGCGATGCCATCAGCAGCTTTTTTGGTCTACCCCTGTCCATCGGCAACGTGGGCGGCACCCCTATTTCTCCGAACGTCACCGGGACTTCCAGCATCAGCAGCGCGGGTGCCGGCGCATCACAGCAGAGCAACACGCTCATCAGTACGATCTCAGCGACGGTGACCCAGGTTCTGCCTAACGGGAATCTGGCGATCCTGGGACAGACCCGGCTGAATTCCGGTGCGGGCACGGGGGCAGAGTGGATACGCATCGCCGGCATTGTTCGAGAAGAGGACATCGTCAACGACGCCGTGGCATCCACGGAAGTGGCGAACGCTCGTGTGGAATATAGCGGTACCGGGCAAGGATACGAAGCGGCCCGTATGCCTTGGCTGGCGCGGTTTTTTCTGAGTCTTTGGCCTTTTTGATGGGGGCGCGCGAAGTGCGTAAAAGGATGCCGAAATGGTTGCTGATGTTCTGTTTGTTAGCGGTGATGCTGTCCTGCGTTGCGCAAACCGTCGAAGGCACTACCATACAAAGCCTGTCCCGCATAGGCGGTAACCGTTCCAACCGGGTAATCGGGTATGGTCTTGTGGTAGGCCTTCCGGGGACGGGCGACCAGACCACGGAAATCCCGTATACCACCCAAACCATCACGAATATGCTGCGGCATATGGGCATCAACTTGCCCGCCGGACAGTTCATGCAACCGAACAATGTTTCAGCAGTCATGGTGACCGGAAACATTCCGCCCGAAGCGCAACCCGGCCAGAAATTCAATGTCACCGTCTCCGCCATGGGCAACGCCAGCAGCCTGCGCGGCGGAATACTTCTGATGACAGAACTGCACGGCGCCAGTGGCCAGGTTTACGCTCAGGCGCAGGGTTCCCTGCTGGTCACCGGAGCGTCGGCGCAGGGTGCCACGGCATCGTTGACGATCAATAATCCTGACGTAGGCCGCGTAGAGAACGGCGGCGTCGTCGAGGTTCCGATGCCGACTGCGAATACCACCGCAAGCGCTGTGACCCTGATGTTGCGCCGCCCCGATTTCGTGACGGCGGCGCGCATGGTGGAGGCCATCAACCTAGTGTTTCCAGGAAGCGCTATTGCTCAAGGGTCGGGGGTCGTCCAGGTGCGCGCGCCGTCCGATCCGAACGCCCGCGTGGGCTTTTTAGCTGCGCTGGAACAGATTCCCGTACACCCCCCAAAGCCCGTGCCGACGGTGGTTATAAACGCACAGGACGGGACGGTGATTATGGGTGCGAACATCCGCATTTCCCCGTGCGCCGTGGCGACCGGCAGTCTTTCCGTGAGCGTGCAGAATAACCCGCAGGTCAGTCAGCCAAACATGTTTGGGCGCGGGGTCACGGTGGCAGTCACTAACACCAAGGTCAAGATCAAGTCGCACAAGGCGCATCTGGTACTGCTGGACAAGTCCGCCTCTCTGGAGGGCGTGGTACGCACCCTGAACACCGTTGGCGCCACCCCGGCGCAGCTGGTGTCTATCCTGGAGGCCATGAAGGCGGACGGGGCGCTGCATGCGCGGCTCAAGGTAATCTAAAATGGGAATAACACCCCCACCCCCACTGATGCCCGCGCTAAACCACATGGTGAACCCCGCGCCTAGGCCTGCGACGAACGGCGCACCGGCCCGGACGACCGGGACGCCCGGCACGATCGCTACGCAGGCGCCGAAAACGCTGGTCGCCGCCAGTTTTCAGCGGGAGGCGCAGGCTGCGCAACGGTTCGCCGCCATGTTCATCGATGAAGTGTTGCAGGAAACCATGCCGAACATGTTCGGAAACACCGTGGGTGCGCAGAGTTATCAGTCTATGTTCATGCAATCCCTGTCGAAAGACATGGCGCAGTCGGCGAGTGGCATGGGACTCATGCCGTTGCTGGAGAAAAGCCTGCACATCCCGGCCAGCGCCATGCGAGCGTTGGAGGACCATCCCGCAGTGGCACCGTATGGTTCCACAACTCCGGAAGTAAAAGGGCTTGCCGGACCCATCAGCGCAAATGCGCGGGCTTTTGTGAAGAAGTTGACGCCGCTGGTGGACAAGGCCGCCCAAGCGCTTGGTGTGGCGCCCCGCCTGATCATGGCGCAGATCGCCCTGGAAACGGGCTGGGGACAATCGGTGGTGGGGAACAACCTGTTCGGTATTAAGGCCACTCCCGGCGCACTCAGTGTGTTGGCCGCGACCCATGAGGCGGGCGCGGGCGGCCAATTGCTGCCAACCATGGCGGCGTTCCGCGCGTTTCCGGACATTGCTGCCTGTGTCCATCACTACATTGATCTGCTGAAATCGCAGTATCCGGGTGCGGTGGGCGCGGGTGCGAACGCGCAGGCGTTCGCGCAGGGGTTAATCCAGGGGCATTACGCGACTGATCCCGCGTATGCGCAGAAGCTGCTCACATTGGCGCAATCGCCGCTGTTGACCGGTATGCCGTGAACCTGCGCAACACCAACGCCCACATGGCCGCGCTGCTGGTCGCGCTGCACGCCTTCCCGTGTGTCGCCGCACCTCAACGCTCCGCAGTAGCACTACCAGCGCCAATATCAGTCCAAGCGGTTTCGGGGCCTGTGTCATCTGCTGCTTCGGCGCAGGCTATCCGCATGGATGCGCGAGCGGCAGTCCTGGCGGGCGCGGCAGTGGGCCGCACGGCGGATGCCCTGGCGCTTCATGGGAACATACGGAAGCCATTGTCGGACGGGTTCCGCGGCGGAGCCGTTATTGATCCGGAGAAAGGCACCCCAAGCAGCAGCGCGAGCGGGTTAGGGGATTCCGGATGACGCCGTCGTCAGCATGTGCACTTTCCTAGCGCGTGTGCCGTAATGTCTTAGAGGAAATGGGGAACCGCATTCGCGGCGGCGCGGGTTATTTATTCAGCAGGTGGTCAACATGTCATTGAACAGCATACTCCAGGTAGGACTGTCCGGCGTTCTGGCGAGCGAAAGCGCGCTGCAGACGTCATCCAACAACGTCTCGAATGAAAATACGCCGGGGTACGTCAGGGAGACCGCGAACCTCGCCGTAAACCAGTCGATGCCAACCAGTTACGGCAGCCTCGGGGCGGGCGTCAACGTCGTTTCGATTAGTCGCAATTTCAGTAGTTATGCGCAAACGCAATTGATGAACGCGACTTCCCTGTCCTCCGCCACCAGCGGACAAACCCAGACCTTGAACCAGTTGTCGAGTCTGTTCCCAGTGTCGTCCGGGCAATCCGGGCTGAATAGCGCCATTTCCAGTTTCTATGCAGCGTTTCAGACCCTGTCCACCAATCCGTCGAGCATTCCAGACCGCCAAAGCGTACTGTCCCAGGCTCAAAGCCTGACCGCGCAGTACCAGAACGCCATGAACATCATCGGTGCCACGCAAACGGGTCTGGTGCAGCAGATGCAGCAGTCGGTCAGCACCATCAACGGGCTGTCTGCCCAGTTGGCGGGCATCAACAAATCCATCCTGGCAACTCCACAAGGTACGCCTGTGCCCAACAGTCTGATGGACCAGCAGGCGCAGGCGCTGGACCAGTTGTCGCAACAGGTGGGCGTTAATACCATTCCTGGCACCAATGGAACATTGATCATCACCACCAAAAGCGGTGCCACGCTGGTAGACGGCTCCCAGAGTATGCGACTCTCCGTGCAGGCGGGGGGGACTTACCAGCAACCCGGTCAGGCAGGGATCGTGTATCAGCCCACAGGGCAGACGCTCACCGGCAAGATCACCGGTGGCGCGTTGGGCGGCGCCTTGGCCGCGCAGAACAACGTGAACAGCATCCAGTTGCAGTACGGCCTGCTCGCCCAGGGTATCACCGCCGTCACCAACAGCCAGCAGGCGATGGGGGTGAATCTGAAAGGCCAGTTGGGCACACCAATATTCTCCGTACAAGGCCCGCAGGTGTTTCCGGCTGGCGCCAACCAGGGCACCGCGACCATCACCGCCTCGGTGACGGACCTGTCCACCGTGCCCGCGACCACCTATACGCTAGAATACAACGGCACCCAGTGGGACGTCATCAACAACACCTCTGGAACCAGCCAGACGCTGAGCGCCACCAGCGGCGGCACCTTGAGTTTCGGCGGGACAACCCTACAGATTTCAGGGTCTCCCGCCACGGGCGACAGTTTTCTGGTGAACCCCGCTGGTTCCACGGCGGGCTCCTTTCAGGCTGTGATGACCAATCCCAGCGATGTCGCCGCTGCGTTCCCCTATGTGGCGAGTCCCGGAACCTATTCTGCGACCGGCGGACTGGTCAATAGCAATTCAGGAACGGAATCCCTTTCATCCGGATCGGTGGCAAATCCTTCCGGTACGTTTTCTTCCGGCGTGGCGGTAGTGCCGTCCGGGGTGACACCACAATCCTTCACCCTGACGTTCATCAACAATTCGCAATATCAGGTGGCGACGTCCGGTGGAACGGTGGTGGCCTCTGGCACCTGGGGGGGCGCAGGGTCCACAGCGATCGCTATTCCTTATCCATCCGGATCATTGGCTTCAGGTGCGGCGATGAGCTTCTCGTGGGGCGGTGGCGCACCGGCATCGGGAGACACATTCACCTTCAGTAGCGGCGCTCCTGGCAACAATGCCAACGCGGTCAGCCTGGCCCAGGCGGCGAACCAGCCGGTACTGGCGCAAGGGTCCATCAACCAATTCACCGCAGACATGACCAACAACTATGGTAATATGGCGCAGACCGCGCAGCAGAACAACGCATCGGCGCAGGGAACCCTCACCCAGGCGCAGACGGCGCTGTCCAATATCTCCGGTGTCAATCTGAACGTGGAGGCGGCGCAGGTCGTGAGCTATACCCAGGCGTACCAGGCCGCCAGCGCCATCATCCAGACGTCGAACACGTTGTTTCAGACCCTCTTGCAATCCGTATAAAGGAAATTCGCGCCATGCCGGTTTCTCCCATCAGCACTCCGGTCAGTTATGCACTGCCCACCAACGCCATCCTCCAGGATCAGGCTCAGCTGGTCAATTTGAATCAGCAGATGGCCACCGGGCAGGCGGTCAACTCTCCAGCGGACAACCCATCCGCCGCAGCCAGCAGCCTGCAACTGGGGCAACAGATTTCCGCATTGAGTCTGGACGGCGCGACGGCGGGACTGGCGCAATCCAGCCTGCAGAACATGTCCTCCACCGTGGGCAGCATCAGCAGCCTCGTGCAATCCCTGCGGCAGACGGCGCTGGCGGCTGCGAACGGCACCACGAACAGTCAGGACCGTCTGGCGCTGGCGGGTTCCGTCAATCAGGGATTGCAACAACTGGTGCAGTTGGGTAACACCCAGACTCCAGACGGGAATTACCTGTTGTCCGGCAGTCAAAGCAACACGCAGCCATTCAGCAGTAACGGCAGTGGTGTAGCTTATCAGGGGGACGCCGGCACCAACGCACTGCAGATCGCTCCGGGGCTAACCGTCCCAACTTCCCTATCTGGCCAGTTCTTGCTGATGGATATTCCCACCGGGAACGGTTACGCGGCGGTCAACGCCGCCAGCGGAAATACCGGCACGGCTACCGTGTCCGTAGGCGGGGTGAGCAATCTGGTCGCGGCCACGGCCATGGATACGGGCAACCAGAGTTACACCCTGGGGTTTGCGACTGCCGGTTCCGGGGTCGCGCAAAGCTTCTACACCGTAACCAACGCATCTGGAACGGTGGTGTCCAGCGGCGCTTATACGCCCGGCGCCGCCATTGATGTGGCCGGCAATCAGTTCACCATCAACGGGAATCCGGCCAGCGGGGATTCTTTTCAGATAGCTCCCGCGAAAAACCAGAGCCTGTTCCAAACGGTCAACCAGATGGCGAATCTGCTTTCCCAGGGTGCCTCCAACGGCGCGGGCGGGGCGCAGTTCGACCAGGGAATGAGTAACGTGCTCTCCAGCCTGAATCAGGGGCTGACGCGCCTGCTCACAGGGCAGGCCGCCATCGGCAGTTCGCTGGCTCAAATCAACGCCATTGCCGGCGTCAATCAGACGCAGTCTAGCAATGACCAGATTGCCCAGAGCAATCTCATTTCCGCCAATCTCCCCGCCGTTGCCACACAGTTCGAGCAGGGGAGCACTGCTTTGCAGGCGGCGCTGTCAGCGTTTAGCGCGATGCAGGGTCTGAACCTGTTTGCCACGCTGAAATTCTGATGGTATACGATAAGATTATTGAATAGGATAAGGTATTCCCGTGCGTGAATTATCAAACTGTATCTGGGAGACAGTTTCGTCGGCGGCGATGCTCCGCGTCTTGGCCGACGCGCGGTCCGTGGGGGCTCTGGCAGAACTATTTATGGATGATCATTCCATCAACACGCGATTCTTGCCCACCACCGCAGCAAACGCCATCCTGTTTGACGTTCCTGTCACGTGCCTAGGTGGACAGCTTCCTGAAGTCGGCGATAAAACCGTCGTGTATTGGTTGCGGGAAAAGGATGGTTATCATTACCGCTTCAGATCGTCGTCCATGGGCACGGTGCAACATGCTGCGGACGATATGTTGGCCATCTCCATGGCCATTCCCAAAGCTATGGAACGCACACAGCGACGGCGGGCTTTTCGAGTGCACGTTCCCCTGGAGGATGCGCAGAGTCTGTCCATCCATTGGGGGATTCCGCCCCATAGGTTCGATTTTCCTGCCTTCGCGCATGATTTGAGCGCCACGGGGGTGCAGCTTTCCTTTGCCGCGCCTCTGTCTTTTCTGGACGTTCCTGGCGTGGGAAGTGTCGTGGAAATCACCATCAGTATTGGCAACGTGCCCTACACCGTAGAAGTGCGGGTGATGCGCATGGAAAAAACTGGCACGCCCAATGAGCATTCGGAAGGCCGTGAACGATGGATGCTGGGTACACTTTTCATTGAGCCGTTTTCCATTTTTCAAGATGCGCTTGAGAACTATATTGTTCAACAGCAGCGTAGCGTCCTGAGAAGATCCTGATGATCGGTGAGGAGTGGCTGTTCAACCATCTCTTTGTTAGTGCGCCCAACAATCTGGGCGGGTTGTACGCGTGCATGGATGGGCAGGTTTTGCCGATGGACGATCGCCCCATTTGCGGCATCAACTGGTCCGCGCGAAGCGGCATGTTCCTGCGTGCCATCCAGCAAGGGGATATCCTGTCCGTCACCACTTCGGACGGTACGCGGGAACATGCCGGCACATGGGGCGACATCCATGATGTATTACTGGATGGCGAAGAGGATATCTACCTTGTTTCCACACAACACAATGCCGTGGTCCGCTGGAACAGCGCCGAAGCGAGGGAGATCGAACGATGGACCTTCGCCGACCCGGAGGATTCCTGGCACGTCAACTGCTTGGGCCGGTTGCGCGGAGAACTTTGCGTCACTGCGTTCGGGGATTTTTCCGTCACCAGGGGCTACAAGAATGCTACGTTAGAACAGGGTTTTCTGCGCGGATTGCACCGGAAATCGCCGCTGGCGACGGTGGTAGGGCTCAGTCAGCCGCACTCTATTCTGGAGTCCACCGACGGATGGTATCTGTGCAACTCGGAAACCGGGGAGGTCTGGTACGCGAGCGGCGATGGTTTCCCTCAGCCGCGCATCGCCCTGGGCGGCTATACCCGTGGTCTTGCAATTCGGGACGGTATACTTTATGTAGGGTTGAGCGCGAGCCGGAACGGCTTCGAGGAGCAATCTGCCGGACGGGCACAGGTGGTGGCGATCGATACTGCGGATTGGCGTGAAATTTCTCGGATGCCGATGCCGTCCATGGAGGTGTACGGGATCATCGCCATGCCGGACCGGAACATTTTCCTAAGCGTCCTTGCGCAGGTGCTGTCTGGGGAGCGCTTTCGCCTTCTGCGTCAGCGGAACGCCCTATTGGAAAGCCTGGCAATGCGTACCAATGAGAATGTTAAATTGAAAATGTCACTTGGTCTGCCAATTTGTTAGTGTCGTTGGTGGTGTGGCACGAATACTGCACGTTGTGCGGAGGCCCCTGTCTAAAGGAACTTCCCATACATGTCCGAAGTAAAAATGCTGGAACAGGCAATAGGCGCATCCATTTCATCTGAACAAGCGGAAGAATTGGTTAAGCAAAACGTCAAAGCAGAGACCGAAGGGGCCGACAAGGACTTTCAGGCGTATCACAACCACCCCCGTCCAGAACTGATCCAATCCTTCTTCCGCTCACCGCGGATCGTCCTGGAGGTAGGATGCGGCGGTGGAGCCACTGGACGGTTGATCAAGGAGCGATGGCCGCAATCCATGGTCATTGGGATGGACATCGATTCCGCGTCCCTGGATGTGGCGCGCACCGTGCTCGATGTCGTCATCCAGGCTGAAAAGGACCCGGCAGACACCGATATGGCGCGGCAAAGCAATGGGCTAATCGGCCCCGGAACCGTGGATACGCTCATTCTCGCGGACGTGCTGGAACATCTGGAAAATCCATGGAAGGTCCTGCGCTGGTTGCGGGGTTTCCTGAGGGCTGACGCCCAGGTTATCGTTTCCCTGCCAAACGTGCGCAATCTGGGCGTGCTTGCCGGTTTGCGTGCCGGACATTGGCGTTACGCGGTCAGCGGCATTCTGGACGTGACCCATCTGCGTTTTTTCACCCGTGAATCCGCCATTTCGCTGCTGTCCGCCTGCGGGTATGAGGTGGTGAACCAGAACGCGGTCTGGGATGTCCGCCTCATCCAGCAGGGCCGCCCTGGCTACACCTCCCTTATCAACCTTGATGGCTGCGCCATGCATGGCGTTTCTCCTGCGGACTTTGACGAAATGGCGGCGTTGCAGCATCTTTTGACCGCGCGAGTCCATGCCGGATACCGGATGCCTGATGACTGGGCTGAATACCCCGCTTCTCCGGAAGACAAACGGACGTTGCCAATGCAGGTGCAGCCGACGCCTACGCAGGAGGAAATCTGGCGTTCAGGCCAGGCCCTGCTCCCCCAGGAGACCGTATGGCTGCGGGAAGCGGCAATGGACACGAATTTTCCGGAATTCACGGTTCTGGTGAGGCAAACCCTGCGCAACAGCATGCGCTCCCAACGCGCCATGGAGAGTGTGGCCGGACAGATCGCTTCACCGCGCGAGGTGTGCATTCTGCGCGAAACTTCCATGTCCGTTGGTGATGGCGGGACGCCGATTCTGTGGCCAGATGTTCCGGTCGGAATGAAGGATGTCGAGTTTTCCGTTATCGACGGGGACGATTGGGGGGAGGCAAATGCGCTTTTACGTTATGGCGACGCGGGATATCCGACACGAAAACCCCGCTGGCTGGTTTTTCTCGACTCTGGTGATTATCTTGCGGGTGACGCCCTGGCCCGCCTGGGCGTTGCCATTCGGGAAAATCCATCCTGGCGACTAGTGTACAGTGATGAAGACCAAGTGGACGACATGGGACGACATGGAAACCCGCATTTCAAACCGGACTTCCATCTCGATACCTTGCGCAGCCTGCCTTATATCGGTGGACTGATGGCAGTTCGGGAAGATTTCCTTCGGGGGATTGGCGGCATGCCCACCGGATTTCCCGGCGCCGAGGAATACGACCTGGTGTTGCGGGCTGCGGAGGTTATTCCTGATGCGCCGGAAAAGATAATTGGTCATGTGGCGCGCGTGCTGTACCATCGCAGCCCGCTATCTGGTACCGACAAGGTCAGCGTGGAGACCATCGTCCATTCCGGGCGGTTGGCCCTGACCGCGCATCTGGAGCGCTGTGGCGAACCTGCGGAAGTGGAGTTCGGACCGGTGCCCGCCACCTACCGCTCGGTCTATGCGCTGCCTGACGAGTTGCCTCTGGTGAGCGTCATCATCCCCACTAAAAATCAGTTCGGATACCTGCAACAGTGCGTGGACACCCTACTGGAGAAAACGGATTATCCCAATTTTGAGATCATTCTCATCGATAACGACTCCACCGATGTCGATGCCCGGCAATATCTGGACGCCATCATCGCCAATCCGCAGGCTTTCGGGGATCGTCTGGGCGTGTTTTCCTGGCCCGGAGGGTTCGATTACGCCGCCATGCACAACGCTGCCGTCCGTGAAATGGCCCGCGGCGAGGTTCTGGTGTTCCTGAATAACGATACGGCGGTCCTGCACCCGGAATGGCTGCGGAACATGATGCGCCACGCCTTGCGTCCGCAGGTGGGTGCCGTGGGCGCGAAGCTGCTGTTTCCGGACGGCAAGATTCAGCATGCGGGTGTCATACTAGGACTGTCTGGCGGCGGCGCGGATCATCCCTTCCTGGGGTTGCCCGCCGAAGATCGCGGATATTATGGACGGCTTGTTCTAACCCAGAATTACGAGGCGGTCACAGCCGCCTGCATGGCGGTCCGTCGCGCGGTGTTTGACGCCGTGGATGGATTTTCCACTGAGTTTCCCGTTCAGTTCAATGATGTGGACCTTTGCCTTAAAATTGGATCTGGAGGTTTGCGCATCGTCTGGACGCCAGACGCCATTCTTATGCACCACGGTTCCGCCAGTCAGCGGGCCGAGGCTCAAGGAAATCCGGACGCGGCGGAACAGTCGCGGCGGATTCTGGCGGAAGGCAATGACCGGCTGTTTCGCAAATGGCCACACCGGATGGCGCGGGATCGCGCCTACAACGCCAACTTCACCCGTCATGGACGTGGTTTCCAGTACGAGAACGTGCCCGCCCTGTCCTGGCAGGACGGCTGGCGGCCCCGTAAAAAGGTGTTCGCGCATCCCGTCAATCGGGAGGGCACGGGTGAGTACCGGATCATCGCGCCGACCCGCGCCTTGTCCCGCGCGGGCCGTTTGCAGACCATGGAAACTATGCAGTTGCTAACGCCGCCGGAGATGTTGCAGTCCGCGCCAGACAGTGTGATTTTCCAGTTGCAGATGGAGGATCACCAAGCGCGGGGCATCCAACAGTGGATGGATTACCGCCCCGAAACGCTGCGGGTGTTCGAAGTGGACGATCTGGTCATTCACCTGCCGATGAAAAACGCGCACCGTCCACATATCCACCCGGATATTATCAGGCGCCTGCGCAATACGGCGAAGCGAATGGATCGCATGGTGGTCACCACAGACTACCTGGCCGAGCGGTACCATGGCTGGAATCCGGATATACGGGTGGTGCCGAACTTTATTGAGCGTGACCGATGGGGCGGGCTGTCCACGCAAATTTCACCAGGCGCAAGGCCTCGTGTGGGGTGGGTAGGTGGTGTCAGCCATCAGGGTGATCTTGAAATCATCCAGGAACTGGTGAAAGCGACTTATCGGGATATCGATTGGGTGTTCATGGGTATGTGCCCGGAATCCATGCGCCCGTATGTCACCTTCGTGCCGCCGGTTCCCTTCGAACAGTACCCCCGAAAAGTGGCGTCCCTGGGGCTGGAACTGGCTCTGGCTCCACTGGAGGATCATCCGTTCAATATGGGAAAGAGCCACCTGCGCATCCTGGAAATGGGCATCCTGGGTATTCCCGTCCTGGCCACGGACATATTGCCCTATCAGGGTTTTCCGGTCTGGCTGGTGAAAAACCGTTATCACGACTGGCTGGGCGCATTGCGGGATCTTGTGTCCGATCGATCAGCGTTGTGTTCCGCTGGAGAAACGCTGCGGTCGCACATTGAGCGGAATTGGGTACTGGAGGACCATCTCGATCTATGGGAGTCGGCGTGGACCTGATGCGCCGGGGAGGTTTTAGTGTCATGAGTGTCACGCCAAAAGGGCATTAAAGAACTTTTCCGGGCAGTGTGCCGTAGTGGGTGAATGAGAGGCGCCCCATTGCGGCTCTCACCATTTTCGCCACTAGATTGAGGTGTAAATCATGTCTACCGCCTTCGGTTCCATCAACACCAACGTTTCCGGACTGGAAGCGTTGAACAGTCTGGGCAATACCAACCAGACCATCAATGGCCTGCAGAACGAGTTGTCCACGGGTCTCGCCATCAACAGCCCCGCTGAAAACCCTGCTGGTTACACAATCGCACAGGGGTTCACCACCCAGATCAACGGCTCCAACCAGGCCATCTCCAACGCCAACCAGGCAGTATCGTTGCTGCAGACCGCGACGGGCGCCCTTGGCCAGCAGACCAGCATCCTGCAGAACGTCCGCACCATCGCGGTGCAGGCGGCTAACGGCACCAACACCTCCGCCGACCTGAATTCCCTGCAGTCCACAGTGGGTAATCTGGTCGCCCAGGTTTCCACCATTTCGCAGCAGACCCAGTTCAATGGCATAAACCTGCTGGACGGATCGTTCTCCGGCGCGCAGTTCCAAGTGGGCGCGAACCAGGGTCAGGTTATTACCGCCAGTATTGGCAGCACCGCCGCCGCCAATCTGGGCATGTACCAGACTTCGGCCACCAGCGGCATTTATGGTGGCACCATAGGCAGCGATTCCAACGGGCTGGCTTATGCCGCATCGACCTCTGGCGCGTTCACGTCCGGGACGATGACCGTCTATGGCAGCCAGGGGAGCGGCACGGTCACGGTGAGTTCCTCCGGCGAGTCCGCAGCCAGCGTGGCGTCCAGCGCCAATCAGATCTCGAACCTGACAGGCGTCAACGCGCAAGCGTACACCAGCGTCGCTTTCAACGTGACGACTACCGGCGACGTGAGTTTTTCGATGGGCAACGGCACCAGCGGTAGCCTGAACAACGCCGTGAGCATCTCCGCCAGCATCACCAGCGTCAGTGCTTCCGGCATGTCCAGCCTGGTGCAGTCCATCAACAGCAATACCTCGACTACGGGGGTATCCGCTTCCGTCAACACCAAGAATCAGTTGGTCCTGACGGACGTGAATGGAAACAATATCAGCGTGAACAACTACAGCGGTTCGGTGGCTATGACGGATAGCGCCGGTGGGCTTACTCTATCCGCCGGCGCCACTTCCGGCGCCACCATCCAGGGTGTGGTGGCCTTCCAGTCTGCCAGCGCTTTCACCGTCTCCGGTGGTTCCTATGTCGGAGCTTCCAGCGGCAGCGCCTTGGTGAACCTGGATCAGGTGAACGTGTCCACCCAGTATGGTGCCAGCCAGGCGATCACCATCGTCGGTTACGCCATCCAGCAGTTGAACCAGCAGGGCACACAGTTGGGCGCGGTGCAGCAGCGTGTTCAGTCCGCCCTCTCCAACCAGCAGACCACTAACACCAATGACCAGGCGGCGCAATCTGTCATCCAGGATGCCAACATCCCGCAGGTCAGCACCCAGTTGACCCAGGCGCAGGTGTTGCAGCAGGCCGGCATCGCGGCGCTCTCGGCTTCCAGCCAGACGCAGCAAGCTTACCTGAAGCTCATTCCGTAAGGAATGTCCGGCATGCGGGGCGCAATCCCCGCATGCCTTATCCATGCGTTTGGGCATCCATCGCATGGATAAGGCACTACCGCTGAAAAGCATAAGGTTCTACAGGAGCAATATTCAATGTCCATCTCGGGCGTATTGAGTTCAAGTCAGATCCAGTCTCTAGTGACGGCGGCGGAAAATCAGTACAATGCGCCCATCGCCACCCTTCAGGCCCAGGCTAAGCCACTGGGAACGGAGATCAGCGCGTTTGGGAACCTGTCCTCCGTATTGGGCAATCTGCAATCCGCTGTGCAGGGCCTGACGAGCCTGTCGAGTCTTCAGCAGGTTCAGGCGAGTGTAGGCAACAGCGCCGTCCTGAGCGCAACCGCCGCCAATACCGCGCCGACCGGAACCTATCAGGTGACGGTATCGGGAATCGCCCAGGCGCAATCGCTCTACAGCAGCGATTTCACTAGCCAAAGCAGCGCAATCGGCACTGGCAGCATGGCCATCCAGGTGGGTAGTGGCAGTGCGGTGACCATCGGCGTCACGAGCGCCAACGACACCCTGGGCGGTATCGCCAACGCGATCAACCAGTCCGGTGCCGGCGTATCCGCTAGCGTGGTCTATGACGGTACGGGCTATCGCCTAGTGGTCGCCGGGAACAGCACGGGAACGAACAATAGCTTCACCATCAGTACATCCGGATCCGCCTTGTCGGGATTTTCCTATGCCTCCGGCGCATCCGGCATGACCGAAAGCCAGGCGGCGCAAAACGCCACCGCATCGGTGGACGGCATCGCGCTGACCTCCCAAAGCGACAGTTTTTCCGGGGCCATTCCCGGCGTGACCTTCACGGTGAGCGCCACCGGTAGCAGCAGCGTGGACGTGGGTGTCTCCACCTCGGCCGCCCAAGCCGTCATCCAGTCCTTCGTGCAGGCATTCAACAAGGCGTCCAGCTTTATCCAGTCAGCCACGTCTTATACCCCAGCAAGCGGTACCGCCGCCATATCAGCCACGGGCACGGTGGCCTCCGGCACTGCGGGGCCATTGATTGGCGATCCGGTCGTACAGGGCATTGAAAACCAGTTGCTGTCTATGATTTCCACGGCCACGGCCATTGGATCAGGAGGCGCGTCTTCCGCCATCGGTTTCGGCAATGTCGGAATCACGCTTACGTCGAGCGGCACCATCGACGTGAACCAGTCCACCCTGAACGCTGCCCTGAGCAGCAATTACGCGCAGGTGATGGGCCTGTTCGGGGCCATGGGCGGATCGAATAACCCGAACGTCCAGTTCTCCGGCGCCACATCTGGCACAGTGGGCGGGCTGTATGCGGTCAACGTGACCACCAATTCCGCGACGCTGACCTCCGGTACGGTGAACGGCTACGCGGCATCCGGCGCGGGTGGATTGATGACCGTCACCAGCGGTCCTGCGGCAGGGTTGAGCCTGTCCGTCAGCAGTGGCACGGCTCCCTCCGCGATGGTGTTTTTCAACCAGGGTATAGCCGCTAGTATGAACGGCCTGCTGAACGGCGTGCTGGGTAGTAACGGCGTCATCCAGCAGGCGCAGAATGACATACAGGGACAACTGACAAACATGAATTCCCAGATAGTGCAGTATCAACAGGCATCCAAACTACAGATTCAGTCCATGCTGAGCCAGTTTAACAGTTACGAGAACGTAGCGGCGGCGGCCAGCACGACATCCAGCGATCTCGGCGCGATTTTCTCCAGCCTTTTCGGATCGACCACCAGTGGCGGCTAATCATTACAATCTGGTCCGCAACGAGACCGCCACGCCACTGGATCTCTGGGACCGCGGCTATCGGCGGTGCGTGGCCCTTCTGCAAAGAGCGAAATCCCTCATACGGAGCGAAAATCCCGTACAGCGTATTGAAAAGGCCCGCATGCTGCATGATGCTTTCTCCATCGTGGAGTTCTGGACTGCGGCATTGCCGCCCGAATCCCCGGAAGCCGGCGACCGGCAAACGACGGCAACGGCGATAGCCCTTCCATCGCGTCTGCGCACGGCATATGGTTTCGTCCTCCACCGGATCGTGAAGGCCAACGCGAACGACTGTTCGGATGATATCGACGAGGCTATAACCATGTTGCATCATCTGCGCGCCGTTTTTCACAAGGAAATAGGCTAGACAAACGTTTGCCCATTTAGGCACGGTATTTGCTTGTCTCCACGGAGGACCTGCTTCGCAGGTTACGCCCTCCGGGTAGACAAGGAGAATTCCACTCGTGGTTTTACCACCCATCACCGCCGTCAACGCCTCACTGACCCATCTGGCCGCGCAACTGCGCGCACAGACCATCGCCCCATCCATGACGCCGGTTGTGCCTACGGCACCCGCTATTTCACCGGTGTCCGGAGGGTCCGGCTTTTCCGAGTTGATACGACACGGACTCACCATCGTCACACACGCGGAAAACATCTCCAATGCCGATCAGCGGGCATTCGCATCCGGTGCGACGGATGCGCCATCCCTGGCGCAAACCATGCTGGCCGGCCAGAAAAGCAATATCGCCTTTCAGGAAATGATCGGCATTCGCAATGAACTCGCTAGGGGTTATGAAACCCTGATCACCATGCCTGTATAGCGCTCATGCCGAACGCATTTTCACGGTCGGGCGATTTGCGCATGCGGGCGCTGCAATGGTGGTCCGGCAGGACCCAGCAACACAAACTGCTGATGCTGGGCGGGGTGGCAGCCGCCCTGACTCTCGCGGTCGGCGCGTGGGAAATGTCCCAACGGACGGACTACGCCGTGGTCTATTCAGGACTGAGTCCCAGGATCGGCGGCAGTGTTATCGCGGCGCTGCAGAAGGAAAACGTGCCGTTCCTACTGAAGGACCGCGGCAATCTCATCGAAGTCCCGAAAGCTGACGCCGCACGGGTGCGCCTGCAATTGGCGGAGCAAGGGCTGCCCGCACGGGCATCCAGCGCCCTCTGGAACCAGTTGCAGGACGAGAAACTGGGTACCTCCAGCTTTGTCGAGCACACCACCTACATGCGTGCGCTGGAATCTGGACTGGCGCGGGACATTCTGTCCATTCACGGGGTCGCGGCCGCTTCGGTGAATCTGGCTATTCCACGCCACACCCCTTTTCTTGAGCGCATGCCGGTTCCCAAGGCCGCCGTCACCGTGCGGCTGACGCCTGGTGTGACTTTGAGCCATGAACAGGTGTTTGGTATCACGCACCTGGTGGCGTCCAGCGTTCCCGGGTTGCACGCCAACCAGGTGACCGTGGTGGACCAGAGCGGGCGGGCGCTCACTGCCAAAGCCACCGGGTCAGCATCTTCCACGGTGTTGCGTCTACAGCGCTCCGTGGAGAGCGTTTACCAGAAACAAATCATCGAGATGCTCTCACCACTCGTGGGGGGGGCGCGCAATCTCCGGGTGGTGGTGGACGCCAACATCGATCTTTCCCATCATCAGGAGAGTTCCATCACCTACGGCATGGGCCACGTGGTGACGGCGGCGGTGCTGTCGTCCGCTGACAAGGGAGGCATGTCATCTAACGCTTTCGGCATTCCCGGCGCTCTCTCCAACCAGCCTCCAAGCGCCCCGCAGGCGCCCATTACGGCGGGCACGACCAGCGGCGCCCCGGCGCTTACGCTAGCGGAGATCAAGGCGATGATGCCGCGATCCAACAAGGAACAGCGGCACTTCCGGTATGTGCTGGACAAAACCGTGGGGTTTAGGAAAGGCGCACCGTGGCGTTTGCGCACTCTCTCAGTTTCAGTGCTTGTCAATGGCAGGGAAACAGCCATAAACACTAGCCCGCCGAATCCGATTGCATCCACCGTTTCTGCCGGAAAAAAGAAAGTCGTCTCCGGCAAGACTGCCGCCGGCAAAACCGCTTCGTCGGCAGGTGTTTCAGTCGTTCCCGAATTCGCGCCGCAAACCATGACGGCTTTAAGACAAATGGTGGCCGACGCAATCCACGCCTCTGCCCCACAAGGCACCATCGGCATCACCGCGATGCCGTTCCGGACCGTGGCACCGCCACCGCATCGTGCCTGGTGGCAGAGGATATCCCCTTGGGCCGTCTGGCGTCAGGTGGAATGGTTCCTCCTGGGGTTGATGGCCTTGCTCCTGTTGCGTAAGCCCATCATGGGGCTGGCCGCCGCACGGAGGAATGCAGCCCGTGCCGCCGAAGCCGTTGCGCAGGCTAGTGGACCGTCTGGCGTGGATAGCGTGGCAGGTGCGCCGGAACCCGGATTGCAGGTGATGGCAGCCGGTATGTCGGACGGCGGCACCATGCTGAATCTCGCGGGCGTAAGCGAGGGGCATCTGGAAGATAACATGAACATCATCAAAAATCTGATTCGCTCGGATACGACCCGCGCAGTGGAAGTCATTCGTGAGTGGATAGGCAATCCTGGAGAAGGAGAGGGCAGTGGCTGATCTGTCAGGCTATGGCGGTACACTGAACGTTGGGTTGGATTATGCGGCGGTGTTTCTTCTGGGGGTGGGTCCCGATGACGCATCTCTGATCATGAAACAGCTCAATCCGCGGGAAATCCAGCGGCTTGCTGCCGCCATGTCCCGTCCGCGCAAGATCACCCGCGAATCGCTGGAGGTGGTCATGCAGGATTTCGTGGACCGTCTGAAGCATCAGACTTCCATTGGCGGGCGTCCTGACAACTATTTGCGTGAAGTGCTTTCCAAGGCGATGGGAAAGGACAAGGCATCGGAGATTCTGGATCGCATCGTCACCGGTGGCGAGTACGCTGGCCTCGAAATCATCAAATGGGCGGATCCCAAGACCATCGCTGAAATGATCCGCTTCGAGCATCCACAGATTCTCGCTACAATTCTGGCGCATCTGGACGCAGATAAAGCGGGTAATGTGCTTCATAACCTGCCGGACAAGATCATCCCTGACATTATTTTCCGTCTGGCCACGATGGCTCCTGTGACCCCCAACGCCATACGAGAATTGAACGAGGTGCTGGACCAGCAACTGTCTGGGCAACTCACCAACACGATTGTCCAGGGAGAAGCGGGCGGACCCAAGGCCGCTGCGGAACTGCTCAATCGTCTGGAAACCAGTCGGGTCAAGGGGTCCATGGAGCACATCCGCGGCATAGACGCCACCTTGGCGCAGAAAATCGAAGACAACATGTTTACCTTCGAGGATATGAAGCGTCTTGATGACCGGACCCTGCAGATCATCCTTCGTGACGTGGAACGCGAAAAGCTGTCCATAGCGATGAAGAACGCTTCTGCGGAAGTGCGCGACCGCTTTTTCGTCAACATGTCCGAGCGCGCTGTGAAAATGCTGAAGGAAGATCTCGAAGGTAAAGGCCCGCTACGCCTATCTGAGATCGAAAGCGCACAGCGCGACATCTTGTCTGTTGCGCAAAAACTGGATAGCGAAGGGGTCATCATCCTGAACAATGGCGGCGACGATATGGTGATAGAATGAGCGCCACGGATATTCCCGTCGACTCGGTCGCCATTACTTCGCCGCCTTGCGGTTGCGCGGTTTCAGCGCCGTCTGCGTCTGGCTCGTCTCATGTGAAACCGGAATCATCAGGACCTGTGGGCGATCAGCCCCATCCGGGGGACGCGGTTTCCGCGTCGTTCCGGCAAGTGGCGCGCGACGCGGTCGCCCGGAAGGATTTTTCCGGCGCGTCCGGTGGCGCTGCCGCGAATGCGGTGAAAACATCAGTGCAGGGATCGGCAAGAAGCGCGGACGAGGCGAAAGGGGAGCGACACGGAAAAAATGTCGCATCCGCGGCCACTGATGGCACGATATCGGTCATGGCCGCCGTGATTTATATGCCGCCGCCGCCCCCCGCGCCACCGCCTTCCAAGAAAACGATGTTTTCCGGTGTCGATCAGGCTGCGGGGAGTGGCTGTGCGCCGGTGTGTTCCCTGTCCAGCCATCTATCGGCTGGCGCCGTTCATCCTTCAGTCCCGTCAGGAATGGCGGATGCCGAAAAATCGGCAACTATATCTTCAGTCAAAGCTGCGTTTCTTCACTCGGAGACTTCGGGCGTCGAAATTTCGTCATCCTTAACTGCCGATATTTCGACGCCCGTGCCAGGCGTGATGGCTGTTAATGGCCATGCCGGCCTCGTTCTGGAGGCGCACCGATCTCTGGAAATCTCCCCAACGACGGCGGGTGACTTGGCCGTCCATCGCGAAACGGACGTTTCCGCCATTACGGTGGTCCCTCATCTACAGTTCGCGCCTCGCACTAACGCTTCTGCCTTCACGGCTCCCACGAACGAACGCGGTGTGGAGGGCAGCAAATCTCGCCTAAAGCTGACCACAGACAAGTCGGAAAAGTCCCCGACCCATTTCAGCCCATCCATATCGCCGATGTTGAAAGAGTCATCGGATATTTCTCAGTCGACAGCCCCGTCAATCTCCGGAGGCACTGATGGTACCGTCGTACCCGGAACGCCAACCATCGAAATCAGTGCGAGCGCTTCACAATCCGTTCAATCCGCAGATTCGCCATCAGACGGACCGACACTTCGCCTGGATACCCCAGGATGGCAGTCCGCGCTGGCATCGCAGGCGGGAAGGTTACGGCCTGGGCAAAGACTTTCGGTGCGCACCGATCCCATGTCCTTGGGTCCTATCCAGATAGAGGCGATCAACTTGGGGCAGGGAAACGGTCTTCACATACATCTGACCGCGAACCACCCGGATACGGCGCTGATGCTTCAACAGGGGGCGCCGCTCATCGCCCAGCAGATTACTGGCGGTGGCATGGGCACCACCGCCATGGTTACGGTATCCGCTCTCGCGATATTTTCTCAGCCCTTTTCTACTTCTTCGCAGGGGAATACCCGGCAACAAAAGGACGGCGAGGCGCCTGCGCACACCTTTTCGCACCCCGCAGGACAGGTTCACGGTGTCGGGCAGGAGTCTGGTGCCACTTCTTCCACAAACGGCACGACAGGTTTTGAATCATGGATATAGATGCCGAAAACAACGAGTCAAACCAGAAGGACCAGGAAGGTGGAGCCATGAATCAGGAGGATATCGACGCCATGCTGTCGGGAAGATCCGCAGGCCCCACCGACCAGGAGAATGCCGTTTCCCAGGACGAGATAGACGCCATGATGGGCTTCGGTGGCGGGACGGCCATTCATGAAGCGTCCACTGATGCGGATGATCGGCACAATCCGTCATCCGCACCCTCCGGCGCCGCGAGCGCGGAGCGGTATGGTGTCACATCCCTCGACCTGCTCAACCAGGATCGCGTGACACGCAGCCGCATGCCGACCATGGAGGTCTTGAACGACCGCTTCGCGCGCTCGTTCCGCGCGAGTCTTTTCAATTATCTGCGCGTCAACGCCGATATTCTGCCGATTTCAGCGCAACTGCAAAAATACGGGGACTACATCGGCAGAATCGCCTTGCCTTCCTATTTCGTCATGGTGTCCATGGCACCCCTGCGCGGCTCCATGCTTTTCGTCATGGACCCCTATTTGTGTTACGCCGTCATCGAGGCTTTTTTCGGCGGTAACGGCAAACTGGAGCCGAAACTCGAAGGCCGGGATTTCAGCATCATCGAGCAGCGGGTCTTCAACAATATCATTGAGCATGCCGTGGTGGATTTTTCGGCGGCGTGGGAGCCCATCGTGAAATTCCGCATGAAAATCTTCCGCGCCGACATGAAGGCGCAGTTCGTCAGCATCGCGGCAGGGCCGGAAACCATTGTCGGCAGCGCCTTCGACATCGAAATGGAACGGTGGAAAGGCCGCCTGTACATCTGTTTTCCCTACAATTCCGTGGAGCCGTTCCGTGAACAACTGGTCTCCGGCGTGGCCGCCGACCAGTCGGAGATGGACCCGACATGGAAAACCGCACTGCATAAAGACGTACAGAACGCACAAGTGGACGTGTCCGTTTTGCTTGCAACGAAAGATATTCCCCTGCATCAGGCACGAACCTTGCGGGTGGGGGATGTGCTGAGCTTCGAGCGTACCGAAGATGCACGGGTCTATGTGGAGAACATACTGATCGGTGAGGGGAAATACGGAGTATCCCGCAATCATTACGCGATCCGGTTGAACCGGTATCGGTCGCTGAACGAGGAAGACATTTTGAAAGCGTTACATCTCAAGCGGGAAGGAATCAACGATGCCGAATAAACAGGAAACCTTGGGCAGCCTACCCATGGAGGACTTCTCCAAGCAGCCGGATGAGGTCGACTCATCCTTGCCTGGAGGGGAACCCGCCACGCCATCCATGGATCTGCTCGTCAACGTTCCGATGCGGATTTCCGTGGAGTTGGGGCGCGCCAGGATGCCTATGAAAAATATCCTCCAGCTTTCACAAGGATCGGTCATCGAACTGGACAAAGCTTCCGGAGAACCTATGACCATCTACATCAACGGTGAGCTGTTCGCGTATGGGGAAGCCGTTCTGGTCAATCAGGAACGCTTTGGTGTGCGGTTAACGGCGCTCGTTAACAAGGAAGACGTCCTGCGCAATCCGCGGGAACCCTGATGGCGGCGACAGGATCAGGTGGACTGGCGCTGCTGCATGCCGCGCGGGCGGCAGCTTCCTACGGACATGGGGGAGGGATAACTTACACGCTACCCGTACAGACGGTCATCCTGATGACCGTGCTCATGTTTCTGCCGGCCATCGTACTCATGATGACCGGATTCACGCGCATCATCATCGTCCTTTCCCTGTTGCGCCAAGGGCTTGGTCTGTCCACCATGCCGCCGAACATCGTGCTGACAGGGTTGGCCCTGTTCCTGACATTTTTTGTCATGCAACCGACCTGGACCAAGATCAACCAGCAGGCGTTGCAGCCCCTGGAACAGGGCAAAATCTCCGTCACCCGGGCGATGCGCTATGGCGAGGATCCGCTGCGTGCCTTCATGCTAAAAAACACGACCAAGGATGCCGTTTCCACCTTTTTGCGAATGGACGGCATCAAGAAAAAGTTGGTTTCTGAAAACGACATTCCGATGCGAGTGCTGGTTCCGGCATTTTCCGTTTCACAATTGGAATCCGGATTTGAAATGGGGTTTCTGGTCTATCTGCCATTTCTCGTGATCGACCTGTTGGTTGCTGCCGTTTTGATGGCCATGGGCATGATGATGGTTTCCCCGCAGACCATATCCATACCCATCAAGTTGATGCTGTTCGTCCTGGGCGGTGGCTGGCTGCTGGTGACCGGCACCCTCGTGCGGAGCTTTTTCGCATGATGCCGCACGACGGCTGGATGCTGGCGGCCGTCACCCAGGCGGCGAAAACCGGACTGATCATGGCAGCGCCCTTATTGGGTGCGTTACTGGCGGCCGGCATCGGGATGGGTGTCATACAGGTGGCCTCACAACTGAACGACCTGAGCATCGGCTTCGTTCCGAAAGCGATTTTGTTTATCGCTGTGCTGTTTCTGTTTGGCGGCGCCATCACGGACGCCTATGTGCATTTCTATCACCACTGGTATGAGGAAATTCCGCGTTGGGTGCGTTTCCACTAACAAAAACTGGTTTTACGGATCCGGAAATCTCGCAATATTTGCGCGAAGTGCATCCGATGATCCTGCGCATCGCCCAACGCATCCAGGACGGATTGCCGCACAATCAGCATTTCGATGACATGGTGCAGGCGGGTGTGACCGCGGCATGGGAACATCGGGATCACCATTTGCGCCTGTCAAGACCGGATGAATTCATCCGCTGGCTCGCCGTGCGCGTCAAGGGCGCCATGCTCGACCTCCTGAGGGAAGAGGACCCGTTACCGCGACGCCTGCGCGCGAAAGTACGTCATGTGGAGTGGGCCATGGCCGTGTGCCGGTCACGCCTCATGCGCACCCCCACGGACATGGAGCTCGCCCACGAGGCGGGTATGACCGTTGACGCATTGCACCAGCACTTCGTCGATGTGGGATGCGCGGCTCCCGATTATCTGGATGACTACCTCGGGGACGGGGATTGTGCACAGCCCGATGCGCAGATGCCACCAGATGTGGCGGCCATCAGAACCGAACTTCGGGAACGTTTGAGCGATGCCATCTCGCAATTACCAAACCAGGAAAAAACGGCTTTATCCTTGTATATTCTGGAAGGATTGACGCTGGAAGAGGTTGGGCGGGTGATGGGGTTCAGCGGCAAGAGCAATGCGCTACGGTTGGTCAACGCCGCCATTTTTTCGTGTCGTGTCCATCTCGCAGCACGAAACCTTTCAGCGGACAGCTTTTAGCCAGGCTGCGGCCACATCCTGGGGTTGCACGATGTACTGCCCGGATTGCACCTGCTGCGCCAACGCCTGAACGCGTGCCTGGTGCCGCTGATCCACCGGTTGATACACTCCCGTAGTGGCTACGGGAGGCATGGTGGCGCCCTCCGTTGCGGAGGAGCGCGCTGTCTGTGTCAGCGCAGTTGCCGGAACATCCGGTCCGTGACCAGGATTCGCCAGAGCGGAAATAATCATCTCGGTCATCTCGTATCTCCATTTGTACGATAAAGCGCATAGGCATTTATCTGCCTATCTGGTTGGACCAGCGTCGTCTGGCCCTGCATACGCAACAATTTTTGATGCGCCCCGCGCCAGAAGCGCAAGGCCGACTCCACCATCAGCCCATTCTCCGCAGATTTTTCCAGAATGGCCTGCAATGTCAAGTTGTTCTCGCGCGATACCCGGCAATCCTGTAGCAATCCGAGCAGATCCATCTTCTGATTGGATATCACGGTCAGCGTATCGTAATCTCCGTTGGAAATAACGTTTCTTTCCTCATCCAGCAGTGCGCTGAAGCGGGATAGTAGAGCGTCCGTCTCCACGGCGATCATGCGGCATCTCCCGAAGACAGTAGCACATCGCCGTCCGGTTCGACCACTCCGGTGAGCACCTTGCGGCTGGCGTTATTGCGTACCAGTAACGCGGCCCCGGCGCGGCCATCCTCCAGGGCTGTTCCCATGGCCCTGATCAGGATATTCCCGTAACGTGCTTCCAGAATCACTCGCTCCCCCTGCCGCACCAAAAGCGGAGATAACAGATTTTCGGGACGCAGCGGGTATCCGCCTGGCACCCCAGCATTAAGCGTGTGCCCAACCACCTCCGACATATGGGTACATACGGAGCCGGTCTGAGCATTAATCCGCATGGCCTTCATGCGCACATCCTTTCTCCCTATTACGGCACCTGCAAACAAAAAGTGCCGGGCTAGGATAACTTGCCGGGTATAGCCGCGCTGGAATGGCACATAGAGCGACCACGAAGCGCTATTGGGTGTCGTGCCGGCGCAGGATACCCGCACGGTAGCGGACCAGCGGGTGATGGCCGTGACCTTTGCAGACAGTGGGCGCCCGCAGGCGCGTATCCAGCCATTTGTGGACGGCGGTATGGCGCGATAGCTTCCTCCCGGAGCAACGGGAAGTGCGGCGCGGGCCGCAGTCAGCACCGCCGCTGACGGTTCCCATGCCGGTGCGGCGTCCAGACACCCAGCGTAAAGCGTCAGCGTCATAGCGACGCCGCAGAATATGGCGCGCTTTTTGCATTTAGTTCCGGTATGCGTAATCAACAGATAACCCCTTTTCATTTTGACCCGCTGGACGTGGAATCGCAGGCCCCGGCTATTCCAGCAATAACCGCGCCAGATGTTCCCGATCCGGCGGCGCTGTCGCGTGCGGAGTGCGATGCCATCCGTGAAGCCGCACGGCGCGAGGGGTTCGCCCAGGGGCATACGGAGGGCGTTGAGGCGGGACACGCCGCCGGTTATGCGGAAAGTTTCGCCCAAGGGAGCGACACGGGTCACCAGGAGGGAATGCGGCGGGCGGAAGCGGAGGTGGCGCTCCTGTCCGAGGCCGCCCGGCAATGGCGGGATGCGGACGCCAGTATCGCGGCGTTTCTAGAGCGGGCCGTGCTGCAATTATCCCTCGACGTGGCGCGTCAGGTCATTCGCAAGGAAGTTTCCGCCATCACGGCGGAGGATCTGAAGACCCGTCTTGCGGAAATGACCAGCACGCTACGCCTGTCTAATATTTCCGTGACCTGGGCGTTGCATCCAGACCAGATCGCAACACTTGAAGCGCATTTGGCAGAGTTGCCCGCCGCATGGACCTTTCATGCGGATGATCGGATGGCTCTTGGCGGGGTGCGGGTGCGCACCCAATGGCCGGACACGTTCGACGGTGGACGGACCATCGCGCAGGAATGGGATGCCCGCATCGAGACCCGCTGGTCGGAAGTGGTAGCCCGGATTCTGGATGGCGATTAGGCCCATGTATTCCTCCCTGCCGGAGGCCGACGACCCGTCCGCCGTGCGCGCCGCGCGGCAACACCTTGAAGATCTTTCGGTGTCCTTGCACGGGATTTCGCCACCCGCGCCCGCAGGGCGAGTGGTGCGGGTCATCGGCACAGCGCTGGAGGCTTCTGGCATCCCAGCCATGATGGGACAGTACGCGCGCGTGGAAACCCCGGAAGGCTGGAGGCTCGGTGAGGTGATCGGCTTTCATGGGGACCGGGCCACCATCATGCCATTCGGCGGTTTGCGCGGTGTATTTGCGGGGGCCAGCGTTACCCTGATGGAGCAGGACTCCACCGTGCCCGTGGGCGATGATCTGCTCGGGCGGGTGGTGGACGCCATGGGGCGTCCCCTGGATGACCGCCCATTGCTGGCAGCGCAGCGCCGTCCATTGAAAAATCCCGCACCGCATCCACTGACCAGAATGCGCATCACCCGTCCTCTCGACGTAGGGGTGCGTGCCATCAATGCCTTGTTGACCGTGGGCGAAGGGCAGCGTGTGGGGTTATTCGCGGGCAGCGGCGTCGGCAAAAGCGTACTGCTTGGCATGATGGCGCGGCACACCGCCGCGGACGTCGTGGTGATTGCGCTGATTGGTGAGCGCGGACGGGAGGTTCGAGAGTTCGTCGAGGATACGTTGGGAGACGGATTATCCCACACAGTTTTGGTCGTCGCCACCGCCGATGCGCCGCCGGTGCTGCGCATGCGCGGCGCCGAGTACGCGACGTCCATCGCCGAGCATTTCAGGGATCAGGGACGGAGGGTGTTGCTGATCATGGACTCCATGACCCGGTACGCCATGGCGGCGCGCGAGGTAGGCCTCACCGCAGGGGAACTGCCCGCCACGAAGGGATATCCGCCCTCCGTGTTTTCGGCGCTATCCGTCCTGACCGAGCGGGCCGGAACGGCAGAGCGCGGTACCATTACCGCGTTTTATTCCGTGCTGGTCGAAGGGGACGATCTACAGGACCCCATCGCTGACGCGGCGCGGTCCATTTTGGACGGGCACATCGTCCTGTCGCGGGACATGGCCGCCACGGGCGTTTTTCCGGCCATTGATCCCGCTGTTTCGGCCAGCCGTGTGATGCGCGGCATTGTCGACGCCGAACAACTTTCTCTGTCCAGGCACGTGCTGTCCTGGTGGGGACGCTACCGGGAGCGGGCCGATCTCATTGCCATCGGCGCCTATGTTCAGGGGACGGATCCGTTGCTCGATACCGCGATGGTCAAATATCCGGAGATTCTGCGATTCATCAGTCAGTCGCCCGATGTTTCCTGCGACTTCCCGTGCAGTCTGGGCGACTTGCGCAGGCTCGCCGGAGACCTCGCGCCATGACTGTGAAAACGGCCAACGCGAATCGCTGGCGACCCCTGGAAAAATACGCGAAATTCCAGGCGGCGCAGGCGGCGCAACGCGCCGCCGAGCAACAGCGTCGATGGTCTGCCGCCGCGCAGCAGCAGGAAGCCATCGACGAATACGCGCAGCAACTCAGCGCCAAAGGCAACACATGGATGGCCGCTGACGCAGGCTGTCAGGCATTTCTACTGGGCGGCGTGCAGAAATTTTATGACACCATCCAGGCCGTATCGCAATCGCAGCGGTCCAGGCTGGACAATTTGCTGGAAACACGGGACGCAGCGCTGGACAGTCTGCGGTCCGCCGACGCGCACCGGCGCAGGATCGCCGCCATCGCGGATCGGCACGATCGCACCAAAAAACAGGCGGAACAAAGGGCCGAACGGCGTCTTGATGATGATCTACGCGCCGTGCGACCGGCTTCGCTGGATGTGGAAAACCGATGACGGCGGGGAATGGCATGACGCTGCTGCAGGGCGCGCTTGAAATGATATTGATGGCTTTCGCGCCCATTGCCTTTGGCACGGTGGCCGTAGGGCTGGTCGTGACGCTGCTGCAATCCTGGTTGCACTGGAACGATGTTTCCCTCTCCTTTGTCCCAAAACTGCTGCTGGTCATGGGCATTCTGGTTCTTGGCTGGTGGGCGTTCGTGCAGGATTTCACGCACTGGTTCCATATGTTGTCCCGGCTCGTGGTGTAGAGGCGCCATTGTCCGCGGCGGTCGGCATCATCACATTCACCCAAGCTCAGGCAAACCACCTGTTGGAGCTGGTGGTTTGGCCCGCGACGCGGATTCTGGCGTTCATCGCGGTGGCGCCGCTGTTTTCCAACGGCTGGTTGCCCACCTTATGGCGGTTGGGGTTCGGGTTAGCCTGCGCCTGGTCCATCATCCCGGACTTGCCGCCGACGATCCCGTGGCCCGGCATGGGGGGGGGGGTGGTGGTGCTCTTGGCGCAGGTGGTGACGGGATTGTCTATCGGATTCCTGTTCCGTTTTCTGGTGGGCATCTTCGAGTTCGCCGCCGGATGGATCGCCCTGACCATGGGATTAGGGTTCGCTACAACCATCTCTTCGCAATATGGTGAACAAAGCAGCACCTTGAGCGAGATTTTCAAGTACGGCGTGGTGTTCCTGCTGATCGCCGATGGCGGAATCATGGGTATGCTGCATGTGCTGTCGGAAAGTTTCCAGGTCATTCCCATCGGGGTGTTCTGGCCGCACTGGAACTGGTTGCGCTTGGCGGATTTCGGTCAGGTTCTCTTTACCGAAGGAGTACTTATTGCCATGCCAGTGGTGCTGATGCTGCTGGTCGTCAATGTGGGCATGGCGATCATCGCCCGCGTTGCCCCCCAGATCAACCTGTTCGCTATCGGCTTTCCCATCATGATTTTGGTGGGGCTGGCGGGGACTTACGTGCTCGTGCCCTACCTGCCGCGCATGGTGTCCCATCTGTTTCTGCTGTTGACTACGAACGTTCTGCCGGGCTGAGGCATGGCCGAACAGGAAGATCGCACAGAGGAGGCGTCCCGTAAGAAACTGGAAGACGCGAAGAAAAAGGGTGACGTACCGCGTTCCGCGGATTTTACGGCGGCGTGGGTGGTTTTTGGCGCGGCGGCTATCTTGTTGAAATTATCCGCCTGGTGGGGAGCCAGCTTGTTCCGCAACATGGTGACCGCCCTGTCTTTTTCCTCCGGGCGGCAGGACCTGCTGCGAAGCGGGGACCTGGTTCACGTTGCGATGCGGGATGTCTCCACGGCTTTATGGATATTCGTGCTGTTAGGCGTTTTGCTGACCGGCATCGCGGTGGCCGGCACTTTGAGCGTGGGCGGTTGGGTCTGGTCTCCTGAAAAAACCTGGGACTGGAAACGCCTGTCCCTGTTGCAGGGGCTGAAAAGACCGTTCACCCGCAAGGGCGTTTCGGTGCTCTGGGAGGATCTGGTAAAAACGGCGGCGCTGGGTGCTGCCATGTTCGTGGTGTTGTGGGCGCAAAAAGGGCAATGGTTTCACCTGCTGCGCGCCACGCCATCCCAGGCTATTCCCCAGGGGTTATCCTATCTTTCTGCCGATTTTCTGGTGTTTTCTGGATTGTTACTGCTGCCTGGTGTCATCGATTTGTTTCTTCAGCGCCGCTTTTTCATCGAGAGTCAGAAGATGTCCCGTCAGGAAGTGCGGGACGAGCACAGGGAGATGGACGGCAATCAGCAGGTGAAAGGCAAGATACGCGCATTGCGCCGCAAAATGTCCAGACTCCGCATGATGAAGGCGGTGGAAACCGCCACGGTGGTGCTCACCAACCCGGAGCACTTCTCGGTGGCGATACTGTTTACAGAGGAAATGTCCGCGCCATTGCTGGTCGCCAAGGGGCTGGACGCGGTGGCCTTCCGCATTCGGGATGTGGCTGGCAAACATGGAGTGCCCGTTCTGGAGGCTCCCGCCGTGGCACGGTCGTTGCATAAACACTGTGAAATTGGGGAACCCATTCCTCCCGGGCTGTACGAGGCCGTAGCCATCGTGCTGGCCTACATCGACCACCTGGATCGGGCGAAAGTGGGACTCGCGCCCATGCCGAAGGATTGGCGGGATTTGGGGCTTGGGCGGACACTCGGCGTCGATTTCGAGGCAGCGTCCATCAGGGATTCAACGGAACAGGGAGCAGGTGAGACGATTTGAGCGTAGCGGCAGAGCAAATGACTGGGGCAGCGAAAAGCCGCTGGTCCGGGTATCAGGCACTGATGGGGCCGGTGGTGCTCGTCATGATTCTGGCTATGATCGTCGTGCCGTTGCCTCCGGTTCTGCTGGACGTTCTGTTCACCTTCAACATCACTTTCGCGCTGCTGGTACTCTTCGCGGCATTTTATACTCGTAAACCCCTAGATTTCTCGGCATTTCCCACGGTTCTGCTGATCGCCACTCTCTTGCGTCTTGCGCTGAATGTGGCGGCGGCACGGGTCATCCTGCTGCACGGTTATCGTGGAGATCAGGCAGCCGGCGTGGTGATCGAAAGTTTTGGACGCTTCGTGGTGGGCGGCAACTATGTGGTGGGCATTGTGGTGTTCGCCATCCTGGTCATCATCAATTTCGTGGTGATCACCAAGGGCTCCACCCGCATCGCCGAAGTGACCGCACGCTTCTCGCTGGACGCCATGCCCGGCAAGCAGATGGCCATCGACGCCGATCTGAATGCCGGCATCATCAATCAGGAACAGGCAAAAAGACGCCGAGAAGTGGTCGCCGCCGAATCGGACTTTTACGGCAGCATGGATGGCGCCTCGAAGTTCGTGCGCGGCGACGCCGTGGCCGCCATTCTAATCATAATGATCAACCTGGTCGGCGGACTCGTGGTCGGAGTGTTTCAACATGGCATGAGTCTGTCAAATGCCGCGCACACCTACACCTTGCTGTCCATCGGCGATGGACTGGTGGCCCAGATTCCTTCCCTGGTGATCTCCATTGCGGCGGGCATCCTGGTAAGCCGGGGTGGCGAAGACGCGGAAATGGGGCACTTGGTTAGCAAACAGTTGTTCATCGGAAACCGGCATGGCCTGCTGGTGACCGCCATCATTTTGGGTGTCACCGGGATCATTCCGGGAATGCCGCATTGGGCGTTTCTCATATACGCGCTGCTGACCTCGGCGTTATGGTTTGTTCTCAACGGCCAGCACCGGCGCGCGATTCTGGAAGCTGCCGCTCCCACTACCCCATTGCCATCCCAGGATGCGGCGGACGCTGTGATCGATACCCGTATCCTGCGTCCGGTCGAAGCCATCGGGTTGGCCATCGGTTATCAGATCATTCCAATGATGCAGGCGGACGGCGAATTGCAGAAGCGGCTCAATCTGTTGCGCCGCCGCATCTCCGAATCCGCAGGTTTCCTGTTACCCGCTATCCACGTCCATGACGACCTGACCCTGCGTCCTGGCGGATACCGCATCGAAATCCACGGGGTGGAGGAGGCCCGCGGTGAGATTCATGCAGATCTGCTCCTGGCGGTATCTTCCGGTGCCGATGTCCCGCCCATCGAGGGCATCCACGCCCTTGACCCGGTCTATGGCGCGTCCGCCTACTGGATTGGACGGGAACGGTCCGATGATGCCGAACTTTTGGGGTACACAGTCATCGACGCACCAACGGTGGTGACCACACATTTGCACGAAGTGTTGCAACAACACATGGCGGAAGTCTTTGGGTTGCGCCAGACTCAGGAATTGCTGGATCTGGCCGGGCAACGGGACGGCAAACTTCTGGAGGCTGTGGTGCCTCGCATAGCAACGGCGCCAAAACTAGCCAAGGTCTTTCGGGAACTGGTTATGGAGAAGGTCTCCCTGCGGGACATGCCCGCCATCCTGGAAAGCCTCGCCGAGGATGGGCGGGAAGGAATGCACACTGGGCAAATGGTGGAGGTCATTCGACGCCGCCTAGGCCGCCAGATCGTTCAAAGCGTTGCACCGGAGGATGGCGCGCAGTCCGGCCTGGTGCAGACCGCAGTGCTTGGCCAAAATCTGGAGCAAGTGCTGATCACCGCCGTACAGACGGCGCAGGGCGCGGGAACGCAGCCCGCGCTGGAGCCATCCGTCCTGCTGCATCTATCGCAGTCCGTCCGTCAGGCGGCCAAGAACATGGAAGGACAATCCATCCAGCCCCTGTTGATGGTGCGCGATGCCATTCGCTATCCGCTATCGGTATGGCTACGTTCGGCGGGGCTGTTTGTACCGGTGATTGCGTTCTCCGAAATGCCCGGCGACCGCCAAGTGAAGAGCGTCATGGAAATCAATTAAACGGTAACGAAGGAGATCGGCGTGAAGGCAAATAAATGGTGGGTCTTGGCGGCTGTGCTGCTGCTGTCGAGCGGCGCAGGCGCAGGCGCATGGTGGTGGCTGAACATTCGCCACGCGCCCGCAGTGAAAACCCCGTTACTCACCAGCGAAATCCCCCTGCCGACATTCACCTTGTCGGTCGCCAAAAAGGGCGGGATGACCGGATACTTGGTTCTGGGCATGACGGTGGCGGTGAAAGGTCGGCATGCGTTGCCGAAAGCCTGGCTGAGAAGTCACGATCCGCAGATCCGGGCGGCGGTACTGTCCTCCCTGCTGGACCTGCCTGACATCAACCAGATGAACACTAGCAAGGCAGTGCGCGGCAAGATCAGGATGGCTGTATCGGCAGACATGACACGCGTTCTGTCGCCGGGATTCCAGGTCGCCAGCGTGTACATCACTAAGCTTATCGTTCAATAAACACAAAGAGTATCCATAGATGGCGACAGAACAGCAGATCGGCGAAGAAATGCCCGCTAACGGGCAACCAGGGACGATCAAAAGAAAGCTCGATATCCTATATCCTGCAGGACTCGTGGGTGGCGTTATGGCCCTGGTGGGTGCTGCGCTGGTTGACGGCACCAGCCCAGTTTCCTTTCTGAATCTCGCTGCGCTCGTAATTGTTTTGGGAGGGACCTCAAGCGCAACGATCGTCCAACACCCACTCCATGTGGTGAAACGGGCATTCGCCATGCTGCTCTGGGCCATCAAGCCGCCCCACTACGACCCAGCCGCATTTATTCAGGAAATAGTCGGATGGGCACACAAGGCCCGGCGCAACGGACTCCTTTCCCTTGATGCGCTCATTGACGATGTGGAAGACCCGTTCATGTGCAAGGGGCTACAGATGGCGGTGGATGGATTGGATACGCCCGCCATTCTGCGAACCATGCGGTTGCGCCTGCACACCCAGACGGAACTAGATACCACGGCTGCGGGCCTGTTTGAGGCGGCTGGAGGTTATGCGCCCACCTTTGGCATCATGGGTGCCGTGACTGGTCTAATCGAAGTCATGCATCATCTTAGTCACCCGTCCCAACTGGGTACCGGCATTGCGGCCGCTTTCGTGTCCACGGTCTACGGCCTTGTGCTTGCCAACGTTTTCTGCATTCCTACCGCCAACCGTCTGCGCACTGTTATCGCCGAACAACTGGTGGCGCGCAACGTATTCCTCGATGGACTGGCTGGCATTGTCCACGGTACCAATACCACTGAACTTCAGGATTTGCTGGAAAGTTACTATTTATCGAATAAAGCATCCAAAACGGACGACATCGCGGACACCGCAAGCCGGGCCGCAAGCGATGAATTGTCTGCGACATGAGCAAGAAGGATGACCTGGAAGCCCTGGAGCAGCAACAGAAGAAAAGCCAGGAGAATGCTGCCGGCAATGAACGCTGGCTTATCTCCTATGCGGATTTTGTAACCTTGCTGCTCGCGTTTTTCATCGTCATGTTTGCCGTTTCCCAAGTGAATAAAGCCAAGGTGGAGGGGTTCGAGAAATCCATGAGGATGGCTTTTGGCGGAAAACCTCCGGTGACGCGGACGGCGCCGCCGCAGGCGGATGAACCATTCCGCCACCTGCCATCTCCCGTGCCTCTTGTTGCGGTACCGCCAGCCATGGCGCAGGCCATTCGCGAACAGGAGCAGGTAATGGCGCACATGCGCGTTCAATTGCGCAGGGCGTTGGCACCTTTGATTCGCAAGGGGGTAATTCATGTGGTAAAGACGCCGACTGGCACGAAAATCCGCATTAACGCCAACGTGCTTTTTCGTAGTGGTAGTGCCCGACTACAGCCCAAGGCGCTACGTATCGTGGATGTCGTGGGACTGGTGCTGAAAAAGTTTCCCTATCACATCGCGATTGAAGGATTCACCAATCGGATACCTATTCGTACACGCAAATACCCTTCCAACTGGTACCTGTCGTCCGCGCGGTCGCTTTCCGTTCTGGCCCGGTTCTTGCTTGATGGCGTCCGTCCCGATCTGCTCAAAGCGGTCGGATTCGGCGCAACACATCCGGCGGTGCCTTATACGCCGGAGCATATTCAAAATGCTCTGCGGGAAAACCGGCGGGTGACCATTTTCGTGGAGGGTGATGCCCGCGTCATCATGACGCAGATTGCCCGGATGATTCATTAAGGAGCATGCATTGAGCATAGATACGTCCCTCAAATATCTGGTGGTCGACGATTTCGCCACCATGCGCAAAGTGATACGCAGCAGCCTGCGGGAATTGGGCATAGAGCAGATTGACGAGGCAGAAGACGGGCAGATGGCCTTGGCCACTCTCAAAAATGGCGGTTTCGGGTTCGTGGTTTCAGACTGGAACATGCCCAACATGCAGGGCATCGACCTGCTCCGCGCCATCCGCACCGATCCCGCACTGAGCCATCTGCCCGTCCTGCTCGTAACCGCCGAAAACAAGCGCGAGAATATTCTAGAGGCGGCACAGGCAGGGGTGAACGGGTACATCGTCAAACCCTTCACCACGAATACCCTAAAAGAAAAGCTGGAGGCGATTTTCACCCGCCTGCAGGCTTCCTGATGCAGAAACGGGAGAAGCGAACGATGCCGGAACAGTCGATTCACCAGCCAGAGAACCCATCCACCAGCGCAGAGGTCAGCATGGAAACAACTTCTGAAGCCGGTGAGGCAATCCGGAGCAAGACGGCTTTTGCCCTGAAAGAGGTGGATCTGCTGATGCGGGAAGGGTTGCGCCGCATCGCCAGCGCCCATACGGATTTTCCGGAGGCGAAACATCCATTGGAAGAGGCGCTGCGCCTGAGTGAGGAACAGGCCATGAGCACCCTGGATGCGGTGGATGCGGGCCGCACCGCGATACGGGAAATCCGCGCGATGGATAACGCATTCATCGACGGGCCATTGGAACGCATCGACGAAGCCTTCTCGGTCATCCTTCTCGGGCAACAGGGGCAGGATCTGGCGGGGCAACGGCTCAAAAAGGCCATGGCGTTGATGACCGCCGTTCAGGACCGCGTGTCCGCCGTGCTGCGCGGTATCCCGCTGGATGACGACGACGTCTGTTCGCCACCCACCGCGCGCGCATCGTCGGGGAACGTCGTTACCGAGCGTGCAGATGAGGCGACCATGGCGCAGTCTGATGTCGACGATCTTCTTGCCGAACTGGGGATATAAACGCATGGACATGGAAATTTTGCAAGATTATCTGCCCGAGGCGCGGGAGTTGCTGGAAAAGGCGCAGGAAGACGTACTGATCCTCGAACGGGAACCGGACAACGCCCCGGTCATCGCGTCCGTCTTTCGCGCATTCCATACGTTGAAAGGCGGTGCGGGCTTCGTGGACGCCGTGGAACTGGTCCACTGGACGCACGATTTGGAAGATTTGCTGGACAAGGCCCGTAGCCGCCGAATCACCGTCACGCCGGTCATGGTGGACGCGATACTCAAATCGATGGATATCATCGAACGCATGTTGAACGAATTGGCGCAAGGCGTACCTCCGACGCCTGGGCCGCGCGATCTCGGTATCATCATCCGAAAGATGGCCGACGCCGAAGCGCCGGGAGAGCCTGTTGCGCAGATCGCCATCCAGCCCGCGTTCACGAAGGACGTCTTTGTCGATTCACCCGCACCGGAAGGCGTCTTCCATGTTCAGCGCACCGAGGACGGACTGCTGCTGACTCAAGAAAAGCGCTTATGCGAAGAGGGCCATGCCGCTTCCAGCGACGAAATCACTCCGGAGGAGTTCGAGCGGGTGCTGGATAGCTTATACGGCGGAAAGGCACCGGGCCGCCATGTTCCGACGGGCAAGGATGCCACTGGAGATTCGCTTCCGAGCCTGCGGGTGGAACCAGATGCCGCTATCGCACCTTGCACCCCAGCCGCGGCCACACCGGTTGCTGCTGCAACGGGCGGACAACCCGCGCAGGATGGCACGTTGCGCGTCGACGCCGCGCGCCTTGACGCCGTTGTCAACCAGGTGGGAGAACTCGTACTTCTGCGCAATCGGCTCGCCTCAGCAGTGGGTGGCCTCAGCGAGGAGAATGAGAACATGGCACGCATTGCGCGAGAAATGGATCTCACCGTCAATGATATCCAAAACACCGTCATGCGCTTGCGCATGCAGCCCTGCAAGCGCCTTTTCCAGCAGTTGCCACGGGTAGTGCGCGATGTCTCGCGGCAACTGGGCAAGGAGGTTAAGCTGGAGATCGTGGGTGAGGACGTGGAGATCGACAAGGCGGTCGTTGACGCCCTTGCCGGTCCCATGACGCATCTTGTGCGCAACAGCCTGGACCATGGTATCGAAGGGCCCGATGAGCGATCTGCCGCGGGCAAGACTCGTACTGCCAACTTACGCGTCGCCGCCATTCATCTAGGCGACAAGGTGCGCATCGAGGTCTCTGACGACGGCAAAGGCATCGATCGCCAGTTCGTCACCCAAAAGGCCGTCGATAAGGGAGTCATCACCGCCGAGCAGGCCGTCCGCCTCTCGGAGCAGGAGGCTCTTGAGCTCATCTTCAGACCTGGTTTTTCTACCAAGGACCAGGCCACGGACCTCTCGGGTCGAGGCGTTGGCATGGACGTGGTCAAGGAGACTGCCCGCAAGCTGCGCGGTCGCCTGGACCTCCAGACCCGCCTTGGCCACGGCACCAGCATCGCCATGGAATTTCCCCTTACCTTGGCCGTGTTGCCGGTCCTCTATTTGCGCTTGCGACGGGATATCTACGCCCTACCGGTATCAGCCATTGATAGCCTGACTGAAATGGAGACGCACCGTATTCATCGTCTAGCTAACCGGGTGACTTACCGAGTTGATGACACCCTGATAGTGCCTCTGGTAGATCTGGGCGCCATTCTACAGGACAAGCCCATGCGCATGGGCTCCGAGAGCGTTGAGGGGATACTGACCGAGCGAGGTCTCTTCATTGTCTCCGAGGTCCTCGGCAACGAAGATTCAGTGGTCAAGCCCATCGATTTCCTTGCCGACCAGAACTGGTACCAGGGGGCCACCATCTCTGGTAAGGGCGGAGTCGTCCTCATTCTGGATGCGGGGGCGTTAAGCGCAGCCGCATTGCTCGCCGCCGAAGGATCTGTCAAATGAATATTCAACGCATCATGATGATCGTGGACGCTTCTTACCATACCCGACAGACCATCGAACGCTCACTGCGCGAGATCGACCGACGTGCCTTGAATGCCATGGTGCTGGTCAAGCGTCATGGCAATGCGCTAGCGGGTTATGGTGTGGTAGCCCAAGCATTTCGCGAGCGTGCGGCCATTCTCAAGGACGCGGCGTCCCACCTGCAGGAGTCCATCGCCCCTCTCATCCAGGCCCACATGCGTATTCTACAGCACCATAGTTACGCAGATCTTTTTCATCGGAAAGTGCAGGAAATGTATCACTATAACATAACCTGCCCCACATTCGCCCGCACCGAGAAAACCTGGGAGCAAACCATCGCTGCGGAAGAGGCAGAAGCACTTATCATTCTGCGTCAACTTATTAAAAACGTGGAGAAGCTACAGGAAGGCATAGCCGAGCAGGAATATGTGGTCATTATTGGCCGCATCGAGGCGGCACTCTCCGAAGGCACTGGGGCACCACTGATGCGAGTATCCCGTGACATGGGGATGGCAGTGACCATGGTGCGGGATGCCATCTGGAAATATCATAACCAACTAGAGGAAATTCTGCATGAAAGCAACGTCGGTATTTGAAGCGGGCAATCACCGCTGGTGGGTCATTTACGACCAGGATGAGCATCGGGTTATCGATTCTAATGTCTATGTTATGGAGTCCAACGCGCATAGCATTCTGCTGGATCCTGGGGGCTTTGAAATTTTTCCGCAGGTGTTTGCCGCTATGGTTGAGGTGGTGCAGCCTTCCACCATCCAGTCGGCTTTCGTTTCCCATCAAGATCCGGACATCGCCTCCAGCCTGCCCTTATGGAATGCCTGTAATAGCAATATCCAGTGGCACATGCCAAAGCCCTGGGAGGGCTTCATCCGTCACTATGGAGCACTGGACGCGAATTTTGTGGGTATTCCCGATGAGGGAGGGGAGCTCGTTATCGGGGGGCGCAAGTTGGAATTCATCCCCGCTCATTACCTGCATTCATCGGCCAACTTCCATGTCTATGACTCGGAAGCCAAGGTTTTCTTCTCTGGCGATGTGGGGGCGGCGCTGCTGCCGCCCGGGCACAATGCTTGGGTAGAACGGCGTGGCTCCGATTCCAGTAAGGCATTTGATGATCATATCCAGCACGCCAAATACTTCCATCAACGTTGGATGCCATCCAAAGAGGCCAAGAAGGATTGGATCGCTCGCGTTAGCCAACTCGATATTGACTTTCTCTGCCCTCAACACGGCGCAATCTATGCCGGGGAAAACGTACAACGTTTTTTAAACTGGTTTGACGCGCTCGCTGTTGGCATCGCCATATCCAGCTGAAAAGAGTCCGGTCGATGATAAATAAGAGTGGATACATGAATCGCGAATTATTGCTAGATTATGCGCAGGCTTTGCTTGAACCTCTTTCCAGCCTGGAAATGTTGTGTGAAGCTGACGAAAAAATGGACAACGTCATCTTTTACATGAATCACGCAGCCCTGGAGAGCATGAATTTCAACCATGCACGCTTAAACGCCATGCTGCATGGGTCTGATGTCAGGACGGCCCTAGGCCATTCCATTCACCAGTTTCACAAGGACCCCGAGCGGATTCGTGGGATATTCCGGGATCTCGCGGCGGGCTCCAAGCGCGAACATCAAAGTAAATTGACCATCGGCGGCGTAACTTTTGACCTGAACTTTACGCCAATACGGGACAAAGAAGAAAAAGTACTGGCCTTTCATGCCTCCTGGCGGGATATCAGTGACGCAAAGCAGGTGGAGCAGGTCATCATAAGTATGGACAAGAGCGCCAATGAGCATGCCGCCTCACTGACCGGCACGGCCAAAGAAACCATGAGCGCTATGAAGGAGGTGGGCGGCACGATTAATAAGCTGGGTCTTTCCATCGCGGAGAACAGCAAAGCATCTCATTGCCTCCTCACCGAGGTGAGTGCTATTGGCCGCATTGCTCAGACCATCCGTGAGATTGCCTACCAGACAAACCTTTTAGCCCTTAACGCGGCTATCGAGGCCGCGCGGGCCGGCGAGCATGGCCGAGGGTTTGCCGTAGTGGCCGACGAAGTGCGTAATCTCTCCAAACGAGTCCAGGAAGCCACTGAGGAGGTGCGGCGCAACATCACAGCCATCGAGGATTCGGCCAAGGCCATTGAAGGAGCCAGTCAGTCCGCCGAACAAATGGCCCGTGGCGCCGAGTCCGTCACAATTGGCCTTGGGAACGAAATCAAGTCCCTCAACACTCTGGCGGCTCTCATAACTATTGATGCGGCTAAAAACGACCACAAGCTGTTTGTACGAAATATTCTGGCTACGCTTGCCGAGCGGAATATGGCGCAAGCTTCTGAGCCTATTTCTGATCATCATCAATGCAAATTCGGGCTCTGGTATGACGGTGTCGGCCGTGATCTTTTCGGTCAAATACCAGCCTTCCGCGAGATGGAAGATGTGCATGTCCACTTTCATCAAATAGGTCGAGCCATCATGGCCACCATGCAGTCTGGCAATAGGGAGGAAGCCATCCGGCAGGGCATGGACATCTCTCGCGTGGAGCAAATGTTTTTCGATAAGTTGAGCACCCTGAGCACCGCCATTTGTCACCAGAACGTCTAAAGGAGCCCCCATGAGTGATGTTTTGCAGGAAGTAGACGAGCGTTCCAAACTCGCCGGCACCAATAAATTTGAGCTTTTGATCTTTCGTCTCGGAGAAGATCAAAACACCCATACCAGAGAGATTTTCGGGATCAACGTATTTAAGGTCCGTGAGGCGCTGGTTATGCCACCTATCACACCCATGCCCGGAGCGCCGGAGCATGTGCTTGGCGTGGCAAATATCCGCGGCCAGATTATTCCTGTGATTGATTTGCCCACCGTGGTCGGTTGCGTACCGGCGGGTCGGAGCATTCTTTTGGTTACTGAATATGAGCGATCAATTCAGGGGTTCGCAGTGGAAGAAGTGGAAGAGATCCTGCGACTGGAATGGAGCAGAGTAATATCTGCTGAAGGCGCAGCCGTAGGTGGGATGGTAACGAGTTTCGCTCGCCTAGATGAAGATGCAGAGGAAGGCCGAGTTGCCTTGGTACTGGATGTGGAAGCGATTTTGCGCAAGGTACTTCCCTCGCGTTTCATGGTCGGCGATGAAATGGCGCAAACCTACGCGGTGAGCATTCCGCAGGGATCCGTAGTACTTTATGCCGATGACTCAGGAGTTGCCCGCAGTCAGATAGAAAAAGCACTAAATGCAATCGGCTTGCCATTCATCGGCACCAAGACGGGTCAGGAGGCCTGGGATCGGTTACAGCTCTTCGCGCAGGAAGCCAAGACTGCAAATGTACCTATCCGTCAGAAAGTGGCCATGGTCCTAACCGATTTGGAAATGCCGGAAATGGATGGATTTACGTTGACACGTAAAATTAAGGAAAGCGAAACATTAAAATCTATTCCCGTAGTTATCCACTCCTCCCTGTCTGGGTCGGCAAATGAATCCCACGCGAATAGCGTCGGTGCCGACGGCTATGTTGCCAAGTTTGTGCCCGATGAACTAGCTCGGGCGGTGGCGAAAGCAGTCGAGTCACTGTAAACTTATGTTGAGCACGTTGCCGCTATAACTGAAACATTATTCAAGAGGAGATGACATGAAGGCATCATTCACCATATCTGCTATTTCGTTCACAAAGCTGGTCCATGCGTTGATGTGGAGTGCCATAGCAGCCTTAATTGTTATTGTTTCTACGGCCACGTGGTCGCTTTTTATAGCAGAACAATCAGGCACAGATACGCTACACGATGCCGAGCGTACCGCCGCCTTAACTGGTTTTCGTCAAAGCGTAGATGCCAACATTGCGCTGACTGGCATTCTTGCAACAGAACAACAGTATGAACCCGTAGTTTACATAGCTCTCAAGCAGGGAGAGAACAAGGTATCTCAATCTTTTGCTAGATTACAGCGTGTGTCTCCAAAAATAGCGAATCGCTTTTCTAGCCCGGTAGATGTATTGCGTCATGCGAGCAATAAGGTCTTGCTTTTATCAACAACAATTCAACAAGCAAAGGCGATGACGGATTATCAAAACAGTTTTTTACCCGCTGTAAAGAAGTTCGATAGTAATGTAGATTCTATCGTAGCAAGCCAAAATATGGCTTCACAGGCCGACATCAAAGAGAAAACAGCTGCGGATAAACACGCTATCATATTACTTTTAATCGTTGGGGTGGCTGCCATAGTTCTAGTTTTTTTATTTGGTTCTACTATTGTGCGCAGTGTTGTCCGACAGCTTCAACGTATTAGTAAAGCAATCCAGCAAATTGCATCTGGAGATTTGAATGTGAAGGTCCCTGTGGACGTCGGTGGTCCATTGGGCGAAATTGCCATAGCAACCAACCAGATGGCTACTGATTTGTCTACGCTTATTAAGGGTATTAGTATCAGCGCCAAACAGATTTCTGAAACCTGCGTGGAGCTTTCCAGTGTGACAAACACTTTGACTGAAGATGTCGGAGACACCAGCGCACAAACTGAAAAGGCGAGTGACGCGATGACAAACATGACCACAACGAGCGTCCGAGTAGCGCAGGATGCAGAGGACATATCCAAAATCGCCAGCGTTACAGCTGATTCGACCCAACAAGGAAATACAGCCATTGGTTCATCTTTGGAGGAATTAAGCTCGGCAGGATCTGCTATTGTTGGCATGGCCCAAGAAGTTCAGAGATTAGAAGAATCTTCTCATCAGATTGGAAGCATTGTAAGCACCATAAAAGAGATCACGGCCAAGACTAATCTGCTTGCTCTCAATGCGGCTATAGAGTCGGCACGTGCCGGCGAATATGGAAGGGGCTTTGCCGTCGTGGCAGATGAAGTCCGCAATTTGGCCAAAGGAACCGCTGTTGCGGCAGAGGACGTATCTGCAAAAGTAACACATATTCAATCTCAAATGCAGTCTTTTGCGCGGCAAATGGTTAAAACCAGTGGACAGGTGTCGCATGGAACTGAAATGGCTGGAGAGTCCTTGCATCGACTTGGGTCGATAAACGAGTCTATCGCCAATATTTCGGAGAGAATATCCGATGTCGCTGCTTCTGCAGAGGACTTGAGAAATACTGCAAGCACAATAAATAATAATATTATGATGATTTCTCAGAAAACAATTGGCATTAATAAGGAAATTGAAAATACACAAGCCCAGATTGTTACGCTACGGGATGAGTCACAGCGACTGACCGGGCTCACTGGACGATTTCGAGTCACCTAAGCAAAATATGGCAATCCCCGGCCCTGCCGAGGTGGCCGTAGACGTTTGATACATAGTGCAGTCCACTGGGAGGACCGACTTCATGTGCTGTCAAGCACACGAAGAAGGAGAAACCGATGTACGTGGGGTTAAGCCAAAGACACAGCAGGTGGAAGTGTGGATATCACATAGTTTTTATTCCGAAGTGACGCTGCTATGTGTCGTATGTTCAGTTACGTAATGATCTTGTTGCGTTTGCTGGCCTTGGCCCTGCATAAGGCCAGCCGGGCAGAGGAGGGCATCTGATGGTGGCGCATTTACATAAGTAAATTATGGTACCACTCAAGTCAGCGGTGTTGGGTGTGGAAGGTTTCATCACGGGCATAAGTGCTAATCATATTGCTCGGTTTTACAGGGAGCGAAACAGTAATTTCGTGGATTAGCATTTTTAGACGCGCTGATATCTTGTCTTGTAGCTGGGTAGCGACGAGGGACAATTATGGACTATATTCGTTATCAGG
>JAPTWR010000085.1 GCA_028065135.1 Acidithiobacillus sp.
TCCGGTAAGGATTCACTAGCGAGAAAAATATGACATGCGTTATCATATATACTTTCTACCCATATTTAATTTCATGGATGGCGGCCGCTCCCTTTGTTACCGCCAGGTGACCTGGTATTGCTCAAACCCCAGTGCAATGTATTTATAGTGATGGTCATACCTTTTCCACCACAGTCTTTAGATTTCTCACGCTGGATCGCGATTCCAATCTAGGGTTAATCATGTAAAAAAGAATCGCCATCAACATATAAATACTTAAATCAGTAGCGAAAAGGCCTACTGCCAACCAGGTTGACCAGAAGACAATTATTGCGTCACGCAATATAGTAGGTTCCCGTTGTGCCGAAAGATACATATCTTGCCAAATCGTGATGGTCACGACAAACCAAAGAACGACCCCAACAACCCCTTCTTGAAGGAGTATATATAGATAGGTGTTATCTATGAACATATTTGTTTTTGCGGGTATGGCATTAATAATTGGGCCGATACCTATTAAAATCTGCCACCATTTAGCGCTTCCATAGATTTTGAGATAGTAAGCCAGCTCATTCTCGCGAATCGAGGTTGACGCAGAGTGCACAAGCACCCCTAAAAAGCCCTTTAACAATTCCGATAATTCACCAGCGAATAAAAATAACATAATGGAGGCAATAAAGAAAACGGCCGGCATAAATATCATCTTCCTTCTATGAACCGTCAGCCCTTTGCTGTACCAGAGGAAAAACAAAACAAGCAACATCGCCAAGATGGAAATGCGAGTAAAGGACAAAATGTTTGTGGTGATGGCTATAATTATCGCCAAAAAATAGAATATCATTGCTAAAAGTGAGCGTGTTTTTCTTATGGATAACCATAGCATAGTGGCCAAAAATGCCATGTACCAACCGAAATTCGATGACTGCGTAAATAACGAGTAGGGCCGGTTGAACCCGTAAAAATAATAAGGAACGTTCTTTACGTAGTTATTAAAAATTACCATGGTGATCTGCCCATAGCCATTCATAACTTGCGATATGCCGAAACATATAACTGGCACCGCCAGGATTAATAGCCATTTATATGCCACTTTTTCTGAAAAGCGTCCAGGTATCATCATTTGTAACAGCAGAATTGAAAAAATGGCGATATGGAGAACTACAGTACCAAAACTGCTCATTCCAATTACGTTTAGCATGTCTGGGGTAACAGCACACTGAACAATTGTTGTTAGCAGCATATATATCACAAGGGTAAATAAGGCGGCATGTTTCCATGCAAATGTAATTTTTTTTCTTAGCATTATTGTTGCTAACATTACTAGCATCCAAATCCCCATCAGGACGGAAACGGATACAATCTTTGCATGAAAAGCGAGAAGTTCAAAATATAATGGCGCGGCATTAAAATAGTATAATAACCATAATAAAAACCCGGAGAATGAAAGTATATTCACAATGCGAATGCTGTGATTAAGTGGTTTATTGGGCATGTCAAAGTCCCACTATAACAGCAACGGGATAGAGAGTAGGGCGCCACAATCTATAGCATATCCGGACCATCAGCAAATTCTCTTGTGGGCATCTCGTATTTGCGACATCACTCATCATCTGTTTTTTCCCAGCCCGGCATAGGTGCCGCGCAGAGTAGAGACGAAACCGGGGAGGTTACCTCGCAACACTCGCTTGGCCAGGCGCCCCAGCACGCCAATGGAAATTGGCCACGCTGGGATAGACGCGTAACGTCGGAAAAAGCGAACCGCCGACTCATTGAAGTAATAGTCCAGCAATGGACTGCCTTTGCCTGTTGCCGCGTGCTCTCTATGAAGAACGATGGATTGATCGGCAACGGCGAGGTGCCACCCCGCCTTGCGTAGACGAAACGAAAAATCCGTATCTTCCCAGTACATGAAAAAGGTGTTCTCGTCCAATAGCCCGACTTCTTCCAGCGCGCGGCGGCGTAACAAGATACTGGCAGCGGTAAGATAGTGAAGCCTTGCGCCAGGTACCGGACCCAGGTGATGCCGTGTACGTCCGGACCAAAAACACACCCTTCCTCCACCCCAAGCCTGAATGTCCTTGGGATTATCCAAATAGTAGAGCACTGACCCGATAGCGCCAACCCTTGGATTAGCCTCTGCCACTGCAACCATGGCACTCAGTGCTTGGAAATCGACCGTCGTGTCGTTGTTCAGGAGCCAGATATAATCAGTGCCTTCTTCCAGGGCATGGCGGACACCCACATTGCAACCACCGGAGAAACCGAGGTTGCGACCCGTTTCTATGATGGGAGCCTCGGGATGGGCAGCGCGGATGCGCGCGACGGAATCATCCGTAGAGCCATTGTCCACCACCAGTACGCGGTAGTTGGTATAATCTAGCGACGCTAAGGAATCCAGGCAGGCGATGGTGTCCCGCCAGCCGTGCCAGTTGAGCAGGATGATGTAGACCGTGGGTTCCGCCTTCACGTCATTTCCCTCCATGGGACAAGGCCGCCTCAAGGGCATCGACAGCCTTGTCCCAAGTGAAGCGCTGAATATGTTGATAACCGGCCTGTGCGATGTTCTTCCGCAAGCCCGAATTCTCAAGGAGTCGGCAAACATTCTCGGCCAAAGCATCGATATCTTTGGGCGCACTCAAAAGCGCTGTGCGTCCATGCTCCGCGTATGCGCGGACTCCCCCGTGCTCGGTGGATACTAACGCCGCTCCGCAGGCCATCGCCTCTGCCCCGGGCAGGCCCCAACCTTCGTAGTGGGAGGCGGTCACAAAAATAGCGGATGAATTATATAGATCGCAAAGAAGGTCGTCAGATGGCCGTTCATAATAGCTTATCCAACTAGGAAGATAATCCGGCTTGCGCCCACCGAAAGACCAAGCAGTGATATTATCACCGGCCTTTTTACGCACATTGTCCAATGCAGCAACGGCGTCACGCGTACCTTTAAACTTTTCCGGACGCGATGGGAAACCAATGGCGCGTCTCTCCGCACTTCCGAAATCTGTCTCCAGCTTGAACGTAGCAAAATCAATCCCGTTAGGTATGTAGGCATCGACCTCCGCCCCACATGCCTTAAGCATTTCTATGCCTGCAGGCGACGTTACGATATTATGTATGTTACCGCTATAGGTTGCTGCAATTCTTTCCCGAGTTCCTGAATCGGCAGTCATATAATGTTCGTAGTCGTGAATGAGATAATATTTGACCCCCTTCTCTGGGCCATAGGAGTGGACCCACTCTGCCGTTTGCCATGCTGTAGCAATCACTACGTCCGCGTTTGGAATATGCCGTTGATGTAGCGATGGCACCCAAAGAAGTGTTACCCGCTGGTCAATTCGGAACCACGAATCTGGTCTGAAACTACCATCTAGGCGGCGCTGTAAATAGCGTATGGCCTTTAACGAGATACGCAACATTCGCTCATTTTTTTTCAGCCGGGCAGGATGTATGACAATTACTTCATGCCCCCGCCGTGCAAGGCCATTTGCATACTCATAGATAACTTTAAAACCGCCGACGGGGATGCGGCCAGCGCCCGGAAGGAGAAATACGATCCGACATAGGCCATTCATTTATTTGCGCCGCAGAAATAAAAAGAAAATCTCATATCTACAATGCGCATATTATGAGTGCGATATCATGGCACGTCGTGCCTTCCTAATTTTATTCAATATAGTTTTAGGTAGGTATATTTTTATAATCGCTCTGAATAATAAAAGAAACCCATGCAAGCTGAAAAAATACTCAGTATAGACAAAATGCTGCCTGACAAAAGTGAACCTTGCGCCCACCCCTTCGGCAGACCTTAGAATCAAGCCGGAAATAGCATCAGCATTAAATTTATGGATTAACCGTTCTATGGATCTAGCGCTACGAAGATCTCCTTGGTCTAAGAATTTACCTATCGACATCTTAGCTAAATTTGAGTTATTCGTAATCCACTCGCCAATCCCAACTTCCGATGTCACATTAGACGTATGCACTCGGTAGTTGGTAAGCACCTCATCTATGCAGGCAACATTTCCGCGTTTAATCGCGATAGCCATCCATGCGTTGGCGTCAGCGGCTAATGGATATTGCAATCCATCATATCCTCCTAACGACTGTATGTCTGACGTTCTCATCATAACGCAACAAGGGTAAATAGATCGCTTGCATCGAAAGAATTGCTTGACAATTAAGGAAGCAGATTCCACCTCAGCACCATGTTTGCCATATCCAATTATAGCCCCTTTATCATCTACTATCCGTGATTTGCAATAAACCATTCCGATCTTACCGAGATCAAAATTAGGCGTGCCATATCGAAAAATATTGGCCATTTTCTCAATAGCTGTTGGGTCCAGGAAATCGTCGTCCGAAAGAAGTATAAAAAATTCGCCACTGGCCTTTTCTAGGCAGGCATTCCAATTCCCTACCATACCTAGGTTGGTTTTCTGTTGGATGATAGTTAAGCGATCATCAGTGTAATTTTCCAAAAGCTGTAACGTGTTATCTGTTGAAGCATTATCTGAAACAATTACTTCAATGTTTTTATATGTTTGTGCAAGAGCGCTATCCAGTGCTTCGGTTAAAAATGCCGCCCGGTTATAGGTTGGTATTGCAATGGTCACTTTAGGCTGTTCTGTAATATCCGGATATTCCCTGTCCAGGATCATAGCGCTTTTCTCATGTTGCGGATCATCCGAAGCATTGTCTGTCGCTCGCTGGCTGTTGTAAGTAGAGCTAACGCAGTTAATGTGGTTGAAGGGATTGCGGAACACCCAGAAATTAATAAACTTACCATGTCACCGTATTTGGCAGTAACGTATCTTAAAACCACATTTATCCCTATTGACACTATGACCAGCACGAATATAGGAAGAATGACAGTAGAAAAGTATCTCACAAATGGTATGTTGAACAGAGTAAGCGTTACATAAGGCGCGTACCAGTTATTAGTCAGCATTTGCGCAATCATCGTACCGAGTGCAACACCCCATAGGCCCAAACGTTGAGCGAGAATAACAGAGATGATTATATTCAAGCTCCCCGCAATCAATGCTGCCCAGGCAAAAGCAATCTTCCCTGTCGCCATCGTGCCGGTCGCAAGTGTGACGTGATGAACTTCCAGCAAAGTCATGGTGAGCAACGTCCACAGCACTGGAAAACCCGCAAAATGCCCTAGGCCGAGCCACAGATTAATGATTTTATCCCCAAATATGGCGATAAATGCTGAAAGAATCACCAATAATCCCATGCCATAGCGCACGTTGCGCAACAGAAGAATCTTGAAGGTATCCATATCTGCGGCAGCGTATGATTTCGATAGAAACGGCGAGGAGCTGCTTACAATCATCAATGACAAGGTCATCAATACTGTTACAATCTTTGCCGCGGCGACATAGGATGGAATGGCGGGTGTACCGATTACTGCGGCGATAACGACATTGTCGGTCTGCAGGATAAGGATGGCTCCGAAACCCATGGCTGCCCACTTCAGGCTTGGCAGAGCGATTTTCCTCGCTACGGCCATGCTGATCACCCCCTTTGATCCATGAAGATACGGGTAACGGACGTGCAAAATACGCCGCGCGATCAACATAGCGGCTAGCCCTTGAACAGACCATATAACGGCTAGCCCAACAATCCCAAATCCAAGATTAAGAAAAAGTACCATTATGGCGAGGCCGACCAATAGTGTCACGGATCGGATAAGACGCTCAGTGGCGATATTGCCTAAACCATAAAGCGCCGCGAAGGTGGGCCCCCCAAGGAGGTTTAGCGAACCACCGAGGGCAAATATGCACCATGCGATTTCGATATTTGATTGACTTCCAACTGGTGTAACGTGCCAGAAAAACCATCCACCCACCATTAGTGCCAGCATGAATGCCATCGCAGATAGGAGATCAAAAAGTCTTGCACACGTTGCAATGAGGCTCGTGACTTCCGCCCGCTTATGCTGTTCGTCAAAATGCTTAAAGCCGAGAACAAAGCTGATTTCCCGACCAATCGTCGGGCTTATGCCCATATCGAGAAAGGCGATATAAGAACCTATTGTTATAAACAGCAACCAGATTCCCGCAATATCGCTGTGGAGGTATTCAAGAATAAGCCTCAATTGGATCACGGCCACCAAAGTGGATACAGCAGTAAGTACGAATCCACTGGAAATTCCGCGCAGTATCCTATTGGTGACTGATAACTCCCGGTGCAATTTAGCCATATGCTTCCGTTGCCAATTTGATGCCGTCTTCTAGCTTGACCTTCGGCTGCCAATTAGGCAAGCCCTTACCGCCGCTCCATGGAGACATAACCTCCCGCGTTCTATAGACACGCCCAGCCCAAGTAATATGTAGCCGCGTTGCCGTCACACTAGCATATAGGTCCACGAGGTCGCGCAATTTGATTGGTTTTCCAGAAGACACCGTGTAGGTTTCTCGACGTTCTTCTAACCCAGCGATCAGTCTCGCCGCAGCCGCCAGAAATGCGTCAACGACATCATCGATATAGACCAGGTCGATAAGCTGTTCCCCAGGCGACATCAAAAGCTGCTCACCCGAATCTGCGGCTCTACGTAGTAAGGCAAACAGCTTCTGGCGGTGATCATTGGGGCCATAGGTATCAAATAACTTTAAGGTTACAGCCCGAAGAGGTGTGGCTTCCGTATAGTAACGTACAATGTCTTCAAACGCTTGCTTGGTTGCAGCATACAGGCACACGGGGTTGTATTCCGCATCGCCATAATGTTGCCAGGAGGTCCCCGTGTTGACGAGAAAAGGCACATTGGCTGCTCTCAAACCTTCCAGCAGTTGGGCGCCAAATAGCACGTTACTGGTGATGAGTGGCTCCACCTGCTCCGGATGATGTTCGGCGATGAACAGAGAGGCGAGGTGGAACGCGATGGTTGGTTCGGCGTCACGCACAATATTTATCATACACTGCGTACGGCCATCATGAACATGCGTAATTAATCCGCCATGACGTAGATCATCCCCAACCCTTGACCCATCCCGGACGATGGCATGTACTTGCCAACCTTCATGGAGCAATCGGTGGGCGAGGTGCCCACCAACGAATCCTCCTGCGCCAGTGATAAGAGCTGATTTGCGTACACCTTCCATTTGCACTCTGTTAATCATGGAATCGGAACGGAGAGTCGAATGCTTGGAGACGCGGGAATCCACAATCGCGTCCCGATAATAGCGGCGAAGTCGATGGCCATTGAATGCCCGCGGAGTTCCAAAGGATGCCGGCGTCATACTCTGGAGCGTATACCGTGGTGACCTTGTAGAGCATGATCGCCATGTCGCTTTTCACATAGAATCCGTGAGCCAATCCGGATGGAATATACAGAATACTGCCCTTCTTTTCATCCAGCGTGAAAGTTTCATGTTGCCCGTAGGTTGGCGAACCGATCCGCAGATCGACAACCGCATCAACTACCTCCCCGGAAACACAGTAAACGACTTTGGTATGTGCCACAGGGGGAGTTTGGAAATGCATGCCTCTCAGAACTCCCTTTTTGGAAGCAGAGTAATATTCTTCCGCAAACCGGGTCTCCAGGCCATGATCGGCAAAGATTTCCTGATGAAATGTTTTGACAAAAGATCCTCGTTCATCCCTTCGTATATCGGGGATGAGCTGTAGGCAACCAGGAATCTTGGTAGTCAGGATTTTCATGGCTCTTAAAAGTTGACCCCAAAAAAGGTCTCCAATCGGTCTCCGACATGATCCAGCATGATGTCGTTGAGCCCTGGGTAAACGCCAATCCAGAAGGTGTTGTTCATGACCTTGTCGGTATTCGTGAGTTCACCGCTAACCCGATAGTACCTGCCCTGAAAGTAAGGCTGGCGCGTGAGGTTGCCGGCAAAGAGAAGACGGGTGCCGATACGGTACTGGTCCAGATATTTCAGCAAATCGACACGAGAAATGCCTGCATCCTCCCGAATGCTGATAGGAAATCCGAACCAGGATGGCTCCGCCCCAGGCGTGGCTTCCGGGAGAACCAGGAACTCTTCCAAACTCTTCAATCGGCCTTTAAGAAACGCGAAGTTATTTCTTCTGGCTTCTATGAACCCTTCCAGCCGATCCATCTGCGCCAATGCGCAGGCGGCCTGCATGTCAGTGATTTTCAGGTTATAGCCCATATGGGAGTAGATGTATTTATGGTCGTAGCCGAGAGGGAGATCGCCTAATTGCCAACCGAAACGCTTGCCGCAGGTGTTGTCCTTTCCCGGCGCACAGTAGCAGTCACGGCCCCAGTCCCGGAAAGACTCGATGATGCTCTTCAATTCACTATTATTTGTGAACACCGCTCCCCCTTCTCCCATGGTAATATGGTGAGCGGGATAAAAACTAAGGGTCCCGATGTCACCAAAGGTACCGACCAGCTTGCCTTGATAGCGCGAGCCCAGAGCGTCACAACAGTCCTCGATGAGCCAAAGATGATATTTTTTACATAATTCGGTGACGATACTCAGATTGAAGGGGTTGCCCAGGGTGTGTGCCAGCATGATGGCCTTGGTCTTAGGCCCAATGGCCGCTTCAATCTTTGTGGCGTCTATGTTGTATGTAGGAATGTCCACATCCACAAAAACCGGGATGGCGCCGCATTGCAGAATGGGATTGACCGTGGTTGGGAAACCCGCTGCAACACCAATCACTTCATCCCCGGGTTTAATCGCCCGATCTCCGAGCCTGGGGGATGTCAGGGTGCTGAAGGCTACGAGATTGGCCGACGATCCGGAGTTTACCGTCGCCACATGCTTAACGCCCAGGAAGTCGGCCAAACGGGCCTCGAACTGGTCATTGAACCGCCCGGTGGTTAACCATCCGTCTAGCGACGCTTCGACCATGTTTTTTATTTCGGGGGCTCCGATGACTTTCCCGGACGGCGGAATCACCGATTCACCCGGCACGAAGTTTGTGGGCTGAAAATCTGCTTCCGCATAACGCTCCACCAGATGCAAAATTTGCCGGCGTAACTCGTCTTTAGTCATCCTTATGATCCCCATTGCAATATTGTTGTATCTGATAAAGGGTGCGTTCGCGCATGTCAGCGCCCGCGAGATAGGCTTTATGCCAATCTACGATATTTGATAGAGCATCAGCCAGCGACCACCGGGAGTGCCAGTTAAGTTGTGACCGCGCCTTGGAACAGTCCAGACGTAGGTGTGTGGCTTCGTGTGGCTGGATTGCGGCGTCCCGCTCCCAAAGCGCACCTCCACCCCATAGTCTCGTCAGCTCATCGGCGATCCAGCCTACCGGTCGGGCATCTTCCTCTGCAGGACCAAAATTCCATCCATCGGCCCAGCGCAGACCATCGGCATGCAATCGTTCGGCAAGAAGCAAATAACCGCTGAGCGGCTCCAGTACATGCTGCCATGGGCGGATAGCCAGCGGAGCACGGATACGCGCCGGTTCATTCTGGCCAATGGCGCGCAAAATATCGGGGATAAGCCGGTCCGTCGCCCAATCTCCACCACCTATCACGTTGCCAGCACGTACGCTGGCCAAGCCGATACCCGATGCCTCCATGAAGGAGCGGCGATAGGCGCTGGTGACCAACTCAGCGCAGCCCTTGCTGGAACTGTACGGATCGAATCCTCCCATAGCCTCATTTTCACGGTAACCCCAGAGCCATTCCCGATTTTCGTAGCATTTATCGCTGGTGACATTGACAAGCGCTCGAACAGAGTCGGTCTGGCGGGCAGCCTCCAGCACATGCACTGTGCCGAGGACATTTACCGCATAGGTCTCCACAGGATGATCATATGAGTACCGTACCAGCGCTTGGGCGGCCATATGAATCACGATTTCCGGTTGGGCTGCCGCCATAGCCGCGCGTACAGCCTCAAAGTCCCTGACATCTCCCATCACGGACTGCAGACCTTCCTCTACCCGTGCTATCGCATATAAGCTTGGTTCGGTGGAAGGGGGTAGTGCGTAGCCCACCACCTCAGCCCCTAGCTGCTGCAACCATAGGCTGAGCCAGCTACCCTTGAATCCGGTGTGCCCCGTCAAGAAGACGCGGCGCCCCTGCCAGAAAAATGGATTCACGCCCATGTTTTCCATGGTGCCTTTCCTGAGCTCCAAAGCTCCTCCAAATGATTCTTGTCACGCAGTGTATCCATGGAATGCCAAAAACCTTCATGCAGGTATGCCTGAAGCTCTCCCATTCTTGCCAGCTTTTCAAGCGGTTCCTTTTCCCAAACAGTTGCATCGTCGTGGATAAGATCTATGACATTAGGCTCCAAAATAAAAAAACCGCCATTGATCCACGCACCATCGCCTTGAGGTTTTTCATGGAAGCTGCGGATGTTTGTCCCGTCAAGTGCCAAGGCACCAAAGCGGCCAGGTGGTTGCGTGGCCGTCAATGTAGCCATTTTACCATGTGTTCGGTGAAAATCGACCAAAGCGCCAATGCCAACATCGCTCAGCCCATCACCATAGGTGAAGCAGAAGGGCTTGTCATCCAGGTAGGGTCGTACCCGTTTTAACCGGCCACCTGTCATGGTACTTTCGCCAGTGTCTACCAGCGTCACACGCCAATTCTCGGCGTTGTTCTGATGAACTTGCATCGTGTTGTCAGCCATGTCGAAAGTCACGTCCGACATATGCAAAAAATAGTTGGCAAAATATTCTTTAATTAAATAACCCTTGTATCCCAAGCAGATGATAAAGTCATTGATGCCGTTGGCAGAATATATTTTCATGATATGCCAGAGCAGCGGCTTACCACCAATTTCGACCATTGGTTTCGGCCTAACTGCGGTTTCTTCGCTGATCCGCGTCCCTAGACCGCCAGCTAAAATCACTGCTTTCATTCCGTTCAACTATCCCCCCACTAAATCAATCTGTTTGAGCCAAAAAAGTATTGAGCACACAGGTAACCCCATCGGGGCTATCAGAAAATCGGGACGTTGTCGCACCCGCATTAGTTAGTAGGTGTCCTGCAGGTGCGTGTTTTCCCGATTGATTACGCGCGCTAGAAATTGCAGACGCTCTTGCAGTTTTTGCGGGATCTTCACAACCGTACTCCCTCGCCCAGGGCGATATCATGGATGGGCAGATGGCTTAGGTTGGGGGCGAGGAGAAGAACATCGGCTTTGCGCCCGTGCATCTTCCGCTGCAGGCGGGCGGACAGTTGGGCGGCAAGGAAGGCGGGATTGTCGATGGGAGCGTCAGATTCGACAAGCAGGCCCACATCGCAGCTCCGCTTGCGGTCATCCAC